>NZ_JAKKRZ010000004.1:0-254967 GCF_025653725.1 Shewanella sp. SM74 | reverse complement strand
AATTTTTGACTGCCAACCCGAAGGTTAAGCAGTTTCGATTAACTCAACACCTGTGAGTGTCCACACAGATTTCTTGTTTTATCTTGTTAAAGAGCAACTCAATATTCGTAAGAGAACTTGAGTACCACACTGAGCGTCGAACGCTTCCAGTTGGCTAGGGCTGCGTATTCTACGCATTTCCCGTTTCGCGTCAAGGAGTTTTTGCAAACTTTCTTAACACTCATCAATCAATAAACTCATTGATGAACTTTCACATCAGGCTGCTTAACGCTGTCTGCCGTGTCAGTGGATGCGCATTATAGGCAGCAGAAGATTTTGTGCAAGGGCTTTTTTAACAATCTGCGCCAAGCGAATAAATAACCACCAAACTGCAGAAATATACTGCGATACTGAGCAATATCGCTGTTTGGGTTGATAAGTCTGGCAGAAGGAATAGCCTATTGCTGGAGTTTTAATAGATTGAATGGGCATAAACAGAAGTTGATAGCTATTTTTCGCTATATCTATCAGCAAACCTCTAAAAACGTTATGCCCTGTGTGATGTCTTACTCTTATTTACACCTAGCTAATGATAAGCAATGCTCAAAAGAACGAGCCCTAAGATTTATGCTCTTCTTGTTTCTCTTTCTCGAGATCTGTAACGACTTGAGTTTGTGCAGCGGCTTGGGCCGAGGGAACCGTTTCGACATTCGCCACGACATCATCTCCTATAACATGTGCGACTTTGAGTTTTCTCACAGTTCGAATCGTAATGATTGGGCCTGAAATCGCATATAAGTAGAAGCCGACACATAAGATCAATGCAGGTTGAACTGACACCACCACAAATACACCGACGACCAGTAAGATCACGATAAAGTTAACCTTGCCACGCCAGTCAATTTCTTTAAAGGAGTGATAGCGGAAATTGCTGACCATCAGTAAACCGGTTGCTGCAGTAACAAGGGCCGCAATCCAACTGATGTTTCTTCCATCGAGACTATATTGATTACCAAGCCAAATACTGCCAGCAATAACAGCGGCGGCAGCCGGGCTGGCGAGACCTTGAAAATAACGCTTATCGGCAACGCCAACTTGCGTATTAAATCGAGCGAGCCTGAGTGCCGCACCTGCACAATAAATAAATGCCGCCAACCAACCAATTTTACCTAAGTCGGCTAATGCCCAATTGTAGGCGAGTAGTGCTGGCGCCATTCCGAAGGACACCATATCCGCCATACTGTCGTATTCGGCACCAAAATCACTTTGGGTATTAGTCAGTCTTGCCACTCGGCCATCGAGCCCATCACAAATCATGGCAATAAAAATGGCTATTGCAGCAGCTTCAAAGTTAGCATTCATGGAAGCTATCACAGCATAAAAGCCAGAAAACAATCCTGCTGTCGTAAAAAGATTAGGCAGTAAATAGATACCTTTATTCTTTACTGTTTGATTTGAAGAATTTTGCATACACTTATTACGCTAGTTCAGTGAAGAGAAGTTAGCTTTCAAGATAACATATTTTATTATCATGTCGATGAGAGACCAGTTAGGGATAATTTCGATGTTAAAAGTGAACATGTTCAGAACAATACTGTATCGATGGCTCTGGCTCGGCCTTTTCATTGGCCCCGTTTCTGCGGGCGTTATCTATACTTGGGTCGATGAAAATGGGGTGACACATTACAGCCAGCAAGCCCCACAACAAGAAAGCATCAAAACATCAAAACTCTACAGTGAAGATTTAGAGCAGGCGAAAGTCGGTTTTATCGCGCCGATAAAGAAAGCTGAGTCGACTGCTGAAGCCAATGAATTAGAAAAGTCAGCGGCACTGATTAAAGAAAAAGACGCCAAACAGGCTAAATCCATTTGTGAGAGTGCAAAACACAATTTAGAAATACTCACAACGCACACTAAGCTTATCCGCCAAACTTCCGATTCGGGTGAATCTGTCGCTATGACTGAAGAAGATCGCCAAGCCTCGATTGCCCAGCAGCAGGAAAGAATCAAACTCTTCTGTGATAAGAAGTAACCAAATTTACTATGCCACTACATTAATGAACAACGATTAACGCTAATGCAATAAAAAAGGAGCCGAGTTAAAAACTCGGCTCCTTTCGTTTTAGTGCTTGAAGCGGGAGCGATACTGACTAAAACAGCGCTATCTCTTATTGCAAGATAGTTTATTTCAAGCTCGTTCATTCAAGAACGCTTATTGCAGTTCGCCTATTTCAACGTATTCAACTTCAAGCTTGCTGTTAACGTATCGCATTCAAACAACACACTAAATTACTAGCTACGGGTTATTGCTCGAACACTAACTCGCCACCCGCACAGCTGACCTTGATCGGTTTACCCGGTAACAAGTCACCACGCAGTAATTTCTGCGCCAGCGGGTTTTCGACTTCTTGCTGCAATGCCCGTTTCAACGGTCTTGCACCATACACAGGATCGAAACCAATTTCCGCAATCAGTGATAATGCGTCGTCGGTGATCTCCAATGTATAGTCCTTTTCAGCCAAACGTTGGCGTAAGGAAGCAATTTGTATCGAAGCAATACGCTTGATATTGGCAGCATCCAATGGATGGAACACCACAGATTCATCGATACGGTTTAAAAACTCGGGTCTGAAACTGTGAGTGACCACATTCATTACCGCCGCTTTCATCTCTGCATAGGTCACTTGACCAAATCCTTCTTGGATAATGTCGGAGCCTAAGTTCGAGGTCATGATGATCACTGTATTTCTAAAATCGACAGTACGACCTTGACCATCGGTTAAGCGTCCATCATCAAGCACTTGCAGTAAAATGTTAAACACATCGGGATGCGCTTTCTCGACTTCGTCGAGCAATATCACTGAATAAGGTTTGCGACGAACGGCTTCTGTTAAGTAACCGCCCTCTTCATAACCTACGTATCCTGGAGGCGCACCCACTAAACGCGATACTGAGTGTTTCTCCATAAACTCAGACATATCAATCCGCACTAAGGCCGATTCGGTATCAAATAAGAACCTCGCCAGTGATTTACACAGCTCAGTTTTACCTACACCCGTTGGGCCTAAGAACAGGAACGAGCCAATCGGGCGATTTGGATCCGCCAGACCCGCGCGGCTACGACGAATCGCATTCGCGACCGCATCGACGGCTTCGTTTTGACCGATCACTCGTTCATGCAGTGCCACTTCCATTTGCAGTAATTTTTCGCGCTCGCCTTCAAGCATTTTCGATACGGGTATTCCCGTCGCTTTCGACAATACTTCGGCGATTTCGAACTCAGTAACCTTGTTACGCAATAACGTCATGTCCTGCATTTCGGCTTGCGATGCCAAATCGAGCTGTTTTTCAAGTTCAGGTATACGACCGTATTGCAGCTCAGACATCCGAGTTAAATCACCCGCACGACGCGCCACTTCTAAGTCCATTCGAGCCTGTTCGAGATCGGCTTTTATGTGCTGAGTGCCCGCTAATGCGGCTTTTTCAGTACGCCAGATTTCGTTCAACTCTGAAGCTTTCGCTTCAACGTCACGTAATTCCTCTTGCAGATGGTCAAGCCTGCGACGACTCGCCTCATCATTTTCTTTGGCTAACGCCTGCTCCTCCAGTTTGAGCTGGATAGCACGACGTTCGAGCCTGTCGAGTGACTCAGGTTTTGAGTCCATTTGCATACGGATACTCGATGCCGCTTCATCGATCAAATCGATCGCTTTATCGGGTAACTTACGGTCCGACACATAGCGGTGCGACATGGTCGCTGCCGCCACAATCGCCGGATCGGTAATTTCCACATGGTGATGCAGCTCATAACGTTCTTTCAGTCCACGCAAAATGGCAATGGTGTCTTCAACGCTTGGCTCATCCACCAGCACTTTTTGGAAACGACGTTCAAGCGCCGCATCTTTTTCAATATACTGACGATACTCATCGAGCGTTGTCGCACCCACACAGTGCAAGTCACCACGTGCTAACGCAGGTTTGAGCATGTTCCCCGCATCCATTGCGCCTTCACCTTTACCGGCGCCGACCATAGTATGCAGTTCGTCGATGAAGAGGATCACTTGACCTTCTTCCTGCGCTAACTCATTCAATACCGCTTTTAAACGTTCTTCGAACTCACCGCGATATTTAGCGCCCGCAATCAATGAGCCCATATCGAGGGATAAGACACGCTTATTTTTAATTCCCTCGGGGACTTCACCATTAACGATACGCTGGGCAAGTCCTTCAACAATCGCCGTTTTACCCACACCCGGTTCACCGATAAGGACGGGGTTGTTTTTACTGCGACGTTGTAACACTTGGATCGTACGGCGAATTTCATCGTCACGGCCGATCACAGGATCTAACTTGCCTTGTTCAGCTCGCTCGGTCAGATCGATAGTAAACTTCTTCAACGCTTGGCGTTGATCTTCAGCGTTCGGATCATCCACTTTTTGGCCGCCACGCATTTGTTCAATGGTTTGCTCCATCAACTCTTTGGTCGCGCCGGCTTTTTTCAACGCTTGCGCAAGGGCATCGGCACCTTCTAACGCAGCTAATACAAATAATTCGCTAGAAATATATTTGTCTTTACGCTTTTGCGCCAATTTATCGCACAGATTTAATAAACGGATTAAACCTTGGGATAATTGCACATCGCCGCCCGTACCTTCGACTTGAGGTAAGCGTTCCAGCTCTTGACTCAAGAGCGATCGCAGCGCACTCACTCGAATGCCAGCTTGGGTCAATAAGGGATGGATTGAACCTGAATCTTGGTTCAACAATGCCATCATCAAATGCAGCGGTTCAATAAACTGATGATCACGCCCAAGTGCGAGTGACTGGGCATCAGAGATGGCAAGCTGAAATTTATTGGTCATACGATCGAGTCGCATACAGCCTCCTAACACTCATATAGTAGAGATATGCCAATCCATAAGACATCTTGCCAATTTAGTGGCTTTAAAATCAGTACCGCTAATGGAGAGATCTAAATAGGATTGGTATTACATTTCGTTAGTTAAAAGATGGGGGCTATTTAGCCAAATTCAAGAGAATAACGCGCAAATAAATACAAACTGTAGGGGAATTAGCTTAAGACTTAAGCCAGATCAATGAAGCCATGCGTCCCGTCACCTTATCGCGACGATAAGAGAAGTAATCCGTGTCGCTGACTGTGCAGATATCTGCGCTATAAATATGGTTTATACCGAGTAAACTCAAGCGTAATTTAGCCAAGCCAATAATATCGGCAAGATACTTGTTACCACTTGGAATAAAACACGCTGCCGACTGCGGATGTAAAGTACAAAAGGCTTGCTGTACTTCAACACCGACTTCAAATTTTTGTGGACCAATAGCCGGGCCGAGGTAGGCAATCAACTCATCCATAGGTGAACTAAACTGCGCCGCGGTGGCCTCAATCACGCCATCACATAAACCACGCCAACCGGCATGGGCTGCAGCCACTTCGGTTCCTGCTTGATTACACAACAACACAGGTAAACAATCGGCAGTCATTATAGCGCAAACTAGGCTCGCGGTTCGGCTGTAACAGGCATCAGCAATCTGTGTATCCACAGCAGGAGCTAAGCTCAGCGCATCTAAATTAAGCACATGAGTACCATGCACTTGCTCGAGCCAGACAGGCTCAGCGGTTAACGCTAATTGTTTGCAGAGTAATTCACGATTAGCCATCACCAGCTCTGACGCATCACCGACATGCAGTCCAAGATTCAAACTGTCATAGGGATGCACGCTCACACCGCCATGACGATTTGTCATAGCGATGCCAACATTAGCGGGAACAGGCCAATCGTGATTAAACACTTACAAATACTCGATAGGATGCTCGACTGTGTCTTGACGCAGTGCTTTCGTCAAAATCACCATGTCTTCAGGAATTGGCGCGTGCCAGCTCATGATTTCACAACTCACAGGGTGCGCTAATTCAAGACGCACAGCGTGCAGAGCTTGGCGCTTGAAGTTTTTCAGAATATCAAAAAACTCTGGGCTGGCCCATTTCGGCGGTTTTGGACGACCACCATACACAGGATCGCCCACTAATACGTGGCCTATGTATTCCATGTGCACACGAATTTGGTGAGTACGACCCGATTCAAGGCGCAATCTTAGACGAGTGTGGTTACGGAATTTTTCCGCCACACGATAATGCGTCACAGCAGGTTTACCTGAGTGATGCACCGCCATATGAGTACGTTTCGTTGGATGACGACCAATCGGCTCATCAACAGTACCGCCACCTGTCATAGTCCCCATCACAATCGCTTCGTATTCACGAGTGATTTCACGGGCCTGCAAGGCGGCAACTAAATGGGTTTGCGCTTCAACGGTTTTGGCTACAACCATTAAACCTGTAGTATCCTTGTCCAGACGGTGCACAATACCAGCACGTGGTACATGCTCAATATCGGGACAATGGTGCAATAGTGCATTCATCAAAGTGCCATCGGCATTGCCAGCACCAGGGTGAACCACGAGTCCCGCTTGCTTGTTGATCACAATAATGTCGTCATCTTCATAGACGATATCCAGATCAATGGCCTGTGCCGCTGCGTGAACTTCTTCTTCAAGAGTGGCATCTATGAGTATCTGTTGCAGCTCATAAACTTTCTCTCGGGGCTTATTAACGACAACGCCGTCAACATGAACTGCATCAGATAGGATCCATTCCTTGATGCGCGTGCGCGAGTAATCTGGGAACAACTCTGCTAGGGCCTGATCTAATCTCAGTCCAGTTTGTGTTGCCGAAATCTCGCTTTTTAGATTAATCTCTTGTGTCATAGGAACCGTATCCCCATTTAGGGGTCAAAAAATGTGTGCTATCTGTTACAATCGGATGTTTTCTATTTTATAGTGAAATGGAAAAATTCTTAACTACAACTTAAAAAGAATTGAATTCAAGTATGTATAAATTTTCCAAAGGCGTTACCTTAGTCCTATTTTCACTAGCGTTATCAGCCTGTAGCAGCAGCCCTGATGATAACGATATTGCCGCCAAAACGTCACCTGATGTACTTTATACTCAGGCAAGAACCTCTATGGAGCTTGGCAATTACTCTAAAGCTGTCCGTTCTTTGGAAGCGTTAGACTCACGCTTCCCCTTCGGACCTCACAAAACTCAAGTCCAGTTAGACCTGATATATGCTTACTATAAAATGGACGATGTCGCTTCTGGTATTGCGAACATAGACAGATTTATCCGTCTTAATCCAACTCACCCAGATGTAGACTATGTGTTCTATATGCGCGGTTTAGTGAACATGCAAGCCGACAATTACATGTTCCACGACATGCTTAATATCGACCGAACCGATCGTGACCCTAAAAATGCTCAAGATGCTTTCAAAGATTTTGATCGTCTTATCAAAACCTACCCTAACAGCAAATATGCCGCCGATGCGCAAAAACGCATGTTAGCGTTGAAGAATCGCTTAGCAAAATATTCAATTCAAGTTGCCGAGTATTATCTCAAGATGAATGCATGGAGCGCCGCAGCAATCCGAGCACAATCTGTAATGGAAACATACCCTGGCACCCCTTCAAATGAACGGGCATTAGAGATAATGATAGAAGCTTATGGCGAATTAGGTCAGAGCAAGCTGAAGCAAAACGTGCTCATGGTAATGCAAGCTAACTTCCCAAACAATGAAATCTTATCAAACTAACCGAGAATGCCCCTTTAATAGGGGCATTTTTTGCTTGGTGACCCTAATAAGCCATAAATAGATAACGCTAAGTTCTCAGTGTGGATAGTGGTTTGGCTATTTTTACATCCTCAATACCAACACAAATGACACTTTCGTGTAAATCTTATCCAACTGAGTCACTTTTTCCGTTATTTAGTAAAAATCTATTGACTCAAAACCCGAAAAGCCTTTAAATTGCGCCCGTCGCCCGAATAGCTCAGTCGGTAGAGCAGAGGATTGAAAATCCTCGTGTCCCTGGTTCGATTCCGGGTTCGGGCACCATCTTTAAATGGGTTGCGATAGCGACTTATGTTAGAGAACTGCGATAGATACAGTGCAGGTGTGGTGGAATTGGTAGACACGCCAGCTTCAGGTGCTGGTGCTCGCAAGGGCGTGGAGGTTCAAGTCCTCTCACCTGTACCAAATTGCAGTTCAAAAGTTAAGATTCACAGTGTTAAGATTGTCAATTCGATGAAATATCGAATAGCCATGCAGATGTGGTGGAATTGGTAGACACGCCAGCTTCAGGTGCTGGTGCTCGCAAGGGCGTGGAGGTTCAAGTCCTCTCATCTGTACCAACATTTAAACCTCGCCAAGCGAGGTTTTTTTGTATCTAAAGCAAAATAAATTTTCTGTAACTCTCCCCTCTTTCCTCAGATTTGCTATACCTATTGTTACAGACTCATCATAGGGATAGATAGAGTTCTGCCTAAAGGACTCTTTAGTTCACTGAGGCTATCCATATGAACGGTTTACAAATAAAACAAAAAATGTTTATCGGCATTCTGGTTCCCCTTTTAATGCTAATGACGATTGGTTTTCTCGCCATTAATATGATGGGTAAAATTGAATCGGGTGTTGAACGTATCTATGGCGATAGAGTTGTGCCACTAGACGATTTAAAAGTGATTGCTGATAAGTACGCGGTCGATGTTATCGATGCGGTCAATAAGGCGAACGCGGGTGGTTTCACCGCCTCCCAAGCAGCTGAAGCGCTAGACAGTGCCAAATCTACCATTACCCAGCATTGGCAAAAATACTTAGCCACTGAACTTACCTCAGAAGAATCCCGACTCGTAAAACAAGCCGAAGTGCTGTTCTCACCCGCGAATCAACAGATTGACACTCTGGTCTCACGCTTAAGAGGATTAAATGGTGATGTATCAAGCCAATTATCGGCCAATATCCTGCCGCTTTACCAAGTAATAGACCCCATCAGTAACCAAATATCTGAACTGATTGCACTGCAAATTCGCGTGGCAGGCGAAGAAAAAGATCGTGTGAATGCCATTTACCAATCTTCAATCACTATTTTTGTAGCATTAGCCTGTGCCGCCATGATTATCAGTATTGTGATTGGGCTCTGGGTCAATCGCAGCGTGATGAACCCTATTAATGACATTCTCAGTAAACTTAAGCTGATCCATCAAGACTCAGATCTTACCGTCAAATTCACTACTTTTAATCACGATGAGCTAGGACAAATATCCACTAGCCTCACCCAAGTTATTGAACACTTGCGGGGCATTCTTCATTCGATTGCCGAAGCGGCAAATACCGTTAATAGTTCAGCAAATGAGTTAAGTAGCTTCACGCAGGCAACCAATAAACGTATGCAACAGCAGCAAGCCGAAACGGAGCAAACTGCAACGGCCATGAATGAGATGACGGCAACGGTCGCAGAAGTCGCCCAAAGCGCATCTGCGGCGGCAGATTCAGCCAAAGATGCCGATACCTATGCCGCCAATGGCAATAATATTGTAATGCAATCGATTAGCAGTATGTCGCAATTATCTGATCAAATTCAAAAAACGGCACAAGTCATTGGATTTCTGTCTAATGAGAGCCAAAATATCGGCCGCGTACTCGATGTGATAAAAAGCATTGCCGAGCAAACCAATCTATTGGCATTAAATGCCGCCATTGAAGCGGCCCGCGCGGGGGAACAAGGCCGCGGCTTTGCAGTCGTTGCGGATGAAGTGCGGACCCTTGCGCAGCGCACCCAAAAGTCTACCCAAGAAATTGAGGCCATGATTGCCACACTACAACAAGGCGTTAAAGAAGCAGTTAACGCTATGGAAATAGGTATAAATCAAGTAGATGATGCTAATGATAAAGCGAATCAAGCAGGCCAAGCACTGAAAGAAATCGTCTCCTCAGTAGATAGCATCACAGAACTTAATACTCATATTGCGACCGCTGCCGAAGAACAAAGTAGCGTTGCCGAAAGCATTAATCGCAGTATTATTGCCATCAGCGATATTGCCGAACATTCCACCGCATCGGCGGCTGAATTAAGTGAATCTGTGGTTAATTTAACTAAACTCGCCAACAGCATGCGCAATCAAGTGAGTGCATTTAAACTCTAAGTCAAAAAACCACACCATGACTGCAATAAGCTTTGCTGTTGCAGTTAACCTCCCTTAAATAATCTGTAATATATTGAAATAATAAATTTATTTATCATTCCCCTATCTCGTACCCGCTTTGATAAAGCACTTCAAATGACCTTAATCACGCTTATCGGTAGCACGAATTGCGATAATCACTATTGATCCAAATCAAATAGATCTTTAAACTTATTTAACATTCATAATATTTACACGTTAAGGATTTTCATGTTGGACAGCCGTACAATCCAAGTTATCAAGAGCACTATCCCCTTACTCGAATCCGCAGGCCCTGCGCTGACGACCCATTTTTATGAACGTATGTTCAAACATAATCCTGAACTAAAAGATGTATTTAACTTGGCACACCAGCATTCTGGTGGCCAGCCTGTTGCCCTGTTCAACGCCGTCGCGGCTTATGCTAAAAATATTGAAAACTTAGCGGTGCTAAGTTCGACTGTCGAGCGCATTGCCCAAAAACATACAGGCTTTCTGATCAAGCCTGAGCAATATGCGATCGTCGGCAGCCACTTATTGGCCACCCTTAAAGAGTTAGGCGGCGATGCAGTAACAGAAGAAGTATTAGAAGCTTGGGCGCAGGCCTATGGATTTTTAGCAGATATATTTATTCAACGAGAAGCTCAAATTTATCAGGAACATGCAGAACAAGATGGCGGTTGGGTGGGTGAGCGTCAGTTTATCATTAGCGCGAAAAAGACTGAGTCCACAGTCATTACCTCCTTCATATTGACGCCCGAAGATGGTAAGCCAGTTAAAGATTTCATTCCCGGTCAGTATTTAAGTTTGAAACTAAAACATCCCAATTTAGCATATGAAGAAATCCGCCAATATTCCCTATCCGATGCACCGAATGGCAACAGCTACCGCATCAGTGTGAAACGTGAATTAGGGGGCCAAGTATCTAATCTGCTACACGATACCATGCATATCGGTGACAAAATTGCAGTTATGCCGCCGGCGGGAGATTTTATCTTAGAAGTTGGGGCGGACATCCCCGTCGTGCTCATTTCGGCAGGAGTGGGTCAAACACCGATGAAAAGCATGTTGAATCAATTGATCAAGTTGCAACATCCAAGTGCTATTACTTGGCTACATGCCTGTGAGCAAGGTGATGTACATGGTTTCAAACAGGCTATTCACACCAAGCGCCAGCAACATCATAATCTGAAGAGCCATGTTTGGTATCGCAAGCCGAGTTCAACCGATGTGGTGGGTACAGATTATGATTTTGAAGGACAAATGGAATTAAGCAAAGTCGCAGATCAACTGCTTCCCCATGCACGTTACTATTTCTGCGGGCCTATTGGATTCATGTCAGCCATCAAGCAACAATTACTCGCTCTGGGTGTCTCAGCTGAAAACATGCACTATGAAGTATTCGGCCCCCACGCCGATCTCTAATCCCATGTCACGGGCTTGGGATACTTGACTCTCAAGTCCATTTTTAGATTTAGAATACGCAGAATAATGGCTGATAAATTGAATTACCCTATGTCTCTAAGCTACCGGTTTGCAGCGGATACAAGCCACTTCTGCGGCAGTCAGCATACGACTTTCGCCTGATGCCAGAGCTTCATCCAACACAATATCACCTATTGATAATCTATGTAGACCAACAACTGGGTTTCGAAAGCGACCAAACATCCGCTTAATTTGATGGTACTTACCTTCCTTTAAAGTCACTTCAGCAACATGATCAGCAAGGATCACCAATTTAGCGGGCTGAGTCATTATATCTTCAAAGCTGAAATACATACCTTCGGCAAATGCGGCGATATATTCTTCAGTTAAGGGATTAGCTAAGGTGACGCGATACACTTTATCGACCTTATGCGTTGGTGACATTAGTGCATCAGACCAGCGGCTGTCATTGGTCAGTAATAATAAACCCGAAGAATTTAAATCTAGTCTACCCGCGATATGTAACTCATCACGGGCTTCGCAATCGAGCAAATCAATCACGGTTTTATGCTGAGTATCTTTAGTCGCGCTCACCACGCCAATCGGCTTATGCAACATCAAATAAACTGGCGTGTTGGCCTGTAATATTTGCCCATCGAGTTGGATGTGAGAAAACTCATCCACTTGCCTATCCATGTCCTTCACTATCAATCCATCGACACGAACTCGGCCCAAGAGTAACAGTTCACGCACCGCTTTACGGTGAGTGTGTAACTGGGTACAAAGATAACGATCGAGTCGGCCGCGCTTAGACTGCATAACACCACAAATGACGAAATATGAATGGGATAGCCATTCTAGCAGGATGCGAGTTCAGGTCATAGCGAGCCAATACAGTAAGCATCACAGAGGTTATTTAGAGCAAAATTAGATCAAACTAGGCAAAATTTGTTAAGCTAGGCGTTCAATTCATCTTATTGTGAGTGGTTACCGCATCAAAAACTTATCTGCAAGTCCCGTTATGATACGTTCGAACCTGCTATTTTTAGCCTTGTTTTTAGTGATACTCGCGAGCTCATTCTTCACTCAAGCGAGCGATGCAGTAAATCCCCCTGAAGCGCCTCAACCTTTCGCCATCCATGATAAACCGCTGATAGAGCGCTACGTCTTCGATGAACTCAAATCCCTCAGATACGATCAACAGGATCTTGAGCGGCGCCTCACCATAGATATCACAGATCGCGAACTGGCCGTTGCCGACAAGTCGATGAATTACGCCAATGTCACTGTCACTTACTTCTTTTATATGATCGCCGGCGTCGCCTCTTTAGTTGCCTTTATCGGCTGGCAATCCCTACGGGAAATCAAGACACATACCGCCAAACTGGCCGCGAATCAGCTGCAGAGTATTGCCGAACAATACGAAGAAAAGTTCAAATTACTCGAGCAAGAACTCAAGCATAAGAGTCGTACTATCACGGATAATAATCGTGAAATAGAAGTGATTAATGAAATTCATAATCTGTGGCTACGCGCCCAAAGTGCCCAGACACCCGAACAAAAAATTGAAGTCTACGATGAAATCCTCACGATTCGACCTGGAGACTTGGAAGCGCTGACCTACAAGGCCGATGCAGCAATGGAAATGCGCGAATTTAATTGGGCACAAAGCCTATGTAATCGTGTTTTAGAGGTTGACCCGACTAACGCCCATGCTTTTTATCAAAGAGCCTGCGCTTTTGCGTGTTTAGGTGTTGAAGATAGAGCAATTTCTGATTTGGAACGCGCTATCCATAACAGCGCATCCTTCAAAGAGCTAGCGTTGGATGAAGCTGATTTCTCACAACTTAAAGGGCATCCTCGTTTCGAAACCTTATTGGCCTATCACGAACCTGATAAGCCCTAAGCTCCGAGGTTTAAGCCCAGAACGAATGCTTAATATATAGTGTTAGCGTTCAGTAACGTTTTATCCCACAGATAAAACGCCTCAAACGAGCAACTTAAGTACACTACTAGGCTATCGTCGCAACTTTAATTGCCTCAATCTTATATGCACAGCGGCGAGCACCTTCGATGATATGTTCTTCGCGGCTCACCACGGCAATATCAGCGAATAACTGCTGGAAAAGTTGCAACTCTGAGCGGCAAAAGTTTAAACATTTAGTCGCTGCGGCGCAGATTGGACAATGATTTTCGAGTAAAAAATACACGCCATCGATGTGTTCCATGGTCGCCATATAACCTTCGTTCGAGCGTAATTTCGCAAGTATGGCCAAACGTGTCGGAATATCAGTAGCACCTTCCATTGCCGCACGATATTGGACTAACGCACTTTGCTCCCTGTGACCGATAAGCTTATCCAAGCCTTGGTCGCCAAAGATCATTTTTACCGAGTCAATCAGCTGTACCGTCAATTCCTCATGGCGATCGGCAAAGTGAGTACGGCTTTGTTCAGTCAATCCCCAGTAACGTGTTGGGCGACCGCGGCCTTCAACTCGATCCTCAATATCCACATCGCCCATATCTTCCAAAGCTTGCAGATGTTGACGCACCCCCATAGTCGTTAACGCCAATTCCTCCGCTAAGGTTTTAGCAGTAAGCGGGCCATGCAACTTGAGTAATTGAATAATCTTATCAGTAGTTTTCATTGAGTCTCCCCGATTTCAGCCGAAGCATTATCTCCCAATCTCCGCTGCTTTAACAGATTAAATAAACTTTTTTATTTACTTTATCCTTTACAATATTAAATAAAGCAATTACCTTACAAATAATTTATAAACAAATAGGTTTACTTAATGAAATTACTCATCATCAGCACCAGCCAAAGACCCGATTCACAAAGTGCTAAAGTCGGTCGTTATATCGCGGAAAGCAGTTTCTCATCTCCCCACAACATGGGTTACGACACGATACATCACTTAGAACTATGCCTGTTTAATCTGCCCTTTTGGGATGGAGAAGAAGACAACAAAGGTGAACACTGGCCCGAAATAGAACACAGAGTCGATGAAGCCGATGCGCTAGTGCTGATCACCCCGGAATGGGGCGGCATGGCATCACCATTACTGAAGAACTTTTTGTTGATGTGTACTCGCGAAGAAACCGCCCATAAACCCGCCTTATTAGTTTCAATATCGGATGGTATTAGCGGTACCTACCCTATCGTTGAAGTGAAGATGAATGCCCTTAAAAACAATAAATTAGTGCCCATACCCGATCACTTAATCATCCGCAATGTCAGCCATGTACTCAATGCCATCCCTGAGAGTGCCCGCGATATCGCGCTTAGGGAAAGAGTGCAATACAGCTTATATATGCTGCATCAATACGCCCAAGCATTAGCCCCCATTCGTGAACAACATGCCAATCAAGCGTACCCAAAACAGCAGGAATACTGTTACGGTATGTAAGCGGCTTGAGATTTTAACCACCAGCAACAGACTAAAATCATTACAAGGAACGCATTATGATTCATTTAGAGCATATCAATTTAGTGGTAGACGACATCCCCGCAGCACTGCGCTTTTATCAAGCGGCTTTCCCCCATTGGCGTGTTCGCGGTGGCGATAAAGGCACTTGGTACGGCAAACCCCGTAATTGGATTCATTTTGGCGATGATTATCAATACATTGCTTTTAGTGACAATGGTGAAGGTGAAAACCGCGATTTGGCTGGTCATCAAATTGGACTGGCGCATTTTGCCTTTGTGACCGACAACTTAGATGCTGTGATAGCAAGACTGACCCAAGCAGGTTTTCCTATTGCCAAAGATGGCATGGATGATCCCTATCGACGCAATATTTACTTCTTCGATGCCCATGGCTTTGAAGTGGAATTTGTGGAGTATTTAACTGATATTCCAAAGGAACGAAATCGCTATTAGTGCCATTTGCTATTAGCGTAAATCGGTTATTAGCGAGAAGTTGCCAGCAGCTGCTAACCGCGCGAATTGGACTGAGTGTTAGGTGCTAGGTGCTATTCGCTTCGCTCGGATTGTTGCTGCGCCACTATGGCCGAATCCTTATGGGCATAAAAGTGGAGTCTAAACTGAGTATCTTCGGTCAGTAGCTCCACTTTATGCCAATATTCAGGATGTGAAATGGCGGTTTCACCTGCGCGAATAATAATTTCTTTATCTAACTCGCCCCTGCTACCCGTAAAGCCGTAAAACTTTAAGCTGCCCGCCAACACTTGGATTTGCCCATACACGCCAGCCTTAGTATTGTGCATATGAAGCAACATTTTAGGGACGTTGTCATGGTTGAAAACCGGCGTTGATTTGTAATTTACAAAATCTTTGGGGACTAAGGCCATGATGTTTGCACTCCTTGTGTCAAATCACGAAAATCGAACAATGCTTACGGCAAGACTAATATAGCCGTTGCCGTATTTCTGTCCAACTCATATCTTGACCTGTATTAACGAGCGGGTTTGAACGTCGAATTTGAAAACACCAAAGTGCTAATTCATGCTTGCAATAGCAAGGTTAGTTACTTTCATCACTGTAATCGCTACACTAACCCGCATTAAGTGCCACCTCAATTAGATGACATGATGCCAACGCCCTATTCATATTCCACAACGTATATTTTAGATAAAGCCCATTTCGATGAATGCTATACGCAATCAGTGGTACCAGATCCCACGCTCAAACCTTACTACAAAGCCATTGGATTAACACTGATAGGTATCGCGCTTATTTTCACCGATATTAGCCTTTATTTAGCTTACTTTTTTGTTGGGTTAGGTGTTATCGAAGCGCTCAATGTGAAGTATCACAAAGCATGGTGGTTGATGCGTCAGATGATGAGTAAAGCGGCCAGCAATGAGGTCACACTCACTATTGATGGGCAAGGGATTCATACTCAATCCATGTCTGTGACCAGCCAAATTTTATGGACCGACATTTACCGGATTAAAGAAACTGAAAAAGGCTTCTTGATCACCCACAAAGCAGGCACGAGTTATGTTTCTCTCCGTAGCTTAGATGAAGCAGCTGTGGCCTATATTAAAACTAAAATGTAATACAGCTAAAAACACCCATAAAAAGGCTGATCTTCATCAGCCTTTTTTACAACTCTGCATTGCTGAATCGTTACTTTTTCAATTCACCCACCGGTAAAATCGTACGGCCATACTCATTATTAAGCACCTGCGCCATCGCAAAATAAATCGCACTCGCACCGCAAAGTATCCCTTCAAAGCCCGCAATAGTGCCAATCAAGGCGCTACCCGTAAAATCACGCGCCGCCAGCAGAAAAAATAAGATAGTTAAAGAAGCAAACACAAACTGTTTGGCTCTTGGATAACGCAAAGAACCCACAAACATAAATGCCGTGAATATGCCCCAAAGCGTTAAATACCAGCCCATAAAATACGTTGGACTCGCCGCAATGCCAGCATTAGGCATTAAAATGAGGCCCACTAGCGTTAACCAAAACAAACCGTATGAGGTAAATGCCGTCGTACCGAAAGTATCGCCGCGCATGAAACACATAATCCCCACAATCACTTGACCAATGCCACCGTAAAAAATCCCCATGGCTAAGATCATAGAATCAATAGGGAAATATCCCGCATTATGAATGTTTAACAAAATTGTTGTCATACCAAAGCCCATTAAACCTAATGGCGCTGGATTAGCCAGTTTTGTAGACACAGAGTTCCCCTAGAGAAAAATCAATAATTCAATAAAAATCAATAGCATTTGCCATTAATCTTATGCACGCGCACCTGCGAGAGCGGCGCATTCTAGAGGATAGCTATAATCTTAGCAATGTAATCATCAAAAACAAACGAACACATAAAAATAAACAATAAAAACATAAAGTTAAAATAACAAACTGTAAAATAAAATTTAAACTAAAAAACACATAAAAATTAATTCTTTTTAATTCAATATTCTAGAAAAAAACGGCCTACAACATGCGTCATATCTCATTTTATATGACTTCTTATAACTACCGCATAATTCAGTTAACAGCGGCGATTAAACCTTCATTAAAAATCGACCATAAACAGTGATAATAATGCACTTTATCGCAAATAAGTCCTTAAAGTGATGTAAGCAGCACTTTTGAAAGAAATCCAAGTTCTACTGTACACACAATTAAGCGCATAAGTTTAGTGCAGAGTTTCATCAATAAATTTCAAACACAAGTTCAGAAGAGCCAACTTAGCACGCATGAGTTCAGAGCATGCAGTGAGCCTAACTCAAGCAGCAAAAGATGCTGAGAATGAATCAAACTAGAGCAAATAAAGTACACTCAGCCAGCCCATTTACTTGAAGCGAATCAAGGGAAAACAAGGTAAAAAACCTTAATCAAGAAAGGTGAAAATTATTTATATCTAAAACAGAATAGCAGTGATAAATTGCTGATGTTGGCACAGTGGTATTAAGAGAATGCTTCTTAATCTGTGGTTGGCAATACATAACTAAAGGAAATAAAATGAATAAGTTATCAGCTGTTTTTACTCTATTGGCATTAGTAAGTTTCACTTCCTTTGCTGACGACTCCTCTTTACCGCCTGCACCAGCAGCCGATCTCGCTCAGCTGAAAGAAGTGTGCCAGCAGATGGCCTCTGAAGATCAAGTCGAAAATGCTGAGCTAAAACAATATGTGCTTGATTGTGTAAACGATCAATTGACAGAAATGGGCTACAAGTCAGTTACTGAGGTCTATTAATCTTCATTCTAATCTCTGTGTTATTACCGCAAAGTAGGTTATTCGGCTTCAGTCTGTGCCATTCACACTTGCGAATGGCATTATTATTTCCAAGCAACACAGCTTTTACATCATAATTAACATCATTTCAGTTACACTCGAAACTTATAAAACACAAAATTTAACATCCACAATTAACCGTACGAAAGCTGCCAAGATAAGCTTTTAGCATGACTATCAACATATTGTGCAATCCATAAATTTATTATTTAATTGATAGCTGTATCATTTTGCATCTGCGTGAATGAAACCACTGTTGAATTGAGCATAAAATGCTAATCTGTTTTCCTGTATTGTTAACCTCAGCCCTTAATCGTTAAATCATGTATCGTATTCTTTTTGTCCTCATTACAAGTTTAAGTATTTTGCCTGCAATCGGAATGGCGAAAGAAGCCTGTGCACCAGAAAATCAATGTATTGAGATGAACAACTGGGATCTAGGCATCGCCATAGGCTGGGGACAAAAAAGCAATCCACTCAGGGATTTTGACGATATTCCATTGTTCTTTATTCCAACTGTGGCCTATTACGGCGAACACTGGTTCTTCGACAATGGTAATTTAGGTTATACCTTAGCCGAGCAAGAAAGCTTTACAATTAACTTAGTAACAAGTTATAGCTTAGATAGAGCCTACTTCTATCAATGGGACCCATCAAATATCTTTTTGAATCGTGGTACTCAAGTTGAAGCCAAAGCCATAAATAGTATGACTTTGTCGACTGAGCCCGAGCCTGAGTTTAATTCCTTAGAGACTCGGAACTTCACCTTACTTGGCGGTGCCGAAGCATTCATCTATACGCGGCTCGGCATTATTCGATTGGCGTACACCCATGATATGTTTAATGTGCATCAAGGTTCAGAAGCACAAATAAAATGGACCTATGGCTGGGATTACGATCGTTTCATTTTTGAGTTTGCGCTGGTATTTGATTGGAAGAGCCAAGCCGTAGTGGATTATTATTACAGCGTTAGACCCAGTGAAAACGCCTATTGGAGCGAAAAATATCAAGCAAAATCAGGTTGGGATAAAGGTGCGGAAATGACGGCCCGTTACATATTAACTGACAATTGGGATCTACTGTTGGCAGTTCGTTACACTCTAATTGCCGATGAGATTGCCGCCAGTCCCTTGTTAGACCAAGACTATAGCAGCACCTACTTTATCGGCGCTGCCTATAGGTTCTAACGTTAGTGACACTGCCTCAGTTAAGCTTGCTTTGCTTTATAGGTCTAAGCCTCGGCTTGATGGGCCAAAGTTCAGCACAAGCCAAAACTCGCGACTCGGCACTCAAACTCACACCCGAAATTTGCATCACAAGTTCAGAAACTGAGGCCTGTGACGTCTATATAGAACTACAGTGGGAACTCGCTAAAGATGAGCTTATCTGTATCTTGTCCGACAACGCCGCCTATCCCAAATGGTGCAGTGATTCAGTTTCAACCCATACGTTAAGCATGAAAATCCACACTATGACGGATATTCAATTTGTCATGGTGAGTAAAGACAGTAACCAAACTTTGGCTGGTGCCAAACTTAAAATCACTTCTGCATCACAACCTCAGGTTCGCAGACGTTACCGCAACCCTTGGAGTTTATTTTAATGACAAGCCCACAATCGAACCACAGAGTATTATTGGTTGAAGACGACGTTCGCCTAGCAAACTTGATTGTAGATTACCTAAAATCCCATGGTATGCATGTTGAAGTTGAACGCCGTGGCGATACAGTGCTAACACGATTAATCAATTACAAGCCAGATATCATACTGTTAGACATTATGCTACCGGGCATGGATGGTCTCACTCTGTGTGAGAAACTGCCCGATTATTTCGCAGGTCCAATCCTATTGATGAGCGCACTTGGCTCAAGCGAAGATCAAATCAAAGGACTAGAACTCGGTGCCGATGACTACGTGGTCAAGCCCGTCGATCCTGCTCTGTTAGTTGCGCGGATCAACAACTTACTTCGCCGTCAGAATCAGCCACCACAGGCAGAATCACATTGTCTAACCTTCGGTAAATTGAGTATCGACCCGCATACCCATGCGATTCGTCTTAATGAAACTGAAATCGATCTCACCAGCCATGAATTCGAATTGCTGTGGTTACTGGCCTCGCAAGCGGGCCAAGTGCTCAGCCGTCAGTATATTTATCAGTTGTTACTCAATATTGATTTCGATGGTAAAGATCGAAAAATTGACGTGCGGATCTCTAGATTACGTAAAAAACTCAACGATAATATTGAGACACCTTTCAGAATTAAAACCGTTTGGGGACAAGGTTATCTCTTTGCTCCTGAAGCTTGGAATAACTAAGCACAAATACAGTGAAACGTCTCTTTATCAGTTTATATCTGCTACTCAGTCTCAGCGTGCTTGGGATTGGCTGGACACTCGACAGCCTGTGGCAGAAGAATGTTGATGACAATAATGCCCTCGATGCGCCGTTAGTGGCATTGGCGCAATTATTAGCTGAATTACCTCCCGATGCCCGCCAACGGTATCTGGAGGCGATCCCAGCGAACCCTGTGATGCCACTGCAATTACTCAATGCAGATCAAGTCGCGCTGGCAGATAATCAAGCGTTAAGCACAAGCAAGGTGTTCACCACCACGGCCAATGATGATAGCTTGCTGCAATTTATTCGAGTAGACGATCAAGTTTTAATGGCGGGGCCGCTGGACATCGATCCCAGAGCCAACCTTCGCAGCCTGTTCACCCTGTTCTTTTATTTATCGCTCGCCCTCGTTGCGCTAATTTGGGTCGGCCCGCTTTCACGGGATTTGAGCATACTGCGTAAGGCCACCAAAGAATTTGGCGAAGCCAAATGGGACACGCGGATTACCCTGTCAAATCGCTCCCAAGTTAAGCCCTTAGCCAATACGTTTAACGAAATGGCGCGACATATCAGCGCCTTGATTGAGAACCAGAAACACTTATCTAATGCGGTATCCCATGAGATCCGCACGCCACTGGCGAGGCTCAAATTCGCTCTTGCACTTATGCCTATGTATTGTCAGCCAGATTCGGACGAACAGAAGCGACAAGACTTTCTCGATGAAATGCAGCTCGACATCAAAGAAATGGAAGACTTACTTCAAGAACTGCTGACCTACGCCAGCTTAGAGTCACAGCGAGAAGGTATCCAGTTGGATGAGTACGATTTAATTAATCTCATCAATCAAAGTATTAAGCGCCTAGAAACCTTAAGTCCAACGCCTATAACGCTCAAAGCCGAAGTCGAAAAACTGCCCTTATTCGGAGAACCCGCATTAATCGAACGGGCGCTACAGAATTTACTGACCAATGCTCAACGCTTTGCCCGCACTGAAATCATTATTGAGGTTAAGCAGACCCAGCACAGGATCAATTTAAGTGTGACTAACGACGGCGAACCTATCCCTGCGGTGGATTTACCGAAAGTGTTCGAGCCATTTTATCGCAGCCAATCGGTACAGAATGGAAATAAAGGACATGGTTTAGGCCTTGCGATCATCAAACGGATTATGCAACGACATCAAGGGAATGTGAGTGTTACCAGTGATGCACAACATACTCGATTTAGTTTAATCTGGCCGAAGAAGCGTAAGCTGTAATAGGGATAGGGATTAAACGACTGCGGGTCTGTTATTCATCTAACTCGCTAATTCTACAAGTCAGTTAAATAAGACTATTTAACAAAGTATTCAAGATATTAGTCTAGATCGAAGCCACCAAAATCCAGATCGGCTTCGGGCTCAGGCTCAAAATTCAACTGTGGGTTTAACGCTGCTCTTTCTTGCTCTATTTGTGCTTGCCTTGCTTTCATCATCGCTAACTGGCGACGACGTTTACGTTGAGTACACAGGCGAATGACATCATACTTTTGCGCATCTGAAAACGTTAACCAATTGAATCTTTCGTCACGGCTTCGCAGGCAACCATTACAGTAACCGCGCGCATCGGTAACACACACACCGATACAAGGACTCGGGATATCAAAAAAGGCTAACTGTTCCATAACCTGCCGCTATTCCTATCTAAAAATGAACCATACTCAAAACGACCAGCGCTAAAAAAGATACCGTTGGATTGCATTCAAAGCGATTCAAATACAACACACTTATCTAAAGTACTTGCAGAAACAACCTTAATCAAGGCACATTGAACAGAGTTTGTACAACTTGGAGCACTATCATGGGATACCGTCACTTTGCCAGTCTGCTCGTCGCTGTTGCCTTATTAAGCGCTTGCAGCAGTAAACCGAAAAACGATTATGATCTCAATTACGACTTCACCGCACTACGCAGCTTTACCCAGTTAACACCACAGCCGACGGATGACCCGTTAAGCGCCCAGCGTATTCAAGTAGAAATTAACAACCAATTGACTCAAAAAGGGTTTGTAGAAAATACAGCGTCGCCCGACTTTAACGTCGCCTACGCCTTACTCACCCAAGATAAGCCCAAAGATTCAGGGCTATCCATTGGATTAGGCACAGGCACATTCGGAAATTCGGGCGGGATTGGAATAGGCACCAGTGTTGGCGTGCCGCTGGGGAGTGATACCGCTAAAATTCAAACCATTCAGATAGATATTGTCGATCCTAAGACCAAAGCTCTTATTTGGCGTGGCAGCGACAGCTATGATTTCGATGCAGGCGGTAACGAGAAAGCCCAAGATACCGCCAAAGCCGTCAACCGAATTTTGGCGCAATTCCCACCGAAAAAATGATCACGTTTTAAAGGGTAAAAATGGGCGTATCTCGCCCATTTTCACCCATCAAACATTCATATCGCTCAATATGCTTAGAGTAAAAATCTAGGACTCAGGAAAAAAGCCCTGACGAAAGGTAACGATCGCCCCTATCACAGACAATCGCCACGACCACAGAACCCGGATATTGTTTAGCAATCTCCAGCGCAGCAAACACGGCACCGCCCGAACTGACTCCAGCACAAATCCCTTCCTCTCGCGCTAAGGTTCTCGCCATGGCTTTTGCATCTTGCTCTTCAATATCCATAACTAAATCAACCCAAGAAGCATCAAAAATACCAGGCAAATATGCCTGCGGCCAACGCCGAATCCCTGGAATAGCACTGCCATCGGCGGGCTGAAGACCGACGATAGTGATGTCGGGATTACAAGTTTTAAGGTATTTGGACACACCCATTATGGTACCTGTCGTCCCCATACTTGACACAAAGTGGGTAATTTTGCCTAGACTCTGTTGCCAGATCTCAGGGCCTGTCGTGAGGAAATGGGCATTAGCGTTATCTTGGTTATTAAATTGATCCAGCACCTTACCTTTGCCTTCGCTTTGTAACTGCAGCGCCAAATCCCGCGCAGTCTCCATGTTATCCACTAGCATGAGTTCTGCGCCATAGGCTTGCATCGCATCCTTACGCTCCTGAGTCGAATTATTCGGCATAATCAGGATCATCTTGTATCCTTTGATTGCCGCCGCCATCGCCAGTGCAATCCCAGTATTGCCACTCGTTGCCTCAATAAGCGTATCACCAGGGCTTATTTCTTGGCGATGTTCGGCCTGAATAATCATATTGAGTGCAGGACGATCTTTTACAGAACCCGCGGGGTTATTGCCTTCCAATTTTAACAGTATAGTGGAAGTACCACAGTTAAGCCGCTGCAAGCGAACCAGCGGAGTTTGCCCGATGCAGGCTTCAATTGTCGGAAAGTCAGACACTAGGATTATCCTTTACTTGATAAAAACAACTAAGCGATAGCCTATTCTAAGTCGGTTACCACTGACAAACACGGTGAATACTGCTTATAACATAAAATAAATCGCTCATAGTTATTCAAAAAAGTTCTATTCAACTGGCTTTTTATAAACAATTAATTCTATTACTCTAGGTGCCATAACGCTGACAAAATTGCCAGATTAAGGAGTTAAAAATGTCCGTAAAATTGATAAAGGCCCTGCTAGGAACCCTCATTCTGGGAACCTCACTCAATGTGACTGCCGCAGATCAAACCCTGCTTAATTCCTCTTATGATATCGCACGGGAATTATTCAATGCCTACAACCCCGTTTTTGCCAAACATTGGGAAGAGAAAACAGGTAAAACCGTCGAAATTAAACAATCCCATGCAGGATCATCTGCACAGGCACGCTCTATTCTGCAGGGATTACCCGCAGATGTGGTGACGTTTAACCAAGTAACAGACGTTCAGGTCCTCCATGACCGCGGTAAATTGATCCCAGAAAATTGGCAACAATTACTGCCTAACGCCAGTTCACCTTACTATTCCACCATTGCATTTTTGGTGCGTAAGGGTAACCCAAAGCAAATCAGCGACTGGGGCGATTTAGCTAAAGATGACGTTAAACTGGTCTTTCCTAACCCAAAAACCTCTGGTAATGCTCGCTACACTTATTTAGCCGCATTAGGTTATGCTCAGAAAAACTATGGTAAGGATAATCAGGCTAAACTGGATCAATTCCTGAAAAAATTCCTCGGTAATGTCGCAGTATTTGATACTGGCGGCCGCGGTGCGACCACCTCCTTTGTTGAACGTGGGATCGGTGATGTATTAATTACCTTTGAATCGGAAGTGAACAATATCCGCCAGCAGTATGGTACGGACGATTACCAAGTGGTTGTACCAAAAACCTCGATTCTGGCAGAGTTCCCCGTCGCTGTGGTTGAGAAAAATGCTAAGCGTAACGGTACACAGGAACTCGCCACTGAGTATTTGAATTATCTCTACAGCGAAGAAGCGCAACGTCTACTGGCAGGATTCAGCTATCGTGTACACAATGAAAAGGTAAAAGCTGAGTTTGCTAAGCAGTTCCCTACCGTTGACCTGCTAACTGTTGAGCAAATCATCGGTGGTTGGGATAATGCGATGAAAACGCAGTTTGCTAACGGTGCAAAACTCGATGAGCTATTAAAGCGCTGATATCGTCCTTAATGTAGTAAGATATCAACATTGAACCCGAGCAAAGTCTCGGGTTTATCGCTAATTGGCATTTATCAATCAGTGTTAGCCGTAAAGATTGCATCCAACAAATGGCTTGAGCCAACAACGAGCGAACCGTATAAATAGTATTGGTTTAACGCAATTAACCTGATCGGGTGATTATTCTGTGATTTTTAATAACGGGCGTTTACGCCATAAGCGGGTTCTTCCCGGTTTTACCATCAGCTTAGGTGTGTCCCTGCTGTTTGTCAGCCTAATCCTATTATTGCCAACCACAGGCCTAATCATGCAGACCAGTTCAATGAGCTGGTCCGAATACTGGGGCGTGATTGCCGATCCCAGAGTGGTTGCCAGTTACCAAGTCACTATACTATCGGCGCTCGCGGCATCATTATTTAACTGCCTTTTCGGATTATTACTCGCATGGGTACTCGTGCGTTATGAATTTCCCGGCAAACGCATTTTAGATGCCTTGGTAGATTTGCCCTTTGCCTTGCCGACCGCCGTTGCCGGTATCACCTTAGCCACCCTTTATGCGGAAAACGGCCAAATCGGTAGTCTATTAGCTGAATGGGGCATAAAAGTCGCCTACACCCCGCTAGGCATAGTGGTCGCGATGATTTTCACCAGTATTCCCTTTGTGGTTCGTACGGTACAACCCGTTCTCGAAGAGTTATCCCACGAGGAAGAAGAAGCGGGAATGACGCTTGGCGCCTCGGATCGTTCGGTATTCTGGCGGGTTATTTTGCCCTCTCTTTGGCCAGCATTAATGATTGGAACGGCACTGTCTTTTACCCGCAGTCTGGGTGAGTTTGGTGCAGTGATCTTTATCGCTGGCAATATGCCTTATATCAGTGAAATCACTTCGTTAATGATCTTTGTCCGCCTGCAAGAATTTGATTTTGCAGGTGCCAGCGCCATTGCCTCAGTGGTTCTGATGACCTCGTTACTGCTATTACTGCTGATAAACCTGTGGCAGGCGCGTTATCTGCGCCGCATTCATGGACGATAAGGAGCGAATATGAACTCATTTAAACCCTTAAGAGTCGGTGAAGCGCCCCTGATCAAATGGAGCCTTATTACCCTCGCCGTGCTCTTAGGCTTGCTATTGTTGCTATTGCCGCTGGTGAGTATTTTTCAGCAGGCGTTTGTCGGAGGTTGGGAGCGTTATATTGGACACTTAACTCAACCGGATTCGCTGCATGCGATTGGCTTAACACTGATGGTGGCAGCACTCACAGTACCGATCAATTTAGTGTTCGGAATCATGCTGGCCTGGAGCGTGACTCGTTTTGAATTCCCCGGTCGCAAGTTACTGATCACGCTAATTGATATTCCATTTGCGGTCTCCCCTGTCGTCGCAGGTTTGCTCTATTTGCTGCTCTATGGCAACAGTGGCTGGCTGGGCGAATGGCTATATGAGCACGATCTGCAGATCATGTTTGCTTGGCCGGGAATACTATTAGTGACCATTTTTGTCACTTGCCCCTTTGTAGCCAGAGAACTGATCCCATTGATGCAACAACAGGGCGCATCGGAAGAAGAAGCTGCAGTGATCCTCGGAGCGTCATGGTGGCAACTCTTTCGCCGCGTGACCCTGCCCAACATCAAATGGGCACTGATTTACGGTGTGATCCTCACTAATGCCAGAGCCGTAGGAGAATTTGGTGCCGTTGCTGTCGTGTCTGGCAACATTCGAGGCGAAACCAATACCTTACCTTTACATGTGCAATTATTGTACGAAGATTATCAGGCCGAAGCCGCCTTCGCGAGCGCGTCATTACTGGCCCTGATCGCCCTATTTACCCTAATGTTAAAAGCCGTAGTGGAATGGCGGCAACAACGCAGTTTAACCGCCAATGACAATAAAGAGCAGAGCCAACTATGAGTATTCGTCTTACTAATATTTCCAAGAAATTTGGCCAATTTCAGGCGCTTTCCCCACTTAATCTCGATATTCAAGAAGGGGAAATGATTGGTCTGCTGGGACCATCAGGTTCAGGTAAAACCACACTGCTGCGGATTATTGCCGGTCTTGAAGGAGCCGATAGCGGCCAAATTCAATTCGGCAATCGAGATGTCACCCAAGTGCATGTGCGTGAAAGACGCGTGGGTTTTGTGTTTCAAAACTACGCGCTGTTTCGCCATATGACGGTCGCCGATAACGTCGCCTTTGGACTCGAAGTCATGCCGAAAAAACAAAGGCCTTCGGCGGCAGAAATTCATAAGCGAGTGACACAACTGCTAGAAACAGTACAACTAGGCCACCTCGCACAGCGCTATCCAGAACAACTCTCGGGAGGACAAAAACAGCGCATTGCATTGGCCCGCGCACTGGCGACCCAACCAGAAGTCTTGCTACTGGATGAACCCTTTGGCGCCTTAGATGCTAAAGTGCGTAAAGAACTACGCCGCTGGCTACGCAGCCTGCATGATGAATTGAAATTCACCAGCGTGTTTGTGACCCACGATCAGGATGAGGCGCTTGAGCTCTCAGATAGAGTGGTAGTGATGAGCAATGGTCATATAGAGCAGATTAATACACCTGCTGAGCTATACTCACACCCCAATAGTCGCTTTGTGTTTGATTTTCTTGGTAACGTCAATGTCTTTGAAGCCAGTTGGCAACAAAAACGTTGGGAAAATGGTCAAGCATTTTTAACACCTCCAGAACAGCAAACCCTGCAGCAAGATGGTGTTCTCTATGTACGCAGTCACGAATTAGCGCTGTCAAATAAGCCCAATAGTCAGGCCAATTTGCCGTTCAATATTGTCGCCATGACCCCAATCGGCGCCGAAGTTAGATTGGAATTAGCCCCACATGGCTGGCATAGCGAAGAACTGTGGGAAGCCAAATTTACCCACCATAATCTGCAGGAACTCGGGTTGCAAAAAGGCAGTGTAGTTTACGCTACCCCAAGAACAGCTTACTTCTTTGGTGCGCAGGGTGAGAGTTCACCGACGCGTCTAAGTTGGCCATTCCTGACTCCGGGCAGTCTCGCCTTTGATATCTAATGTCATCATGATAGGAATAAGCAGCATTAGCGGTACCACAGGGAGTGGATACCGCTAAGATTCAAACCATTTAAAGAGATATTGTCACGCCAACACTAAAGCACTCATTAGGCATTGCCGCGACAGCTTTTGGTGATAGCGACAGCTTTGATTTTTGATGCAAGCGATAACGAGAAAGCCCAAGATATCGCCAAAAACGTCAGCTAGATCTTGGTGCTGTCCCCTCAGAAGAAGTGATTAATTATAGATGGCATATACAGCCCATCCATGTTGAATCAATAGAGCTGATAAGCAGATTTACATCTAACAATCAATATATTCGATATTTATAACAAATAATTATTGCAGAAGTACTCATAAAATCAGCGGGTAAACGAATTAACTAACCGAGGTTAATAATTCCAATTTCAGCCTATACATTTCATCAACTGACACCACTTTCACGCTGCTTATTTCAATAGAACCTTCTTTCGCCCATAAAAATGGATAAAAGCTCAGGCATTTATCTGTAGCTATCTGTGAATAGTTTTTTTGAAAGCGATCTTTACCTAAACTCGCATAAAACTCATTGATTCTCTTTGTAGCTGACCATTGAAAAAAATCTGTGAATCCGATTTCTAATCCTTCCCAATGAATTGAGTCTGGCGACCAATAGTATATATTCCCAACATCTGCACCTAAACCGCCGCCGTTGATAGCAAAAAATCCACCAACTACGTCATTCGCCACTAAAAGATAATGTGCACTTCTATTCCAATCAGTAAGGTTTCTAGACAATCTTTCATGTCCAGAGCCGAAAAATCGAATCCATCCATTGTCGATCAAAATCCCACCGGTTTCGTAGGCAATAGCCCCTAATACCGAACGAGTCGATACCTGAAGGGATTCAAGTACTTCAACCCGATCCTTTGACGGCGGTAGTATCTCTACACAATGCTCAGCACCAGCAACCATTTCATTGACTACTTTTATGCCAGAGTCTTCGATATCAATCAGTTCATATATACTTTTCAATCTCTTATCCTTGTATCACTAATATCCAGTAAAACGACTCATCATTCATAACGGTACCTTGGGAATGTCGAAAATAACTAAGCTAATGTAACGTTTAAAAATGCTAGTTAGCACTCATGGTACCAAGCAAAAATCTTACTCATGGGCATTCACGGTTCGGCCTGCTGCCCATTGTCGTAGCGCATTGATTTTATCGCTCATGACCACAGATAAAGGCCGTGTCTTACTAAGTTCTTCAAGTAATAGCACTTGGTCGACACTGCACTCGACACTTCTTGCGGTATACATGGCAGCAATAACGGCTTGCTCGATTTCGGCGCCGGAAAATCCTTGGCTACGCGCCGATAACTGGGCGAGATCTAAGCTCGCCACATCGATTCCACGGCGCTTACAGTGGATTAAGAAGATGGCTTTGCGTATAGCTTCGTCGGGTAAATCGACAAAAAAGATTTCATCCATCCTGCCCTTTCGCATCAACTCTGGCGGCAGAACTTGAATATCATTAGCGGTAGCCACCACAAACACTTCAGATTTACGCTCCGCCATCCAGGTAAGTAAGGTGCCGAGGATCCGCGTCGAGGTGCCCTCATCGCTGCAACTCCCGCTTAAGCCTTTTTCAATTTCATCTATCCAAAGCACACAGGGCGACATCATGTCAGCCAGATCCAGTGCATTACGCAGGTTCTTCTCGGTTTCGCCTATGTATTTGTTATATAAGGCTGCCATATCGAGCCTGAGCAAAGGTCGTTGCCAGACGCCCGCAACGGCCTTAGCCGCGAGGCTCTTACCACTGCCCTGAACGCCCAGCAGTAAAATCCCCTTGGGCGCATCGAGCGCTTTGACGTGCTGAACTGGAGTCGGCTGGCCGCCTTGGTCAATAGCGCTGACAGCCACTATGGGCGAGCGCTGCTTGAGCCATTTTTTAAGATTATGTAGTCCTGCGACCTGTGAAAAATCACTGGTGTCGTATTCAAATTGCAGCACACCATTAAGATCGAGTAGCTGAAACTTGGCTTTATTGATGGCGTCGATATCTGACAAGGTAATAGCACCGTCATTGACTATGGCTTTGCGTACGAGACGACGGGCATCGTCTAAAGTCACGCCCCGCAGATTATCGGCTAATTTGACCACAGCCGCATCATCGACCTGTAGCGGCGTACCTTGGTGACGAATTTTATCAACTTCAAGATAAATCAGATTTTGCAATTGCACTGTACTTGGCAAAGTTAAGTGAAAATAAGCGCAATAACGTTTGATTTCAGGCGGAATTTCAAAGGCATGGCTCACCAGCACTAATGTGTGTTGCAGCGTCTCGTACTCAAGGGCGATTTCTTTAAGCAAACGGACATTCTTAGGTGCATCAATCACAAAGGGATGGAAGTCGCACAGCACATAAATTCCCTGCTGCGAGGTTGATTTAATTTGCCCGAGCAAATCTGTAGGTTCGCTATTAAACTTTTGCGCCGCCAAGGGCTTATCGACCCGTGCCAGACCTTGGGTGATACTCCATGTAAACACAGGTTGATAAAGCACACTGGCGACCCGCTTAAGCAGCTCAACCACGCGATATTCTCATAGGTTTCAATCACTACAATTGGCGTATTGGAGCGCAGCACTGAGGTTAAATCGTGAATATCTTGCATGCTTTCAAATTCCTTTTTATTCACCCAAAAATGTGTCACAAAAAAGTCCAGCGAACTGGACTTGATACAACAGACAAAAGTTAACCGATTAAGGGTTAATGTCCATCAAAAAACAAGTAATTCAGCCAACCTTGCATCCTCAGCAATACTTTACGCATCACAGCGACATGATGGAAATGTTCAGTATAAATTGCAACCTGCCCAGAAACACCCGCAGGAAATTGCGTACGGATAGCATCATCTTCGATATCAATCAGCACAATAACGCGACCATTTTGAAATAAACGAGCCGATGACTGCAGCGCGCCGCCCATTTGAACTTCACCTTCAGCCATAGCGGGTAATATTTTCGCCACTTTTCCCTTAAAGATTTGTCCTGGAGCGGCATCCAATATCACTTCAGCTTCATCACCTTCCTGCAAACGCATTAACGAGTTTTGCCAGAATGCCCCCGCAAAGTAGCGTTGCTCGTCGGGAATAAAGCTCATTACGGGACGTAATGGTAAAGGCACTGCCATCGCTCCCGCACGAAGTGCCATTTGCGTCACCACACCATCTGCAGGTGCCCGCACGACTGTCTGTTCTAAATCGTAGAGTGCACTGGCTAAATCAGCTTGCAAGCCAGCCACTTTGGTATTAACACCATCAATATTAGATTCATAGGCCAGCCTGACACGCAGTTCTTCAGCATTCGCGACGGTCAGTTGTGCCTCTGAGGCTAAGTACAATTGACGCCTATTATCGAGTTCCAGTTCAGTAAAAGGCGAATTCGCGCCCCCTTTCTTGCGGCCTAACTCATAACGCTCGAAGGCAGATTTATTACGGTCTTTATCGGCCCTAGCGCGCTCTACATTAGCCTTAGCCGACTCCCACGCCGCGGCGAGTTGTGGCACTTGGAGCTCTGCTTCCATCAAAGCAGCGCGTTTACGTTTAACAACGGCTTCGAAGGGAATAGGATCGAGACGAAATAACACATCCCCTTGTTTAACAGGCATATTAGGCTGCACTTCCACCGAAGTCACTAAGCCTTTTACTGCGGGTGTGATAGGGATAGTGACAAAATATTCACGGGCAAAACGAGAATAAGGATGGTTGTAATTCATCACCAGCAATAAGGTACCAATAATGAATACCCCACCCAGCACTGCGGTGGGAACAGTCCATTTATTCATCGGAATTTTAAAGACTTTAAAGATAGCAATACACACGGCCGCATAGGTGAGTATGAGTAATAAATCCATGTTATACCTCAACTTTTTCTTTTTTTATCGCATCCACAGCAGGCGCTATATTCATGGGAGTTATTTGCTCTAACTGTTCAAGCCGAGTCTGAAGCCCTCTGACCGTCTCGCGCAATGAATTCACATCCTCCTCTAAAACTAATTCTCGCTTCATTACAGTATTGAACCCCCAACCGCGATCTTCACGGTATAAAGTCGCCCAGATCCATAAAAATGGCCAAATTGCATGTAGGGTGAATAGACTCACCCACCCGGCGATATGCAATGCATCTTGCTGGGGATGATTACGCTTTTTGGCTATTTCATAGGGGATATCATGAATGGCAATGACACCATAAAACATGATAATGATGACAAAAAACAAAATACCTAACGCAAAGTAATCTAAGAACATCTGCATCTCCTTGTATTAATAATATGTATTCCATCCCAAAGATTAGTGGATGGTCCCCAAACATGCTACCAACATGACATTAACATTTGAGTTTACTCTCAACCTCAGCCCCAATATTAACCAAAGATATGCTGTTTCGTTTTTGCCCCCAGTGATCCGGGACACACTTGTCAATTTACTCCATGACCCTAAAGCCTGTTCAGGCTAAACTAACCGCATCATTGCGACATAGAACGCAAGCATAAAACTCATCATCCCTACAATCTCAAAGGTACCCACACATGATAGGCACTCCCTACACTGAGGGCGCACGACGCGCCATGTTGCTCGGCTGCGGTGAACTTGGCAAAGAAGTTGCCATTGAACTACAACGCTTAGGCGTTGAAGTGATTGGCGTTGACCGTTACGCCAACGCCCCCGCCATGCAAGTCGCGCATCGCTCCCATGTGATCAATATGCTCGATGCCAACGCCCTGCGTGCGGTTATCGAGTTAGAAAAACCGCACTTAGTCATCCCAGAGATTGAAGCCATCGCCACCCAAACCTTAGTGGACATGGAAGCAGAAGGGGTGAATATTATCCCCACGGCTAGGGCAACGAAGCTCACTATGGACAGGGAAGGTATTCGTCGTCTCGCCGCTGAAACCTTAGGTTTACCGACTTCTCCGTATTTTTTCTGTGATACCGAAACCGAATTTAATCAAGCCATTAGTGAAATTGGCGTACCTTGTGTGGTGAAGCCAGTCATGAGTTCCTCGGGCAAAGGCCAAAGCGTTATTCGCGATATCGCCCTCAGCCATAAAGCGTGGCAATACGCCCAAGAAGGCGGACGCGCCGGCGGCGGTCGCGTGATAGTCGAAGGCTTTATTCCCTTCGATTATGAAATCACCCTGTTAACCATCAGCGCAGTCAACGGCATTCATTTTTGTGCGCCCATTGGCCACAGGCAAGAAGATGGCGATTATCGCGAGTCATGGCAGCCACAAGCCATGTCCGATGAAGTGTTAGCAAAATCCCAAGCGATTGCGAGCAAAGTCGTCGAAGCCCTTGGCGGTTATGGACTATTTGGCGTAGAACTGTTTGTTAAAGCCAATGAAGTGTATTTCTCTGAAGTCTCGCCAAGACCACATGACACAGGCTTAGTCACACTCATCAGCCAAGATTTATCGGAATTTGCCCTGCATGTTAGAGCGATTCTCGGCCTACCTATTCCCAATATCCATCAGCATGGTCCAAGTGCCTCAGCGGTAATTTTGGCCGAAGGCACCTCAAGCAATATCCGCTACCAAGGGATTGGTGCGGCATTAGAAGCGGTCAACACTCAGCTTAGATTATTCGCCAAACCCGATATTGATGGTCGCCGCCGTTTAGGTGTCGCGCTTGCCCGTGATATCGATATCGACAGCGCAATCTGCAAAGCACTCGATAGCGCCAGTAAAGTGAAAGTCATCTTTTAAGCGGGTTTAGCCGTTTAAAATTGGCTTTAAGCACAAGCGACACATCAAAGGGAAATGCGCTTTAATACCATTTCCCTTTTTCAACACAGAGCCGCACCAATAAAAAGTGACCGTCCCCAATAGGCGGAGTAAACTAGCGCCCTTTCTTGCCAGCCCTCAGCTTGCATTTAGGTAAATCCTAAGTTGTGGCTTAACTCTGATAATTAACCCAGATAAGTAAAACCAACAGTAGACCCCAATATGCATCTTCAGCCTTCTTGCTTTACCTCTTTCACACAAGCCATTGATGCCTATGCCCTGCCGCAGCGTTTTACCTTTCCTTTCTATTACGAGCCACATCCATTGTGCGTGATCGCTGCCAACGAATTACAACGCCACCTTGAGACTCAAAACGATTGGCAACATAACTTTGGCCTCACGGGGGAGTTAACCGGCGCCATTGGCAAGATGTTTGGTGTGCTTTTAGTGCAAGATCTGCAGGGAAAAGTAGGCTATTTGTCGGCATTTTCGGGCAAGTTAGCTGAGCAGAACCATTGGCCACGCTTCGTTCCACCTGTGTTTGATATGCTGGCTAAGGACAATTTTTTCCACGCCGAAAATCTGCAAATCAACCAAATTAACGAGCAGCTACTTGCAGTAGAAAATCACCCCGAGATTCCTCGGCTATCGAGCGAACTCAACGCTGAGCAAGCCCAAGCACAAGCCAAGCTTGCCGCCCACAGGCAAGTGATGATTGACGGCCGTCAATCCCGCAAGACGCAGCGCAATCAACTCGCAGTGCAATGGGCTGCCAATCCAACTGATGAGACTTTACGTGAAAATACTGTAATCGAAGCCAAACTCAGCCAAGAAAGCATTAACGAAAAGAATCAGTTAAGAGATATTAAACGCTATTGGGATGAACGTATCCATGCCATCAGCCAAGCGTTAACTCTGCTCACTGATAAGCGTGACGCGTTAAGACTACAGCGTAAACAGCTCTCGGCGGCGCTGCAGCAAAAGCTGTTTGAGCAGTATCGTTTTTTGAATATTCGCGGCGCAGAAAAAAGCCTTAACGGCATATTTAACGGGACGGTTGAGTTAACGCCGCCCGCAGGCTCGGGAGAATGTGCCGCCCCGAAGTTGCTACATTACGCCTTCAAACATGGTCTTAAACCATTAGCGATTGCCGAATTTTGGTGGGGGGCGCCGCCAAAATCAGAAATTCGCCAACATAAGCAGTTTTATCCTGCCTGTCTGCGTAAATGCCAACCTATCTTGGGGCATATGCTCGAAGGGCTTGTTGTCGATGAAAATCCGCTGCTGACGAACCCCGCCGAAGGCAAAACCTTAAGCATCCTCTACCAAGACGAGGCGATGGCGATTGTGAACAAACCCGCCGAATTTTTATCAGTGCCCGGCAAAGAAATTGAAGACTCAATGTATTCGCGCATGCGGCAAACGTTTCCCAATTCCACTGGGCCACTTATCGTCCACAGGCTCGATATGTCGACCTCGGGATTAATGGTGTTCGCATTGACAAAAGACGCCCATAAACAGCTGCAAAAACAGTTTATCCAGCGCACAGTGACTAAACGTTATGTGGCACTTTTAGCAGGGATCCCTACAGCAATGGCTGATAAACAGGCAGCGGGACAAATCTCTTTACCCCTGCGTGGCGATTTAGACGATAGACCGAGGCAACTCGTTTGCCATGAATTTGGCAAAGCGGCCCAAACCTATTGGGAATTGAGCCATATCGATGAAATGGCACGTACAGCCCGCGTATATCTATCCCCAAAAACGGGCCGAACCCATCAACTCAGAGTTCACTGCGCCCACTCAGAAGGGCTAAATACGCCCATTGTAGGTGACGATCTGTACGGCACTCGCGCCAATCGCCTGCATCTGCATGCAGATTTATTGATGCTTCAACATCCCGTCACCCGTGAACAGATGCGCTTTCAAGTCGATCCTGATTTTTGAGATCTGAGTTCTGATATTGATTAGCAAGGCACCAAAGAAAGAACCAAACTTAAGGCGTGATATCAGAAGTTTGACCGCGATGTATAAGTGGCATTTTTCGGGCATAGTAATGCCTCACTCAAAACGGAATCGATAGCAGTAGTATGGGCATAGGCAATCTGGTTAAAAACATAAGCCGAAATCAATGGTTCTTATTTGCTTTGTTGAGCGCCGCCGTATTTATGAGCGCCTGCCAGCCGGCATCAAACCCCAATGAAATCACGGCTAGCCCAAATACCAGTGTCGCAGTAAAAACCGCTACAGAAGCAACAACACTTCGAGCGCCACTTTCGCAGGAAGTCTATATCTGGCAGCGCCAATGGCGCCCCTCCAATCAAACGGCATTAGTGCAAAGCCAAAGTGCATTCCAAGGATTACGTATTTTAGCCCTGCAGGCACACCCCAAACCCAATGGTGCCGATATTTGGTTTGAGGTCGCCGTTAACCACACTTGGCTACAGACCGATCCTAGACCCAAAATCGCTGTGGTTCGCTTAGATGGCCAACTTACTCGACTCAATGATGCTGAGATCATCAGTAAAATCAGCCAAGTACTTAACAGCTGGCAGGCTAAAGGCACTAAAATCGCTGGGGTGGAAATCGACCACGACAGTGCCAACAGTAAACTGCCAGCCTATCGGGATTTTCTTACAAAGCTTAAAGCGCAGTTACCCACAGAACTCAAACTCAGCATTACTGCACTGCCCGCTTGGCTCAATAGTGCCGATTTCCCCGCATTACTCACCAGTATTGATGAACTCGTGCTACAAATTCACAGCGTAAGCGATCCACGCCTCGGGCTATTCGATGCGACTCAAGGTTGGCAGTGGGTGCAGCAACTCTCAAATATCAGCACTGTGCCTTACCTTATTGCGCTCCCCGCCTATGGTTCGGCGGTCATCAGTACAGCTTCAGGTTATCAAGTTGAAAGTGAAACACCGCTGCGCGATCAACTCCAATCAGCCAATGTAGTACAGGAACTGATGGCCGATCCTCTAGTATTACAAGCCTTTGTGCAAAAACTACACACTCAAAAAGATGCCAAACTCAGAGGCATTATCTGGTTTCGGCTGCCGCTGGAAGGGGATAAAAGGGTTTGGCCACTCGACACCTTAATCGCCGTTGCACAGCAAGGTGAACTTGCCGCCAAGATTGAATTAGTGATCTCGAGCGATAACAAGGCCACAACCCAAACGACATTAGCCGCTGAAAATAAGCCAAAAAATCTGGAAATCCGCAAGCCACAGCTATTCCAACTGAGCTTAATGAATCACGGTAATATTGCAGGTGAAATTCCTCCTCTTTTGTCGCTAGCGGGACAAGCTTGCAGCGGGTATGATGCGCAAAATGGCTATAGCGTAATACAAAAAGATGGGCTGTTAACGTGGCAATGGCGAGCTGAGAATACAGCAGCGTTGACACCAACCAAAACAGTTTCACGCACTGCAATCATGCCTATGCCGCAATCAAACAGAGACATTCAAACACACATGCTCAACCCTGGCGGCCAAAAAGTGATAGGCTGGGCACGTTGTGAGTCATTATATTTACAGGGAATTTATGCGCCATAAGCCAAAACTATCGTTTACCATGGCAACACCCAATCGGGCTTTTATGCTTAAAAAGACCACGCTCATTTGTTTAAGCTTATTTTCCCCTATGCTATTGGCCTGCGGCCCCGATTTTCCTTTGCAACTCACTCAGGATAGGCAGAGCAATCTCAGTTATTTACCGCAAACCTCTTTCAGCCAGCAGCTCACCGCCCTCGCAAAACCTTTGCCTTGGCAGTATCAAGATGCACCCGCTGCACAGGAATATCTGTGGGATGAAGTGCATAGCCGTTATCTTTCACAAACTCGCGCCTTTGAAAACAGCGAGTTAAGTGACGCCCATTTAGCTTTAGTGAACACTTTGCGGGATGCAACGGGCCCCATTGAAGCCGAGCAAATGGCCGCTAAGTTAGACAAAGATCTACCACAAGCGCTAACTTGGTACACCTTAGGTGCCGTAGCGTTTGAAGCAAAAGATTATGAGAGGGCGAGTAACTATTTCAGCAAAATCATTAAATTACCACAAAGTGAACGCGCATCTCGTAGCCTGTGGGCACTCTATTCGCTGTCGCGTATTGAGCTTATCTTAAGCAAGACTTCGGCTGATCCTGAACATTTTAATCGTGCCGATGCTTACCTGACACAATTACAAACCGAAGTCGCACAAGGCGCCGCCGATCCCCTGCGTTTGAGTTTAGCGAGCTTAGGTGAGCAAGCCTATATCCTGCTACACCAAGGCCAGCCACTCCCGCAATTGACCAGTCAAGGGGCAGGTGAAACTGAGTCAGAGCTGCAAATGACTCTCACCCCTGATGCACTAAATAAAGCTATTGAGCTCTATGCCACGCAATCGGTACAGGGCGATAGCGGCGGTTATGATTCCTTATTGATGTTAAGCCGCACTTTGATGGGTAAAGAGATTGCTGAACTTAAGCCGCTACTGCAACAGGCGAGCGTGCAGCAGTTATTGATTGCCTATTGGCAAAGCAGCACTAATGAATTCGCCTACAATGGCCAGCTTTCAGAAATGGGATTAAAGGTTGCTGAGCTCCTTAAAGTATTTCCAACCGATGGCTTAGAGCTCAACCATGGCGATAAATTAGCGGCGATTTATTACCAGTTAGGGGATTATGCCAGTGCTGAGCGCCTATTAACGCTAGCGAAACCGAGCGGCCTCACTTGGTGGCTCAACGCAAAATTAATGCTACAAAAGGGCGATCAAGCAGAAGCGGCCAAGGCCTATGCTCAGGCAGCGCGTCACTTCCCTGAGCAGCTCAATAAGATCTCGGCCACAGTTGACGCTAAAGAAACTCAGCAACAAGCCATTAATGCCGATGAAGATACAGCCACTTACTGCCGTATTCGTGCCGAGCAAGGGGTGTTGTCACTAGAGCGTGGCGAATATGTCGATGCGCTCAATCACTTACTAGCCAGCGGTGATGAGTACTGGCAAGACATCGCCTATGTGGCGGAGCGCGTACTCACCACGGCTGAACTTAAGCTATTTATCGACGAACATGTGCCATTTATCGCCTTTGAATACCCTAAAGACAGCGACTGGTACGATAATATTGAGCCAATTAACAACCGCTTGCGCTACTTGTTAGGTCGCAGGCTATTACGCGAAGGCGCGATAGCTGAAGCGCCGGTTTACTTCCCTAATCCTAAACTGAATGCCAGCGCCCTTGCCTACGGCACAGAGCTGAATGCAGCAAAAAAAACAAAAGGCATTGATAGCGCGAAAGCCTATTGGGCTGTTGCCGAACTTGCTCGCCACCAAGGCATGGAACTCTTAGGATTTGAATTAGCCCCGGATTACACTATTTACCAAGGTGTGTTCGATCTAAGTGATTGGAATGAGCCGAGCAAACTGGCTGAGAAAGAACAACTGCGGATCAGCGCCAGCCAAGCAATTCCCGATAAACGCTTCCATTATCGCTACACGGCAGCAGAACTAGCCAACAAGGCATCGGATCATGTACCCCACAACAGCCAAGCCTATGCAGCGCTACTCTGCCAAGCCACAGGTTGGGTCTTGTATCGAGATCAAGAACTTGCCCTACGTTACTACAAAAAATACGTCGCCAACGGCCCCTTTGTGCCTTGGGCCGAGAACTTTGGTTTGCAGTGTGAAGCGCCCGATTTTGACGGTGCAGTAAAACGAGCGCAGGCGAATGAAATGGCAGAATGGAACGCCCTGTACCACAAGCTGAAAAAGCCCGTCGTATTTGGCGTATTAGCCCTCACAGGCTTATTGGGTGTGTGGTGGATGCGTAGAAGAAAAACTCAATAATAAATAACCATTTACGTCTTTCTCTCTCAACATCGACATGATGAAAAGAGAGAAAGACGCATACCGCTTTACTTGTTCACGCAGTTAATCACTTCACCCTGTAAATAACCGTGCACATTCGCCACTGCGATATTGAGTAGACTTTGTCTTGCTTCCTTCGTCGCCCACGCATTATGCGGGCTGATGCTGATATTAGGCGCATGCAGTAAGGGATTATCTGCAGTGGGCGGCTCGGTCGATAACACATCCACGCCGGCAAATAACTTGCCTTGAGCCAGCGCAGCAGCAAGCGCGGCTTCATCAATTAATCCACCGCGCGCTGTATTAATCAGCAGCGCATTAGGCTTCATCAAGGCGAGGGTTTGTTGATTGATAAATTGCTCAGTTTCTGGTGTTAGCGGGCAATGGAGCGAAATAATATCTGATTCGCTAAGCACAGTATCACGTTGCGCCCACATCACGCCTTGGGGTAAATCCTTGATGATTGAACGAGTATTGACAAGAACTTTCATCCCGAATGCGAGGGCGAGCGTTCCCACCTGCTGACCGATATCGCCATAACCTATTAAGCCTAAAGTCTTGCCTTTTAAAGATTGCAACGGCATTAAAGTAAAACAAAAATCTTGGCAGTTCACCCACTGGCCATCGACCACAGCTTGATGATGGGCGGCCACGGCTTGGGTGTGATGCAGAATATGGGCAAACACCATTTGCGCAACGGCATCAGGCGCATAAGCGGGCACATTAGTGACCACTATACCTTGCGCTTTAGCTGCCGCGATATCGACAACGTTCGTGCCCGTGGCCAATACGCCTATGTATTTGAGACTAGGAAGTTGCGCTAGCGTCTTTGCATTCAAGGGCGTTTTATTGGTGAGAATGACTTCAGCACCTTGGGCTCGCGCGACAATATCAGCGCCACTCGTGCGGGAAAAACACGCAAACTCGCCTAATTCATTTAAGGATTGCCAGCTGAGATCGCCAGGATTTAAGGTTTCACCATCAAGTACGACTATTTTCATGCCACTAAATCTCCTTTTAAGACGATACGTTAGATCTAAAAACTGACTTTGAGCCCAAGGTTAGCCTGAGCCTGCCACATCACATCCGACGTAATGTGCCATAGGCAATCATCTTCATTGCAAAACAGCGAAGTGTCACTGTTGATAAACGTCGCATAACCCCGAATATCCGCAAACAGGCCAAAGTGTGGCGTCACTTGATACTCTACCCCGCCACCAATTCCCATGGAGAAACGCGTTTCGCTCGACCAACCGCTAGGCAGCATGCGGGTGATCCCCGCGCTGGCGGTGACATAGGGCAGGATATCGCCACGGGGGAAATATAAAGTGCCACCCAAATGGATATAATCTAAATCTAACGAGGTAAGAAAGTCTGGCGTAAACAAGCCGCCACTTTTCAGTTCAGAGGCTTGATGACTATATAAAAGATAAATATTACCGGGATCATTCGTACCAATACCCACCATCAAACCGTAATGACTCGACTCCTCGACCTTCACATCAGCCTTATCACCAGTTTGATCTGTGTTGACCTCATATTGATTCACATCAAATTGACCGCCCCCCAGACTATAACCGCCAAAAGGAGCGATAAACACCTCGGCCTGCGCGGACATAGCCACAGGTAACAAACTCGCCAACAGCAACAAACGGTAAGTGTTTTTCATAATGAATTCCTTATCTTTTACAAAAACCAATTTTATCAAGGCTAACGCATACCGCGCTCAGACTTGACTCTGTCATAGGCTGCTTGAATATCCTGAGCCTTACGATTAGCGAGCTCCATCATTTCCGGTGGCAACCCTTTCGCCACTAACTTATCGGGATGATGTTCATTCATCAATTTACGGTAAGCCCGTTTAACTTCTTGGTCGCTAGCTTCGTTCGTAATGCCAAGTAAACTGTAGGCATCAGTAATCGATGTTTTATTGCCACTCGATGTTTGATGGAAACGAAACTCCGCCTGCCAGCGTTTAAGTAATTCATCTAACTGCGCTCGGCCATAACCTAACTCTTGAGCAATCGTCATCAAGATAGCGTGCTCAGCGGGATCCAATTCACCGTCGGACAATGCCGTTTGGATCTGAATTTCGATGAACATCTGCACTAACTCTTTGCGTCCCATCGTAATAACACGGAAAGCTTGTAAGCTGCTGCGCAGATCAAAATCCGCCGATTTACCCTCACGAAATGCCTGTTGCGCTTCTTTACGGGCTTCCCCCGTTAAACGCATTTGATCCATTAATAAGGTCGCAATGCGAATATCGGTTTCGGTAACATGTCCTGATGCTTTAGCCACATGCCCCATTACTGCAAATGTGGTATTAAAGAAAATGGCTTGGCGATTCTTAGCCTGCCCTAGAATCTGTCGAAAACCCACGCCCGATGCCGCACGCTTATCGTAAAGATGACCGAGCCACAAACCTAGCAGTGCCCCAAAAATACGGCCGAACATAAAGCCAATGACAAATCCAAAAAACTTACCCCAAAGCCGCATCTTATTTCCTGATTTCTATTATGTATTTGATGCACTAGCTTAATCCTATGGATATGCCAGCACCGAAATTTACTTGTTACTTTGTAACCTTAGTTCAAGCGCTTGCAATCGTGCAATGGTACCGACATCACACCAAAATCCATTAAACAAGGCACCACTAACTCTGCCTTGAGCCATTTGCGATCGGAGCAACGGACCCAGTGCAAAGGCGCCCTGCGGCGTGTCATGAAATAGCGCAGGGTGATAAATGCCCATGCCCGAAAACGTGTACTTAACATCGCCACGCTCCTGCACTTGATGATCATTCAAAGCAAAATCGCCATTTGGATGCTGCTCAGGATTAGGCACTAACCATAAGTGAGCGAGCCTATCCGCAGCCAGTTGCGTAATTGGCGGTAAATCATCAATAAACACATCACCATTAATCACTAAAAAAGGTTCGTCGCTTCCGTCCTCACACAATAAAGGCAAAGCGCGTTTAATGCCGCCGCCGGTTTCTAACGCGCTCTCTTCTGCGCTATACCGAATGCGCACCCCAAAAGTGCTGCCATCGCCCAGAGCTTCGACTAACTTATGCCCTAGCCAAGCATGGTTGATGACGATATCGACTATGCCTATCGCGGCAAGTTTTTCAATATGATAAACAATCAGCGGCTTATCTAATACTGGCACCATAGGTTTAGGTAAACTGTCCGTTAACGGCCGTAACCTTTCCCCTCGTCCAGCGGCCAAGATCATAGCTTTCATTGCTTAACCTCAGATAAAGACTGACTCACACTAAACGCAGGTAACACACGACGAGTTAACCAGTGTGCAAATGGCACGAGTTCGGGATACTGCAGCGAGATGTCGACAATATACGTTAATGTCAGTGGAATATCCGCCATATAAGCAGGTTTACTATCGCGATAGTTTAATCGTGCAAAAATCCCCACCGCCTTAATGTGGCGCTGTAAGCCCATGAGATCAAACCAAGTTTGATATTGATCAAAAGGAGTCTGTGCGGGAATAAAACTAAGCGCTAATGCTTGCTGATAATGATACCGCATCAAGTCTGCGACTAAAGGCTGCGGCCAACGAATATAACAATCGCGTAGTAGTGATACCGCATCGTAAGTCACGGGACCAACGACAGCATCCTGAAAATCAATCACGCACAGCTTGTCCGCTTGCAGCATAAGATTACGGCTATGGAAATCCCTATGCATTCCCACACTAGGTTGAGATAGCGCATTGCCGACGAGGCGATCAAAAGTATCATTCAGCAATTGCAACTCAGCAGCGTCCAAAGACAAATTAAGATGTGTTCCTAACAGCCACTCAGTAAAGATGTGTAATTCACGGCGCACAAAGGCTTCATCGTAGTTAGGTAATGCCTGAACTAAACCGCTATCAAGATTCTTGCACTCAATCACAGCGGCCACTTGCGGTAATAAATCGAGCGCCTGACGGTAAAACCGTTCCACATTTTGTACCGTCAATACAGATAAGAGTTGGGTATCGCCCAAATCACTTATCAACATAAAACCCAAATCGGCATCGGCGTGGATTACTTTTGGAACTGTCAGTCCCACGGCTGAATAAGCATTCGACAGGGCAATAAAGGGGGCGATAGGCACTAACTGAGGCGGTGAATCGGCGGCGATAAAGGTAGCATCAGGCATCGAAATCCGAAAGTAACGCCTAAAACTTGCGTCTCCGGAAATCAATACAGGCATCACCTCACAGGAAAAATAAGCATTCAGCCACTGATTAAGGGAAAGAAATCTCGGATCGGATAAAGTCATTTCATGGCTCTTAAAGAAAAATTGCTTTATTATAGCTGGCATAGAATTTGGAAACAGCTAAGAAATTGAGAGATTTATTAAGCGATGTTGCGTTTGTCAATTGCAACTTTCCCCATCCATACTTGTCCAGAATAAGAAATCATAATTACTGACCTAAAGATGCAGATCCGATACCTTCTGGCCCTGAGCCTGTTACCGCAATTAGTCCTGGCAGACGACTCTCTAACCGCTTCGGCATCCCAATGCTTAATTGAACCGCCAGTACCCCGTATCGTATCTCAAACCCAAGGGATGAGTGCGGCTGAACTCAACAAAATTCGTATTGCGTCTGATAACACCAATGCCGAAATGGGTAAGCAGGCGATTTTCCGTGGCGATGTGGTTTTTAGCCAAGGCGATAGGCACATAGCTGCCGATGAGGCGATTTTAGATCAAGCTACTGAACAGTTTGATGCTAATGGTAATTTAGTCTTTCAAGACAGCAACTTCACCGTTACAGCCGAATCCTTACAAGCTCAAATGCGGACAAACCGTGCCACCCTTAAAGGTGCACAATATTGGATCCATGGCCAACAAGTTCACGGTGACGCCGAAAAACTGCAAATTACTATCAATAATAATTTAATTTTAACGAATACCAACTTCACTACTTGCCCTCCTGACAATGTATCTTGGTTACTTGAGGCCGAAAAGATCAAGATCAACAGTGAAGAAGAATGGGGCGAAATTTGGAATGCCAAACTAAGAATTGGCGGTGTACCTGTATTCTATATTCCCTACATGACAGTTCCCGTTTCAGAAAAACGTAAATCTGGCTTTCTCTACCCTAGTTTTAGCACTAGCACTACTGATGGTGTCGAAATTTCCGCACCCTATTATTGGAATATTGCCCCAGAGTACGATTTAACATTTACACCTAGCTATATGTCAAACCGTGGTTTATTCACTAAAACAGAGTTTGGTTATCTGGCGGGTGAGGCCCAAAATGGCCGAGTCAATTTAGAATATCTAGGCAATGACCAATTGATCGATGGTAGCCCGAATCGCTACTTATATAACTGGCAGCATCAAGGGGCGATCGACAAAAATTGGCGTGTATTAGCGAATTTTACCGATGTATCAGATAACAATTATTTCAATGACTTAAAGTCAGATGTTAACCGTGCAACCGATAACCAGTTATCACGCATAGGTGAAATCAGCTACTTCGAAAGTAACTGGGATCTAAGCACCCGAGTACAAGATATTAAAGTACTGGGTGAGGATGAAAAACCATATCAAGTCATGCCTCAGGTTAACTTTAACTATCGCGCTGCTGATTTTTGGAACAATTTAGATTTTGGTTTCAATTCAGAGCTAACGAATTTTGCCCATCAGGACAACAATGTTAATACGGCGACTCGTTTGTACATGTCACCAAGCGTAACTCTGCCAATACATGGGCCTTCAGGCTCGCTCACCAGTCAAGTTAAGTTGATGCAGACCAATTATTGGCAGCATAACGAAGATCCAGACATAGTTGTTGACGACACAGTGAATCGCACCATCCCGCAGGTACGGATTAATGGTCAAATCAACTTCGAACGTTTTACTGAGCTTTTCGATCAAAACTACCGCCAAACGCTCGAGCCACAATTTCAATATCTTTATGTCGGCTACGAAGATCAACGCAACATAGGCATTTATGATACGGCTCAATTACAGGACGACTACTTTGGTCTATTCCGTGATCGTCGCTTCTCGGGTCTGGATCGGATTTCCGATGCAAATCAAGTCACTCTAGGTGTTACTACACGCCTGTTTGATAGTCACAACCAAGAAGCCACTAAATTCAGCCTAGGACAAATTTTTTACCTGCAAGACAGCAAAGTCGGTTACGAAGACAGTATTTTTGAGTCTAATCAATCAACTTCAGTACTTGCTGCAGAGTTAGATACCCGCTTGTCCCATGATTGGTATATGGGGGCTGCGATTCAGTACGATACCAACACCAGTGACAATAAAAAATCTGAAGTCACCTTAGATTTCAGACCTGAAGCGAATAAATTGCTGCAATTTAGCTATCGCTATGTCCCAGATTTATTGAACTCAAATACCAATGATACAGTGAACATCTCCCAAGCGGGCGTTCGTGGCGCTTGGCCAATCAGTGACGACCTCTACTTTGTTGGTAATTGGTATTATGACCTTAACGAAAGCCGCAGTATTGAAACTTACACAGGTATCCAGTACGAATCATGCTGTTACGCAGTAAGACTTAGTTATCATTACCGCATTAAAACCAACTATGACGACAACATAGGTTCTGCCACAATTGATCCCCGTGAGCAGTTTGATAGTGGTATCTACCTGAACTTAATCATTAAGGGACTCGGTGGTTCTGGCCCATTAGGCGTATCCGATATGCTCAATGACGGCCTGTTTAACTACAGAAAACCGCTTTATCTGAGGAATTAGCAAAGAATTGTGATAGATTGCTGAACCTCAACAAGGACTCAGAGTCCAAACAGATTAATGAGTGCTTTACCGTTCACCTTTTGCTAAAGCGAATAAAAGCGGATCTTAAGGTCTAACCTTGCACTCAAATGCGTCGCCAAAAAATTACATTAGGGCAACTCACTGTAATTTCGATATAAATGGTAAAGTTATTTCAATTAAGCCGTCGAACCTGACCTTAGAACGTGCCAAGGATTTTGTGGATGAAACCCAGTAAACATCTGATTTTTGCTTTATTTGCACTCGCGATCAGCCAACCTACATTGGCCGCACCCCAGCCGCTCGACCGCGTTGCAGTCCAAATTAACGACGGCATAGTGCTCGAAAGTGAAATCACTAACATGATTGACACTGTTAAAGCGAATGCCAAAGCAGCAAACCAATCGTTACCTTCTGACAGTGCCCTGCGCACTCAGGTGATTGAGCGTTTAATCTTAACTCGCCTACAATTGCAAATGGCTAGTCGTATAGGGCTGAATATTGGTGACTTACAACTAGACCAAGCGATTGAAAACATCGCACGCGAACAAAAAATGTCTGTCGCGCAGATGCAACAAAAAATTGAAAGCGAAGGTTTAAGTTTCAGCCAATACCGAGAACAATTGCGCGAAGAAATCACTCTAGGTGAAATTCAACGTATTCAAGTACAACGCCGCATTCAAGTATCACCACAGGAAATTACTAGCCTAGTCAAACTCATCCAAGAACAAGGGATGAAAGATGTGGAATACCAAATTGGCCATATCCTGATTGACGTGCCTAATAACCCCACCAGTGAACAACTCGAAGCATCAAGCAAACGCGCCAATATCGTATTAGAACGTTTGAAGAGTGGTGAGGATTTCCGTCGTACCGCTATCGCTTCTTCTTCAGGTCCTAAGGCACTCGAAGGCGGTATTTGGGATTATATGAACATCAACGAAATGCCAACTCTGTTCGCCGAAGTGATTAACGGTGCGAAAATGGGTGACATTATCGGCCCGATTAAGAGTGGTGCAGGTTTCCATATTATTAAGATCATGGATGCTCGCGGCCTACAAACCAAAGAAATCGAAGAAGTTAGAGCGCGCCACATTTTGCTCAAGCCATCGCCGATCCTGTCAGAAGACCGCGCTAAAGCCATGCTTGAGCAATTCCTGAAGCAAATCCGCTCAGGTGAAGCTAAGTTTGAAGACCTAGCGCGTCAGTACTCAGAGGATCCCGGTTCGGCCACAAAAGGTGGTGAATTAGGTTGGGCAGAACCAAGCATTTATGTACCTGAGTTTGCTCAAACGCTCAACAGTTTGAAAAACGACCAAATTAGTGAGCCATTCCGTACGACTCACGGTTGGCATATCACTCAGTTAGAAGAACGCAGAAAAACCGACGCCACGGATCAGTTCAATAGCAACCGTGCGCACCAGTTGATCTTCCGTCGCAAATTTAACGAAGAACTGCAAAACTGGCTAGACGAAATGCGTTCAGACGCATACATTGAAATCTTCCAGCCAGAGACCAATCGAGGTTAATTCTAATTGAGCACTAAACGTATTGCCGTTACCCCAGGCGAACCCGCAGGTATTGGCCCCGATTTAGTCGTACAACTCGCTCAGCAGGCTTGGCCTGCTGAGTTAGTCGTTTGTGCGGATCCAGAATTACTTGCGAGCCGCGCGAAACGACTCGGTTTGCAAGTGACTTTCCGCCCTTACCAGCCAAATCAAGCTCCTAAGCCACAAGAAGCGGGCACATTAACCATAGCGCCCTTTAAGTTGGTGAGCGAATCGATTTGCGGTCAGCTCGATGAGCAAAACAGCACTTATGTAGTTGAAACCTTGCGTTATGCGGGCGAGAAAAACATGAGCGGCGAGTTTGATGCTGTCGTGACAGGCCCAGTGCATAAAGGCATTATCAATCAAGCAGGTATTTCCTTTAGTGGCCATACTGAGTTTTTTGCCCATCAAGCAAATTGCCCCGATGTAGTGATGATGCTGGCAACACCAGGTTTGCAAGTGGCACTCGTGACCACCCATATTCCTCTGGCCTATGTTGCAAAAGCCATAACGCGCCAACGCTTACAGCATATTATCAAGATTCTACATGCCGATCTCATCAGCAAATTTGGCATAGTTTCACCGAAAATTTATGTCTGTGGTCTCAATCCACACGCAGGTGAAGACGGCCATTTAGGGCGTGAAGAAATCGACGTGATTATTCCTGCACTCAACGAGTTGAGAGAAGAGTTCCAGATGAATATTGTCGGCCCATTACCGGCCGATACCCTGTTCCAACCTAAATATTTACAGGACGCCGATGTCGTCTTGGCCATGTACCATGACCAAGGACTTCCCGTTCTCAAGTCACAAGGATTTGGCAAATCGGTAAACATCACCTTAGGTTTACCTTATATTCGTACCTCGGTTGACCACGGTACGGCGCTCGATCTCGCGGGTACAGGCAAGGCCGATATTGGCAGTTTTGTCTGTGCTCTGAATAAAGCCATTGAGTTATCCTCAAAGAACTAAACGATTACATTATTAATGAGCAACAAAGTACATTTAGGCCACACGGCCAGAAAGCGTTTCGGACAAAACTTCCTTACCGACGGCAATGTGATTGACCGCATTGTGGGTGCAATTGCACCCGATAATCACCATGTGATGGTCGAGATCGGCCCTGGCCTTGGTGCCTTAACTGAACCTGTAGCCGATGCTGTGGATAATCTGACTGTCGTCGAACTCGACCGCGATCTGGTTGAACGCTTACATCAACACCCAGTCCTTAAAAATAAACTGACCATCCACCAAGGTGATGCACTGCAGTTTGATTTTGGTCAACTGAGTGTGCCAGGCAAAAAGATGAAAGTGTTTGGTAACTTACCTTACAACATTTCAACGCCGCTGATGTTCCACCTGTTCGAATTTGCCGAACAGATTGAAACCATGCACTTTATGCTACAAAAAGAAGTGGTACTGCGTTTATCGGCAAGCCCAGGCTGTAAAGCCTATGGCCGTTTAACGGTCATGGCACAATACTTCTGCCAAGTGGTTCCGGTTCTCGAAGTGCCGCCCCACAGCTTTACCCCTGCGCCTAAAGTGGACTCAGCAGTCGTACGCTTATTGCCATACGCCGTAAAGCCGTTCCCTTGTAAAGATGTGACCGTACTGCGCCACCTTTGTACTACCGCATTCAACATGCGTCGTAAGACTCTGCGTAATAACTTAAAGCACATGTTATCTGACGATGAGTTCGAGCAGTTAGGGATTGACTCAAGTCAACGCCCAGAACAGATTAGCGTGCAGCAGTATGTTGCTATGGCTAACATGGTTTGCGATAAGAAAGCATAAATATGTCAGGGCACTTAGGTGCCCTTAGACCAGAGCCTAGGAACAAGAATGAGCGCATTGGACACCTCCATTCGGGTCGAAGTCAAAACTGAGTATATAGAGCAGCAGTCCTCGCCCGAGGATGAAAAGTACCTCTTCAGTTACACCATCACTATCATCAATTTAGGTGAGCAAGCGGCTAAACTTGAAACTCGTCACTGGATAATCACTGATGCCAATGGCAACACCAGTGAAGTCCAAGGTGCCGGTGTTGTCGGTGAAACGCCAACCATAGCGCCGAATACTGCCTATCAATACACCAGTGGTACTGTGCTCGATACGCCACTTGGCATAATGCACGGCACTTATGGTATGGTCAGCGAATCGGGTGAGCGTTTCCAGGCGACAATCCGTCCCTTCCGTTTAGCGACCCCAGGCTTACTACATTAATATCGTTAGAAAAGGGGTACTGTGGCGCATTATTTTGTTGGTGATATTCAAGGCTGTTTCGCTGAGTTACAAAAATTACTAGCTAAGGTCGATTTTAATCCTTCCCGCGATGAACTCTGGGCTGTAGGTGATCTTGTTGCACGTGGACCTGACTCCTTAGCTACGCTAAGGTTTTTTCGCTCCTTAGGTGATTCCGCTAAAACGGTTTTAGGTAACCACGATCTCCATCTAATGGCATTACACGGTAAGCTCAAGCGCGCTAAGCCCAGCGATAATCTCACTGAAATTCTAGAATCCCCCGATATCTCAGCCTCAATTGACTGGCTGAGACAACAACCTCTTATGCGTGAATTACCTGAACACCAACTCATTATGAGTCATGCGGGTGTACCACCCCAGTGGTCGCTGGAGGTATTAAGAGAAGAATCCGCACTCGTCAGTCGCGCGCTCAAGCACGATGATTATCTTGAGACATTAATAAGCCAAATGTATTCAGATACCGCCGAGCAATGGGATCCAAGTGCAATAGGCATAGAGCGCTTACGTTATTGCATCAATGCATTAACACGCATGCGCTATCTTTATGTCGATGGCCGACTTGATTTTGATTGCAAACAACCTCCTGAAAACTGTACTAATCCACAACTCAAACCTTGGTTTGAGTTTGCTTCGCCACTGCGTCAGAGTCATACCTTAGTATTTGGCCATTGGGCTGCGTTGATGGGCAAAGTCAACGATACTAAATTAAAGGCTTTAGATACAGGCTGTTGCTGGGGTGAACACTTAACCTTATGGCATCTTGAAAAAGACCAAAAAATTACGCAAAAAAAGTTAAAAAAGAGTTAAACTAAAACAGCTTAAAGTCGATAACAGACTGAACCGCCTAACCCTGAATATCACCCTGTTTTCATTTGGAAAAATATAATAAAAATCGGAGTATCCTATGAAATTTAATGTAGCCACCAGAGTGATTGGCGGATTTGGTATTGTCACACTTTTACTCGTGTTGCTAGGATTTACATCTTATTTAACCAACAATAGCCTAAAAGCCAGCTCTGCTATGATGCAAGAATTAAGCTTGCCCGCGCTGAAATCGACAAACCACCTTAGTGAAGCATTGAGTGAGCAACAAAGACAAATCCTCATTGCCTATAACACCCCTAGATCGGCAAATATCCCGAATATTCGTAAAGTATTCGAAGACCATGGGACTCAGTTCAAAAACGAAATTGCCACACTCACTCAGTTAGTCAAGAGCCAGCAGAATCTATCTTCTTTAATTGCCCAATTAAGCGGCAGCTTTGCCACCTTTGAGCGAGATAGTATTGCCATGATCGCCGAACGTGAGGCCTCATTGAGCAAGCAAGAACAGCTCGTTGAACTAAAGAAAAAGCTCGAAAATGCCGCCGATGATGCCTCATCAGAACTGCTCGATATTGTTGATTTAGAAAGCAGTCAGAATCCCGATGAGCAGAGTCTTGCTGCATCAGCCAGCGCTATTGATACTAGCCTCGGAAATATCATCACCACTATTGCAGATTTAGTAACAAATGACGAAGACAGTAAGCACGAACTGATCTCAAAGGAACTTGACTACATTATCAGCGAAACCAAGAACAAACTTGAATATGTGAATCGTCACGGTCAAGGTATCGTCGAAGCGGATACCTTAAGCTCGGTCACTAAAGATATCGAAAAAGTATTAGCGCTCGTCACAGGTCCGCAATCTATGTTGCTGCTAAAATCGAGTCAGCTCTCCCACTCCAAAGAAGCTGTGATAAAACTTGGCATTATTGAAAATGATGTGAAAGTCATCAATTCGAACATGAATGATGTCAGCGATAACATCGAACTTGTTGCCGCGAACATGAGCAATGACACCATAGCCAAGATTGACTCTGCCAGCATACAAACCATGATTGTCGTGTTAATAGCAATCGTTGTCGCAGTGATTGTGAGTTTTGCTGTGGTGAATCCGTTAAAACGCTCACTCAGCCAAGTGAACAATGCCCTGAACGTCTTAGCCTCAGGCAACCTTACCCATAAACTAGATGACTCTGGACACGATGAATTTGCCGAACTTGCAAAAAACTGTAATCGTCTCGTCGATAGCTTACGCAGTTTAATCATAGGTATTTTAGATAGGTCAAATCAACTTGCCGCGGCAGCCGAACAAACATCAGCAATCACAGCGCAAACCACCTCAGGCATACAAGAACAAAAAAGCCAAGTTGACCAAGTGGCTACTGCGACAACTGAACTTAGCTCTAGTGCTCAGCAGGTGTCTTTAAGTGCCAATCAAGCCCTTGAGCAAATCAAACAGGCTGATCAAGAAACTCAGCACATGCGTGCCATTGCACAAGAGAACAAACTGACTATTTTGGCTTTAGCCGATGAAGTGGCCAAAGCGGGTGTTGTGATTAATAAAGTGCAGTCGGACAGCGCCTCTATTGGCTCAATTTTGGATGTGATCCGTGGTATTGCTGAGCAGACTAACCTACTCGCCCTTAACGCCGCTATTGAAGCCGCCCGTGCGGGTGAACAAGGTCGTGGTTTTGCGGTAGTTGCCGATGAAGTGCGTAGTTTAGCCTCACGCACTCAAGTGTCGACCAGAGAGATCCAACAGATGATCGAAGTGTTGCAGCAAGGTGCAGAGCAAGCTGTTGCCGCCATGGATATGGGGCGTGCTCAAGCCAACGCCTGTGTTGAAAAAACGGAGCAAGCCAACATTGCCCTCGAAACCATTAGCCAATCTGTGCATAAGGCCTATGATTCTGGCACCCATATCGCCCATGCTGCGCAGGAACAGAATTTAGTAAGCCAGCAAGTTTCTGAAAAACTAGAGCATATTGCAGCAATTTCAGAAGAAACCGCTATCGGTGCAGATCAAACGGCTCAATCTAGCCATCAAGTCGCCAAATTAGCCGAAGAACTCCAAGCTTCGGTCGGTGAATTTAGAGTCTAATGTTTATCACCACTAAAACCTAGGGTCGCTTAGCGGCCCTTTCTTTTGAGACGAATTCACTTGCCTATCTTACTGACGACTCGAACTGTCCGGCCTTTGCACAAATTAAGGCCATAAAAAATGCCAAACTTAAGTTTGGCATTTTTATCTAGCTTAATGCTAGATACTTGATATTAGACGTTTAATATAACGTAGCAGCAAATAGGGCTAAAGTGCCGCTAAGTTCAAATCCGCATTACTCTTCTTCACCGCCCGCAGCAGCGCCAAGACGCTCTTTCACTGCAGCGGTAATTGGGCTAGCACCATGACCGTTTGCTTCAGCCCAAGCTTGGATTGTCATCCCATCAGCTTCAGCAACACTCAATTCAGTCGCCGACAAACGCTTAGCCACAAACTCACCAGTATCGTTCGCACTCGCACCGTAAGCGGTGCGCAATAGACTTGCACCATCGCAACTGATACCACTGTAAATCTGACGTAACTTAACGCGGCTTTCTTTTAACTTTTTACGTAAGCGGTTTTTGTCGTTAGCTTTTACATAATCACAAAGACTCGCTACGAGTGGATCTTCCCCCGCAACAGCAGAAGTTGGTACAGCAATAGAACTAAATCCAATCAACGCAGCCAAGGCCACAGGCATAAGACGCATCCGATACTCCTTAATACTTTCTTATAGTTTTATTATCAATTCTGTATGGGCTGCATCTATTGTCTAAATGATATTGACCTCTTGGCTTTAGCTCTCGTTCGAAATCTAGGATAACGAAATAGGCTATCTCTTTCCGTGAAAACTAAATGTCCGATATGATGCAATACGTTAGATAAACCGACGCCCCATACACACAGGGTACACAACAGAAGCTGCAATTTAACATTTTTTTACCAAATTGATAAAGCGATATTCCAAACCAGCCGCATTTATACTCGCCAAAGATTCAGTTTCCTTCCAAGTCCCATCGTCCCAGTGGGGGAAAAATGTATCGCCTTTCACCTCAAGATTGATTTGCGTCAAATATAAGATATCGGCGCAGGGCAATAACTCGGCATAAAGCTGGCCACCACCTATAACCACTAACTCTTCACATTCACCAGCAGCTTGTTTGGCTGCATCAAATGAGGTCACACAGGTCACGCCCTCAATCACAAGATCCGTTTGGCGTGAAATCACTATGTTATGTCGACCAGGAAGGGGCCTACCGATTGACTCAAAGGTCTTACGTCCCATCACAACAGGCTTGCCTAGGGTCATCGCTTTAAAGTGACGTAGATCTTCTGGAAGATGCCATGGCATTTTATTATCTTTTCCGATGACTCGATTGTTTGCCATCGCGGCTATCATAGCAATGCGCATGCTCACTCCTGTTTTATAGAAATAGAATTATTGAATGACGGGGCGAGTCCTGAAATACAGCAAACTCGGCATGGCCAAACCCACGGCTAACGCCCCTAGAATAAAGACGGTTTTGAGGCCATTACTAATCACTTGCCCCGTCAGTTCAGGACTGACTTGAGATTGAGCGGTCAATTGCACTAAGGCAATCACAGTATTAAATGCATAAGTGCCTGGGATCATAGGAATAATCGCAGCGACAGCATACATTAAAGGTGGCGCTAAGTGGCGCTTACCAAACCCTATGGTAATAATCCCTACTAATGCCGCGGCGGCGAAGGTTGCCCACTCGATTGGCAGACCAAACTGTAACATTAAAGTACGGGAACTATGGCCAATGGCTCCCGCTAAAGCGCAGTAAGGAAGAAATCGTTTAGGAACATTAAATACCATAGCAAATCCTACGGCGGGAATTGCTGAGAAAAAAGCATCGTGCAGCAGCGTTATCAGTAATTCCATCATAGGAAAATTCCGCCGATCTGCATCGCAATCGTAATGCCAATGACAGAAGAAACGGTCAGCAAAGTAGCATGACCCCAGCGGGATATACCGACATTCATGTGCCCTTTTACCATGTCGGAAATCGCATTAATCATCGGAAAACCCGGCACTAACATCAGCACACTCGCGGCCATAGCAGCCTTAGGAGTTTCACTTAACTCAAACAAATAACCCGTTTGAGCCAGCATACTGGTGACGAAAGCTGTGATGGCAAAATTGACTAATAAATTAAAATGTCGCTTAGCAATTGCTAAACGTACCGACATACCCACTGCCGCGGCAAAAAAAGTAATCACGCATGCAGTGAGATCGCCATTAAATAAATGACAGAAGCTAGCGCACGACAGGCCAATCATGAATACCACTAAGCTAGGAGGATAGGTTTTAGGTTCAATCCGCGCCAAGCGTTTACGCACTTCATTTGGGCCATACAGCCCCTTTTCCGCGAGTAAACAGATACGTTGCAATTCACAGACGACTGTCATGTTAATGCCATGCTCACGAATACGACGAGTAGTTGTGATACAGCGACCATGAACCAAACTGGTTAACACGAGGGAATTGGAGGAAATAGAGAGCTCTACGCTGGCAAGACCTAAAGCCTGACCTAGACGCTGGCTGATTTCTTCAACTAAATCAGATTCCGCGCCGTAGGCCAGTAGCAATTGTGCAGCACGCACAACTTGCCGAGTAATATCATTTTGAGTATCAGCGTACACAGAACTCTCAAAACTCAAAGATTACTATTATCTTTGGTAAATAACTTCTACGTCGTAGTCGTCATCATCAAAGTCGTCGTCATCATCTTCATCAACATAATCTTCATTCAATGAATCAAGGTTTGCTTGATGATAATTATCCCACTTGAACTCAACTTCACTATCTGGGTCGACTTCATTGTCTTCAGGTGGAAGACTCGCAATGTAATCGAGGAGTTTTAATGCCAACTCACTGGTACCGTCGCGGTTATAGGCGGAGATAGTGTAAACATCGCCTTCCCAACCCATTTCTTTAACGATACGATCAACCTTCTCTTGCAGCTCTTCTTCAAGCAGCAGATCGGTTTTGTTAAAGACTAACCAACGCGGCTTACTCGCCAACTTTGGAGAATATTTCTCAAGCTCACCTACGATAGCGCGCGCAGACTCAACCGGATCGGTTCCGTCAATCGGCTCAATATCTATGATGTGCAGCAGAATACGGCAACGCTCAAGATGCTTTAAGAAGCGAATACCTAAACCCGCACCATCGGCAGCGCCTTCGATGAGACCAGGAATATCCGCAATCACAAAGCTTTGCCCAGGACGTGGATTAACCACACCTAAGTTAGGCACCAGTGTTGTAAACGGATAATCAGCCACTTTCGGCGTTGCACGGGAAACCGCACGAATGAATGTCGACTTACCCGCGTTAGGCATGCCAAGCAAACCAACGTCAGCCAGCAGTAACAACTCTAATTTAAGGCTACGAACTTCACCGGGTGTCCCTAACGTCTTTTGACGTGGGGCACGGTTAGTACTGCTCTTAAAACGGGTGTTACCTAAACCATGGAAACCACCTTTGGCAACCAATAGCTTTTGACCGTGGGTTGTTAAATCCCCAAGGACTTCTTCAGTATCATGATCGACCGCGCGAGTACCAACAGGAACTTTTAAGATCAGATCTTTACCGCTATGACCAGTACAATCACGGCCACGACCATTTTCGCCACGTTCAGCCATGTGAAAACGTTCAAAACGGAACTCGATCAAAGTGTTGAAGTTTTCGTCAGCCTGCAGAAAAACACTGCCACCGTCGCCACCATCACCACCATCAGGACCACCATCAGGTACATATTTTTCGCGCCTAAAGCTAACACAACCGCTACCGCCGTCGCCTGCTTCGACCCTAATTACTGCCTCATCGACAAACTTCATACTTACTCCTGGCACCACTGAATGAAGCAATTATACCGTCTAACTTCATTGGTCGCCAAAAAACTCGAGATACTTTGCTCCCAATCTTACCTGTCAATGCTCATTCTTGGTAATCATTTACCAACTCAAGCATCTACACGGCGTAAATAGAAGCACAAAAAACAGAAAGCCCCACCAATGGCGGGGCTTTAACAGTATAAGCTAGGTTCGAAAGTTAAGCTTCGATGCTAATAAACTTACGGTTATTAGCGCCTTTAACTTCGAATTTAACTTTACCATCAGTCAGAGCAAACAGAGTATGGTCACGACCAATACCTACGTTTACACCAGCGTGGAATTTAGTACCACGTTGACGAACAATAATGTTACCAGCTAGAACTGATTCACCGCCAAAGCGCTTAACACCTAGACGTTTACTTTCTGAATCGCGGCCGTTACGAGTAGAACCGCCAGCTTTTTTATGTGCCATGAGTTAGACTCCTATTATGCGTTGATAGCAGTAATTTTAACTTCAGTGAACCACTGACGGTGGCCCATTTTCTTGTCGTGGTGCTTACGACGACGGAACTTAACGATAGTAACTTTATCGCCACGACCGTGACTTACAACTTCAGCAACGACTTTACCGCCAGCTACTAAAGGAGCACCAACATGCACTGTTTCGCCATCAGCGATCAAAAGAACTTGATCGAACTCGATAGTTTCGCCAGTTGCAACTTCTAACTTTTCTAAACGTACTGTGTGGCCTTCAGCTACACGGTGTTGTTTACCACCACTTTGAAAAACAGCGTACATAGCTATTTTACTCCAATTCCTAACACGCGGGCTCATTCTTGGATGAGGCAGGGTGCTACAAAAACTTTATTGACAATGGGCGCGGAGTTTACGCGAAGAATCTAACTCTGGCAAGCCCTAATTAGGAAAGAATAAAAAAAGACCGGATTAACTCTCACATTAGTTGAGCTAGTGCTGTCATATGTCAGAATTTTAGGTAAAATTCATTTCATTATAACACGTGAGCCTAAACAGGGGCCGGGTACGTAATGACCCCACAACCAGAGTCTATTATGGATTTAAACGCTATTCGTCAACTGGCTGACACTGATATGCAAGCAGTCAATCAGCTGATATATAAACAGCTTGAATCAGATGTCGCCCTAATTAATCAATTAGGTTTTTACATTATTAATGGTGGTGGTAAACGTCTTCGTCCTCTGCTGTCGGTTTTAGCCGCACGTGCGGTGAGCTACGAAGGCGAAGCACATCTTAAGCTAGCGGCGATTATTGAGTTTATCCATACAGCCTCATTGCTCCACGATGATGTAGTTGATGAATCGACGTTACGCCGCGGACGAGAAACCGCCAATGCACTGTTTGGCAATAGTGCCAGTGTGCTAGTCGGGGATTTCCTTTATACCCGCTCATTCCAGATGATGACTGAACTTGACAACATGAAAGTGCTCAGAGTGTTAGCTGATACGACTAACGTGTTGGCCGAGGGTGAAGTCTTACAGCTGATGAATTGTAATGACCCAGACACCACTGAAGAAAGCTATATGCGGGTCATTTATTGCAAAACAGCCAAGTTATTTGAAGCCGCTACGCTACTCGCGGGCGTGCTAGCAGGTGCAACGCCTGAGCAAGAAACCGCCTTAGGCAACTATGGTAAGTATCTCGGCACCGCCTTTCAGCTTACCGACGACTTACTCGACTATACCGCCGACAGTGACGAGCTAGGTAAGAATATCGGTGATGACCTTGCCGAAGGTAAACCGACGCTGCCACTCATCTATGCCATTGCCCATGGCACAGACGAAGAGAAACAGCTCATACGTCAAGCAATTGAACAAGGTGATGGTACTCAGGCCATAGATAAAATCGTAGCAGCACTGCACCATTGCGGCGCGTTAAACTACACCCAACAAAAAGCAATTGAAGAATCAGAGAAAGCGATCGCGGCATTATCTGCTTTACCCGATAGCGACTATAAGCAAGCCTTAGTAACACTAGCTAAGATTTCGGTCGACAGAAACCACTGATTGCTAACTAATGTAGTTTCGCCCCAAAAATAAGGTCTTACTCAGTAAGACCTTTTTTATTGCTTTAACCGCAATCCTAAAATCAAACCTGCCAAAGGATCGGCGTTTCGCCTCGCTCAAGCAATAATTGATTCACTTGAGAGAAATGCCCACAACCAAAAAAACCGCGATAAGCCGATAAAGGTGAAGGATGTGGTCCTGTGAGCACTTGATGTTGCGGTGCGTTAATCACTTGACCTTTTTTGATGGCATGACTGCCCCAAAGCACGAAAATAATCGGCTGAGTCTGCCGATTTAATGATTCCAGCACCGCAGTCGTAAATACTTCCCACCCTGCTTTGGCATGGGAATGCGCCTTGCCTTGCTCAACGGTCAGCACAGTATTGAGCATCAATATCCCCTGCTCCGCCCATTCGGATAAATCACCATGGGATGGCACAACAAAACCTTCAATATCCGTCGCTAATTCTTTGTACATATTGGCTAAAGATGGCGGTGGTTTTATCCCGCGTTTAACCGAAAAACATAAACCATGGGCTTGATCTGGGCCGTGATAGGGATCTTGGCCAATCAAAACCACTCTGACTTGTTCAAGGGGCGTCATACTAAAAGCATTGAAAACATCAACTTCGGGTGGATAAACCACTTTCCCAGCCCTGCGTTCATTGTCAACAAATGCGCTTAGTTGCTGAAAATAAGGCAAAGCTCTTTGCTCATCGATAAATGTTTGCCATGTCGCCTGAGTCACTATTTTACTTCCTCAATTCTATAATCGGGTTAGCTTAAAAGTCCTGTAGTAGTATGGCAAGTTTGCAGACCTTACCTGCCGCTAAGTAATACCACTAAACCTGCTAGGTCTCACGTTAAGACTTTCAATTTAAAACATTCGAAATTAAGTGATATAGTGCGCCCATTCTCGCACACTCTGATACGTAATGATGATCCAACATTCTGATAAATCAATTCAAAGACATCAAACGGGTTTCACCTTAATTGAACTTGTGGTGGTCATCATAGTGCTCGGTATTTTAGCCGTAGTGGCCCTGCCAAAATTTATCAATGTGCAACAAGATGCGCAAATTGCAACAGTTAAAGCGGCAGGCGGAGGCTTTAAATCAGCCATCAATCTGGCACGTTCAGTATGGGCTGTAAAAGTGGGCTCAGGTCCAAAAGAGGATTTACCCGTATTTGGTACGGCACAATCCGAACAAATAGATTTCAACGCCTTCGGTTGGCCAGCACAACACTATATCCATGGCAATGAGGCCTCTCCGGCACTCGATAATGTCGAAGACTGTATATCGGTATGGGAAGTATTATTTCAAAATGCCCAGCCAAGTGTCTCGCGCTTGAATATTGATGCGACTGAAACCGACTATAAAGCCAGTTATACCGATCCTGGCCAGTGCACTTATTTGTATCGAACAAACGATAAACTGTCGATTAATTATGACTCCCATACAGGAGTCGTCATTACCGACACAGATCCCAATAGTTAATGCCTGACGATTCCTTCTTACACCAATTAAGTTAGAATCGAACTTTAATCTGTTACTTTTTTAGAGTGAACGCCATGACCGACACGAGCAGCACCACCATTTACGAACTTGCCGATCAGTTTATTGCCTTAGCCAATCAGCTAAGCCAACAAGAAGCAGATGTAGGTAAAGTTGGCACAGCACTCCGTTTTGCCGCAGCACGTTTTAATGCCTTCGAAGCCGCGATAAAATCAGCGGATCTCGGTGCAGAAAAAGAGAGCGCATTAGAATGGTTTAGCAGTGAATTCAAAGAAATGCTGAGTGACAACTTAGACGACCACATTGCCAATCCACCCATTATCCAAGAAAGTGTGGCAGAAGAAGCTGATAATTCTGTGCAAATGTTTAAAGGCTAATCACGCCTTGATTTAAAATGCATAGCCATCAACAAACACGCCATCGATTGATGGCGTGTTTGTTATTTAAAACCAATGATTTTAGATAGATCACTAAAGCGTGTACACCACACGAATCGCCAGCAATATTAATACTACGCCGGACAACTTATCAATTAACCTCGCTTTTTCTCTCAACTTAGGCAACACACTCGAGTGGGATAGCAATAAGGCTATCAAGGTATACCAAAGACCATCGACCACTAACGGTGTAAAGACAATTAATGCTTTAGCCGTCATACTGTCGGCGACCATCACAAATTGGCTGAATAACGCAAGAAAAAATAGCATTATCTTAGGGTTGAATAAAGAAATAGCAATACCATCACGGGCTGCGGTTAAGGTATCTGTCGCCTCCCCTGCAGCCAATTTAGCTTGCATACCGCCATTGGAACGCAGCGCTTGAACTCCCATCCAAGCAAGGTATAAGGCACCGAGAATCGCAATGCCATTAAAGACTAAGGGCGCCTTTTTAAGGACTACGGCTAAGCCCAGTAACGTCACCAGCGCATAGATCCCAATCCCTATCGAGTGTGCCCAAGCACAGACGATCCCCTTTCCCCGCCCACCACCTAAAGTATGACGTACTACCATAGTCAAACTTGGGCCCGGCGACATAGCCCCCAAACAACAAATAGCCAATAAACCTAACCAAGTACTCCAACTCATTGATGACACCTTTCGCCGAATAAAAATGCCCACTGCAGGGCCTTAAACTTGCTTGCCATTCTAGCATCGCGCCATCAAGGCGTTAACGCTAATAAATCCATTTTCAATAAATGAACAGTCATTTAAGAGAACCCAAAACGCGATAATCCCATAAATTCACACTGATTTAAGCCGTTAACCGCTAAGATTAGCGCTAACCTAAGTCTTTATAGCCAAACCTTAATACCTAAGCCTTCATCGCTATTATCACAAAGGCGATTCTCAATCAGGAAATTTTATGAACACTATAACGCTGACCAGTATTTTTATTCTTTGCCTATTAATAGGTGCGATCTTATTGCTGCTTTGGCAAAGACAAAAAGGTAAAACCATACCACTGACGGTGATTTTTGTGCTGGGATTTTTCGCCTTAGGACTCAGTGCTATTATTGGATTTGTGCACAAAAGCGAGGATTACCAAGCCTATCAAAAACTACAATGGCACACCTTAGCCCCAGAGAAAATCGCGCCTCTGGTTGCCCAAGGCTATACAGTCTTTGTCGATATTACCTCTGATTGGTGCACCATCTGCCAAACGAATAAAGCGGAAGTCACCCACAGGGAGCAAATTGTAAATGCCTTGATGGCCGACAATATCATTCTGATGCAAGGAAACTGGAGTGAGGCGAATAAAACGATTGAAACCTATATGCGCCACGAAGGAGTGCCCGGCACGCCCTACAATAAAATTTATGGTCCAAGCGCCCCCAATGGAATTCTCTTGCCGTCAAAACTCAGTATGAGTGATGTGTTAAATGGTTTAGTTGCCGCGCAAACGAATCGTAACTAAGCACTAAACTATATTTAGGACGAGTCAAATACGAATAAAAAAGGCTGCATTGCAGCCTTTTTGCTTACTTCACTTCTATTTATAAAAGCCAAATTTCTTGAAAGGTGGGTTAGAAATCGCTTCTATAAATTGGCTTACTCATTAAAAACGGTAATTCACTCGACCATAGTAGAAACCGCCGTTGTAATCGAATGGCCCACTTTCATAATAAACGCCACCGAGTTCACCCAAGGTCCCTTCTTTCAGCTTTTGCGCTTCTTGATCAAATAGATTATTAGCCCCCACAGCCAGCGTTAAGCCATCAAGTAATTGATAGCTCATTTCAAGATCGACGGTCACCGCAGCATCAGCCATTTCAGAGCCCCAATCAGAGGTATCGTCAGCATGAGTCGCATAGTACTCACCAAAATAGTTACCACGCAGTGACAGGGTTAACTTGTCCCATGACTGTGCCCAAGTTAAGGTGGCACGATGTGCGGGGATACCATCTTCTAAACGGCGAACTTTACCTGCATCGGTCGTTTTAAGATCAAACTTATCAACACTGGTATCGGTCCAACCATAGGCAAGACTAAACTTAGCATTACCCGATAGGATTTCCGCATCATAGGAAGCGACGATATCGATACCTTGAGTGGTAGTATCAAAGTCATTGGTGTAATAACTCACGCCTTGGATTAACTCAGGGAACTCAACGCCCGCAGCCCGCAGCGCATCATAATCTGTAGCCTCAACATCAATCTTACTCGACTGTGCAATACGGCCCTCTACGGCAATGTTGTAATAATCGACCGTTAAGAAGAAGCTTTCATACTCATATACAGCTCCAATCGCATAACTAATCGACTCTTCAGGCTTTAACACTTCACCACCGTAAAATGCCGCAAGCGGATCGGTTGGGGGGGCAATAAAGGTCTGGATCAGTTCACCATCGATGATAGATGTCTGGGTGTTGACGACGTTTTCTTGACCAACCGTTGGCGCACGAAAGCCGGTGCTGTGTGAAGCGCGGAACGACAATTCATCCGTTGCAGAATACTGCAACGTCAATTTGTAATTTAACGTATCACCAAAGGTTGAAAAGTCTTCGTAGCGCAGTGCTAAACCGAGTAACCAGTCATCACTTAAATAAGCTTCTAAATCAGTATAAATACCTATGTTATGACGTGAGTTTTTACCCGAAGACTCTGGGCCAAAGCCTTTAAAACCATGCGCACCAATGTTGAAACCTTGGTTAGCATAAGGGCCTGCAATCCACGAGGCTTCATCACCTTGAGAAATCTCAAACGACTCATTTCGCCATTCAAAACCAGAAGCAAAACTAATGTCTTCAATGCCTCCTAAGGTTATGAAGCGCGAGAAATCGAGGTTAACGGTAGTTTCAACTTGCTCATAAGCTCCCGTATCGAAATCCGTCGGGGTATCTAATCCCAGTGATGGATTCAACGAATTTTTAAGACCAAAACTGGCTTTGTTCGCCCCCGTACCAGCACTGAAATCATAATTCCATTCACCGATATCGCCTTTTACACCTGCGAAGAAGGACATATCTTCAATGGTGCCGGTGAACTGTGGCGTATAGCCACCTGGAAATATCTGGTTCATAGCAAAGCAATTTGGGTCGGCAACCATCGCCTTGTATGCATCAGTGTCGAGTACGTTGCCGTCACTTCCATCAGCATTTTTAGGGATAGGTACGAGTCCACATGTTGATGGATCACCATTTACCGCGCCCACGAGTAAGTTCTGACCACCATCATTGGAATACACATTGCTACGATTTTGCGGGTAACGATAATAGAAGCCTCCCACGGCATCGCGGGATGACAGGTTACCAAAGGCATAGGCACGCATATTGGCATTAATGTCTAAGCCTGAGTTGATGAACACTGAATAGTCATCATTAATTTCAGGATTACCCCACACTTGAGCGGGGTCATTAATCGCGGTATTACCCTGCTCGGCTAAGTTAACCGCATCAGGACGCTGCACACTACGGCTAGTGGAGTCAGCATTTTTATACTGGAAGCTCAAATTGACGAAGCCATTTTCAGTCACAGGTAAACCAACATCACCTTCGACCGTAGTTGTAGCACCATCACCCTCGTAATATTCTCCTTGGGTCACAGTGATGGAACCACCCTCGGAATTATCTTTTAAAACAAAGTTCATGACTCCTGCAATCGCATCAGAGCCATATTGCGCAGCAGCACCGTCGCGCAACACTTCAACTTGCTTTAATGCAGAACCAGGAATAACTGAGATATCAGGACCTTGAGCGCCATCGTTAATACCACCACCTTGGAACGCAATCACAGATGCACGGTGACGACGCTTACCATTGACTAGCACTAGCGTACTGTCTGATGGCAAACCCCGTAAATTAACGGGACGAACTAAGGTTGCTGCATCACTAATGGGTTGAGCGCGTGAGTTAAACGATGGCACCGAAGTCACTAACATATCAATCATGTCAGTCGAACCATTCTTTTTAAGGTCGTCACTACTAATAATATCAATAGGAACGGGGGAATCGCCGATTGAGCGTGGCGCAGCACGGGACCCTACAACTGCAATTTTTTCAACGTTCTCATTTTTAATAGCCGTCTCATCTTCTTCTGCTATTGCCTGCGGACTGATTAAACTACCAGACAAGGCTAGAGTAATCGCCAAACTCACTGCACTTAATCCAAACTTCTGCTTCTTTGAGGTCATCATATTCATCCCAACTGCTTATTATTTTTAGAATACCTGACCTGCTTTGTGCGATTCTCGTCCCTAAACCTTGCTACCACGGCCAACACAAAATCACATTACAAAACATTTTTATAACATAAATTAAACAATATCCAATGTTAAATCAGACTTTTGAATGAATATTAGTCATTTATCTTTTATATCAATTTCTTAGATGAAAATATTTTTTAGAGTATGGCACCAAGTAAAATGTACTCGAACGGCAAAAAGTGTGAGCAGAAAAATCACCAAAGAAAAAATGCTTAAAGGGCATAATCAAAAACACGATATATCGCGTCACAGTACTTAAGGTATACTCAGAAAATACCGCCAAAACCAGAGTAAGACAGATGACCAATAAGATTTCAGTCAATAATGAAAAATCGATAGATAAGCATTTCTTACCGGAAAACCAGTTACTGCTCAACGCTGTCGGCGAAGGTATTTATGGATTTAATTTAAGCGGTAATGCGGTGTTTATCAATCCGGCAGCCGAACGCATGACGGGTTGGAAGAATGAAGAGCTACTCGGTAAAAACATCCATAACTGCCACCATCACAGCCATGCAGATGGCAGTCATTATCCCCAAGAGGATTGTCCGATTTACAACACCTTAAAGGATGGGATCACCCGAGAAATCACCCACGATGTATTTTGGCGTAAAGATGGCAGTAGCTTCCCCGTTCATTACAGTTCCACCCCTGTTTACCGTGACAATCAACTGATTGGCGTAGTCGCGATATTTCGTGACATTAGTATTCAAAAACAAACAGAGCAGTCATTACGCCAAGCCCTAGCCCAAGTACAAGCACTCTCGGAGCGACTCGCCTCTGAAAATCATTATCTACAGGCAGAGTTGGCAGACAAAACGGGTGATGTGGATATTTCGGGTGCCAGTACAGTGATCCGCCATATGATCCAGCAATTGCACATGGTGGCCAATACCGACAGTACTGTGCTCATTTGTGGTGAAAATGGCACAGGAAAAGAACTCGTTGCCCGTAACTTACATCAGCTCAGTCGCCGCAAAGATAAACCCATGATCAGTGTCAACTGTGCCGCGTTTTCGGCATCTTTACTAGAAAGTGAACTCTTTGGTCACGAGAAGGGGGCATTTACTGGCGCCACGAGCCGCCGTAAAGGTCGCTTCGAACTTGCTCATCAAGGCACACTGTTCCTCGACGAAGTCGCTGAACTCAGTTTAGAAGCCCAATCAAAACTACTACGAGTCATCCAAGAACAATCCTTCGAACGTCTCGGTGGCAGCGAAACCATTCAAGTGGATATTCGCTTAGTCGCCGCTAGTCACCACGATTTACTCAAGCGAGTCGAACAGGGATTATTTAGGATGGATCTCTATTACCGTTTGAATGTATTCCCTATTCAAGTACCACCACTGCGCGCAAGAATCGAAGATATTCCCGAACTCGTCAGCCATATTCTGCACAACTTGAATCGTAAGCTAGGTAAAAAAATCCGTGGAGTGAGCCAAAAAGGGCTACAAAAACTCATGGCTTATACTTGGCCGGGCAATGTGCGCGAACTGCAAAATATCCTCGAACGCGAAGCCATTCTATCCCAAGGAGATATTCTGCAGATCCACGCTATGCCGAGCAATAATCCCTTAGCTCAAACCCAAGGGCAAACCTTAGCGGAAGCGGAAGCGCTGCATATAGAACAAACCCTTAAGCGCTTAAACTGGCGCATATCCGGCCCACTCGGTGCAGCGAATGTCCTCGGAGTGCCCGCAAGTACACTGAGATCGCGAATGAAAAAACTGGGGATCCAGCGTCAATCGAGTGAAATCTAATTCAAAACGAGCACACTAAAAACGCGATATATCGCCAATGTGTGATATATCGTGATCAGCATCTAGTTCCAATCACAAAATAATTATAAATATCATGATGTTGAGCCAATTAAAACTTGGCCTAGCGCTTGCTATAGGGAGGCGAATCTTATTTAAGCCGTTAGGACCCTTTATGCCCAAGAGCGAAGTTACCCCAAATTCTCCAAGTGTAAATAAGAGTGTGGGCGCGAAACCTGCCTCAGTAGAGCTACACATTCCGGTTAAAAACCTCTCTACTGAAACCGCAGCAAAGAGTCGTCTCCCCTCTGGCAATATCCATTTCCGTGAGCAAAAAGGTGATTTTCAGCGCCTGCGAACCATGATGAATAGCCTATTGATCGTGATGTTTTTCGCCCTGCCGTTTATCTCTATTGATGGCCGCCAAGCAATACTGTTAGATATCAGCCAACAACAGTTTTTCTTCTTTGGTATCACGCTCTGGCCACAGGACTTTACCTTGCTGGCATGGATTTTTATCGCCGCCGCCTTCGGTTTGTTTTTCATTACCGTATTTTGGGGCCGTGTTTGGTGCGGTTACCTTTGCCCACAAACGGCGTGGACCTTTATCTATGTGTGGATAGAAACGCGCATCGAAGGCAGCAGTAATAAACGTAAGCAGCTCGACAAAGCCCCTTGGACTAGCAGTAAAATCGGTAAAAGAAGTGCAAAACACTTACTTTGGGGTCTAACAGCTCTGCTCACTGGCTGTGGTTTTATCGGTTATTTTATTCCCGCCCGCGAACTTTATGTGGACATCTTGACGGGTAATGCCAGCTTCTGGGTAACAAGCTGGGTGTGGTTTTTCGCCATTTGTACTTATCTCAATGCGGGCTGGATGCGCGAGCAAATGTGCTTACATTGCTGCCCCTATTCACGTTTCCAAGCTGTGATGTTCGATGCCAACACTAAAACCGTGACCTATGATGCACAGCGCGGTGAAGCCCGTGGCCCTCGCAAACGTAAACAAGAGAACAATCAAGATGACCATACTTTAGGTGACTGTGTTGACTGTAATTTATGTGTCGAAGTGTGCCCAACAGGGATAGATATTCGTAACGGTTTGCAATATGAGTGCATTAACTGCGGCGCCTGTGTCGATGCCTGTAATGAGACTATGTTGAAGTTCGATTACAAGCAGAATCTTATCGGCTATATGAGTGAAAATGATCTTAAGGGAGTGAATTACTCCTATTGGCGCTCGCCGCGTTTCTTAGGCTACGGTGCAGCGGTCATTATCATGTTTATCGTCATAGGGTTAGACTTAAATAGCCGCAGCGAGATCCAGCTTAACGTGATCCGTGATCGCCAAAGCTTGTACCGTGAAACCTCGGATAATAAAGTTGAAAATACCTATCAGCTGAAGATCCGCAACAAGACACAAGATACTAAGCAGTATCAACTCGCCGTCGACAGTGAAATGCCCTTTAGCTTGATTGCCGATCCTATTATTACCTTGGCAGCGGGTGAACAAGTGGACTATCCCGTCACAGTATTAGCCGATAAGGATGCCATTCCCTCGGGGCGCAAAATGATCCAATTCTCGGTGACGGATGTTAAACAACCAACACAACAAGTGAGCCAAGAAACCGGATTCTTCAGTCCTTAGCACTGGGCTTTTAGCGCTTAATATGAGTTACCGTAACATTGGTCATCATCAAATTAACTACCCAATCGGCGCTTGAGGAATCAACCCAAGCGCCGGTTAAAGGCAGAAATTCATCCCCAAAGACAACCTGATCTTTAACGTCTCATACATCGGAATCAAACCTCAAACACCTACAAAGCTGAAAATTTCCCCGTTAAACGGCGCATAGACAAAGCAAATTGAGCACATTCAATCTTAATCCTTAGAAACATAACGGTTACAAATTTTAAATTGTCTTTCCCTCAACTCTTATTTAGGTTTTGTGGTTCATTAGATAACTAAGCTTCTAAGATAACTAAGCTATAGTTAAGCACTCAGCTTTAGAGTAAAAATACTATTTGTTACATAAAGATACCGTTATTGGCATAAAGATGTTTTTCGCGATAAGCATTGACCTCTAGTACTAACACCCTCTAATCTAAACACCTGTTTAACTCCAAAATAATAACAACTAATAAACATCATCTTTGAGGTAGTTCAGCATGGCATACGATCAAGACTCTCAACTCAAACTAAACTACTCATCACTGGTCGATCTGATCGAGAAAACCAGCCTGCGTTACGGTGATAAACCCGCCTATGCCTGTCTCGGTAAAACCTGCAGTTTTAACGAGATAGAACGCGATTCTCGTTACTTTGCCGCCTATTTACAAAATAAGACCACACTCAAACCTGGCGATCGCATCGCCATTCAATTGCCTAATATCACCCAATTTGTCATCGCGGCCTACGGCGCAATCAGGGCTGGGCTTATTTTAGTTAACACTAATCCCCTATATACCGAGCGCGAGCTCATCCATCAGTTCAATGATTCTGGTGCCAAAGCGATCGTGGTTTTATCCGATCTATTACCGACCTTAGCCAAAGTCATCGACAGCACCAAAATAGAATATGTCATTTCAACCCACCCATTAGATTTGATCGATCCGCACGTACAGCCTAAGACAGGCCTGAAGAATGTGGAGTTTTGCCAAATTTTAAAACAAGGCGCAGACCTCCCCTTTAGCCGATTTATCTCAAATCTCGACGACCTCTCGGCGTTGCAATATACGGGCGGCACCACTGGATTATCTAAAGGTGCCATGTTGACCCACGGCAATATGCTCGCTAATGCGGCGCAGGTAAAATCCCGCATCGCGAGCGTGATCACCGAAGGGGAAGATATCTTCGTTGCACCGCTACCGATTTACCATATTTATGCGTTTATGGTGAACTTAGTGCTGTATTTCGAGTGTGGCGGCTGCTCGGTATTAATTCCAAATCCACGGGATATTAGCGGCTTAATTAAGACACTCGCCAAATATCCCTTCACTGGATTTGCAGGACTCAATACTCTGTTTGTCGCCCTTTGCCATCAACCCGAGTTTAAAGCACTCGACTTTAGCCATTTAAAAATCACCATCTCTGGCGGCACAGCACTGACGGCCGCCGCGGCCAACATTTGGCAACAGACGACAGGCAACATGATCAGTGAAGGTTATGGGCTATCTGAAACTTCGCCGGTGATTTCACTCAATGCACCCGGTTATCAAAAACTAGGCACTATTGGTAAACCGGTGATTGGCACTGAGGTTAAACTCTTAGATGAAAACGACATTGAAGTGCCCTTAGGTACGGCCGGAGAATTAGCCGCACGCGGCCCACAAGTCATGCGGGGGTATTGGAATAATCCGCAGGAAACCGCCAATGCTATGACTCAAGATGGCTTCTTCAAAACTGGGGATATTGCCATAGCAACGGCGGAAGGTTTCCACCAAATAGTTGATCGTAAAAAAGATATGATCATAGTTTCAGGTTTTAATGTCTATCCCAACGAAGTGGAAAACGTCCTAGCGAGCCATCCAAGTGTGATCGAATGCGCCGTGGTGGGAGTAAAAGATGAACACTCGGGCGAAGCGGTTAAAGCCTTTATCGTACTAAAGGATGATAGCCAAGATCATCAACAGGCTAAAGAGGCCATTCTAACCTATTGCCGCGAGCAGTTAACCGCCTATAAATTGCCAAAAGTGATTGAATTTATGGCGCAATTACCTAAGAGTACCGTAGGTAAAATTCTGCGCCGCGAGCTAAAAGATAAAGCTTAGAGACCGCACTTAAAGTGCCGTACTTAAAGACAAAGCTGAGTAACAGAGCTTAGCAACAAAAGCACAATAAAAGACCCAGTGACCGAGCTTAAGTGTTTAAGCTAGCGACTGGGTTTTATTTTACCTAAATGGTCTCATTCAAGGCGCTGGCATTGGCCTCTTCGGTTAACAATTGCAGACTGGCAAATTCACGATATAACGCATTAGATTGCATCAGCTCTTGGTGGCGACCGCTGGCGACAATCTCGCCCTTATCAAACACAAAAATCCTATCGGCATTGATTACTGTCGATAAGCGATGGGCAATAATCAAGGTGGTTTTACCCGCCATCAATACGTCCAACGCTTGCTTCACTTTCTGCTCGCTCACCGCATCTAAAGCGCTGGTCGCTTCATCGAGTAACAATATCGGTCTGTCGGCTAAAATCGCCCGCGCAATGGCAATACGTTGTTTTTGCCCACCAGAAAGCCGCACGCCACGCTCGCCTAAATAGGTTTGATAACCGCCAGTAAATTCGCTAATAAACTCGTGGGCACGGGCCGCGATACAAGCATCTATCACTTCTTGCTCAGTCGCATCAACTCGACCATAACGCACGTTTTCAAGCACACTGGTCGCAAAAATCACCGAGTCCTGCGGCACTAGAGCAAACTGCGACCGCAACTCCTGCGGAAGAAGATTAGCAATATCAATACCTTCCAGTCGAATACTGCCAGCACTAGGCACATAAAAGCGTTGCAATAACTGGAACAAGGTACTTTTACCCGCGCCACTTGGCCCGACTAAGGCGACCCGCTCACCCGCAGCAATGCTCATATTGAGCTGTTTTAGCACTAAGGCATCATGCTCTGGATAGGCAAAATTGAGCCCTTCAATCATTAACTCACCACTGACCTTGGCGGGTAAACTCACAGGATGAGTTGCAACGGGAATATCCACTTGTGTTTCAGCCAGTTCGATTAAACGTTCGGCGGCGCCAGAAGCCCGCTGAATTTCGCCTATCACTTCGCTAATGGTCGCCACTGCGCCCGCAACCATCACAGCGTAAAACATAAAGGCAGATAACTCACCGCCCGTCATCTTACCCGCCATCACATCGTGGGCACCGACCCAAGTCACCATAGCAATTGCGGCGATACTTAAAAACATCACGGTTGAGATCAATAAGGCACGGTAACGGATCCGGCCACTGGCCGCAGACATGACATCTTCGACGCGGCGATTGAACAAGCTACGGTCTTTATCTTCATGCCCATAGGCTTGTACCGTATGAATTTCATGTAGTGTTTCATCAACATAAGCGCCGAGATCAGCAACCCTATCTTGGCTTTCCCGTGCTAACACACGTACTTTGCGACCAAAAAAGATCACCGGCCCTAACACTAAGGGCACAGCCAACAACACCAGCAATGTCATCTTAACGCTAGTGATACCCATCATGACTAAACCACCAAGCACAGTTACGCTAGAGCGCAGCGCCATGGACAGACTCGAACCCACCACAGTTTGTAGCAAAGTAGAATCGGCGGTAAAACGGGAGATAACTTCACCAGTGCGTACCTTAGCGTAAAAGGCGGGAGAGAGTTTAAGTAGTTGATTGTAAACCGTTAGACGAATATCGGCGCTGACCCGCTCGCCAAGCCAAGTCATCAAGTAGAAGCGGCAAAACACCGCTGTGCCACTGACGGCGGTAATCCCGAGCACTAACAGTATGATTTCATTCAGCCGCTGCGCATTATCCCTTACAAAGCCTTCATCGACCATCAAGCGCACACCTTGGCCCAATGATAACCAAGCGAGCGACCCTATCATCAAGCAGATAATCGCCGCGACAACTTTCAGTTTGTAGGGTTTAAGAAAACCCATAATCCAAGGCAATACCGATCTTTGCTGCGCCGAGGTCCATTTAGCCTTTGATGTATCAGCGCTTGTTGTAGACGTGACTGGAATTAACTTTTCGGGCAATGGCTCAGCCCCCGCTTTAATGGGTTCGGAAGATTTGGCGAGTTCAGCTGTAGGCTCGGTCACGGGTGGCATCCTTGAGGTAGGTAAGGCAATTCAAATATAACATCAGCATGAATGGGATCATCAGCAGCCGTTAGCCGCGCAGCATGACTTAAAGCATATAAGTGAGATGCTACCTCTTGCAGTGGAATTCAAGGGCTGTGTGGTTTTACTCAAAAGAAAAGCATAAAACAAACCCGCAGCGAGTGCGGGTTTGTTTTATTACAATAGCTTGACGCGGCTTAAGCGACTTGCTTGTTTTCCGGCGTTTTTGGCGTGCCGTGGTGGCCATCGCGCTTCCAATCCACATCTAACAACTCTGCGCCGCTCAGGCTAAATGCTTGGCCAAAACCTTTGACGTAAAGACCCTGATGAGGCGCGAGCTTATATAAGTTAAAATCGGTTAACGCCGCAAGGTTATCGGACATTTCGCCAAAACGTGCCGATAACACACCAACACCTTTGCTGAAGTCGGGCGTATCGCGGGGCACTGCCTCGGCAATCGCATCGAAGGTTAAACGCTTGCGGGCAAAAACCGATTTGGCCGCAGTTTCGTCTTCAACTAACATCACAGAGACCTTAGATGAGTGCTTTAAATTATGACCGTGACGGGCTAAGTCACTCACCAAAATATAAAAACCATCATCTGCCAGTGCGAAGGGCGCATAGCTCGCATTCGGCTGGCCATCTGTACCAATGGTGGCTAGTTGCAAGGTCTCGCGCTGCTGTTTAAAGGCTTCGATTTCGGGTAAGAGTTTGTCTCTTAAACGCTGTTCTTGTTCGGTAATTTCAGGCTTCATTTACTGTTTTCCTTAATACTTTTGTTAATGCTGCAATTCAGAGGTGTGATTGCACCGAGGCAAAGGCTGTCGCGAGCGCTTTAAATTGGCGAACTTGCTCAGGAAACAGTGCTCTTTGTTTATCACGGCCTAAATACACTTTGAACACCACCTCACCTTCACTGCCGAAAAAGTTAATCGAATGGCTCTCGCTGCCTCTAAAAGGTCTGCTGATCAAAGCGATACCACTCATGGCATCTAATTTGAGATGACCATGCAAACCGTCCCCCTTGCTGTAGAGGTTGTAATAACCGTGGGCGTATTTTCCCTCGGGGAAATCTCCTTTAAATTCAAATACGCTGCCAGATAACATCACAATAGTGGTTAACTTTCCCCATTTGGGTAAGGCTTGCAGTAATGTATCGAGCTGAGTTAACGGAACAAACACCACTTGTTCGGGCGGCAGCGCTGCAACCACTTCGAGCTCGGCAATGCCTAATTCACTGGCGAGCTGCGCTGGCATTAAATCAGCTTGTTGTTCAAATCGTTGTCGCAATTGCGCCTGTTGCTCACTTAGCTGACGTTGCTCAGAGTTTAAATCTGGCGCGACATTGAGCTCGGTATCGAGTGTCATCTTCATTTTACTGTCTCCAGCGGTAGTGACTATTGAGTGGCTTAGAACATATAGCGCGCCGATAACTTCATATTACGACCCGGTTGATACAAGGTTTGCCACGCCTGTTGATACTTCTCATCACCGATATTTTCGATTGCGAAATCCACTCTCACACCCGCCATCGCGCCCATAGTCGGCTCCCACGCTACATACACATCCCATAGGGTGTAATCGTCGTATTTCGCCACTTTAAAGCCGTCAGGCGTATTCGACTGAGTCGCCACATAAGTGACGCGAGTACCGAGTTTCATGTCGCCTTCCATAATGCCTTGGGATAAATCGACATTGAACTTATTGGCGGGTATATTTTCTATATCATCGCCCGTTTGACGATCTTCGCCATGGGTTTGGCCGTAATTCATCGCTAAACGAGTTTGGCCAATACGGTAACGACCGCTAATTTCAAAACCTGTTAAACGTGCATCTTCAACGTTATTCCATGAGGTCGTTTGCTCGAATCCAGGAATGCCACGCCAAGGATTAGACACTTGCTGCACGATAAAATCGTCCACATCGTTACGGAAAACGTTAAACGTTAGCGCCAGTTCATCATCACCCGCTAACTCACTGAAACGTAAGTCCGCTTTGATTTCTTTATTGCGCGCAGTCTCTGCTTTTAGATCCGAATTCACCGCGAAGGTGTTACATAAACCTTGGGGTAAAAATCCGGGGATTGGCGGGATACAATAATGGGTGCCGCTGGAGAACATTTCCTCTACCGTAGGTGCGCGGAAGGCTTGATCGTAACGTGCGCTTAAGGTCAACCAAGGCTGAGTCTGCCACACCAAGCCAAGCGATGGTGATAACTCATTGTCATCTGAGGATAAGTTGAGATTATGGCTGTCATTTTTAAAGCTGTCATAACGCAGACCCGCATCAAGATTTAACGTCTTAGTCAACTCAATATCTGCCCGCGTAAAAGCGCCCCATACTGTGGTTTCGCCATCGATATTATCTGGACGCTGGCCCACTTGGCCCGAATCATCACGCGTCGTTTCTATGGTATCGCGAAAACCATCGACCCCGTAGGTCAACAGAGTATTGCCTAAACGCGAACTGTTATTAAGGTTAATCCCCACAGTGCGGAACTCAGTACTGTCTTGCTGACCTTTCGTAATACGGTCTTCATCGTAGTCGGTACTGTTCCAATACACTTGCATCTTAGTATCCAGATACGGGTTATTAGCAGGATTGAGACTGTAGTTTAGGGTGAGGTTTTTATCGTCAGTCTTGCGGCGCACCAAAGGCACTGAACTACTCACAGCAGCAGAAGGATTGCTCGGTACTAATTCATTGTTTTTGCTGGCTCTTGCAGATAACTCTAACCGTGATGCCTCGTCGGCTTGCCAACCGAATTTAGCTAAACCACTGCTGCCTTGGGATGCACTGTTGTTTAGAGTTTCGTCATTACCAGTTTTTATATTGTTTGAATCGTAATAGGAACCATTGAGTAACCAATCGATGCTGTCTTGTTGACCATAGATAGCGCCACTGGTTTTAGTGCGGGAGCCATTGGTCTCATAACCTTGTTTGAAATAGCCACCAAAGGTCTCATCTGGCGCTAAAAAATCTTGTGCCGACTTAGTATTCTGCGCTACGACACCACCGAGGGCACCACTGCCCCACAAGCTACTGGCAGGGCCGCGCAGCACTTCGATGGATTTGAGCAACTCAGGGTCCATAAAGTAGGTACCTCTGTGACCAGAGCTGGTATTTTGTCTTGCGCCGTCAATTGTTTGCAACACACGATCGCCACTTAAACCACGGATTTCAACCCCTTGAGATGAAGCTCTTGGGCCATTGGTCAACGTAATATTCGCCTCATTTTTAAGGGCATTGGCAACTGATGATGCTTGGGCGACCGTAAGTTGCTCTTCATCCACCACTGCCACGCTACGGCTGGTTTCGGAGGCTTTTTCACTGATGCGTGTTGCACTCACTAATACTTCATCAAACTCTGTTGTGACCAGTTTTTTATCCGCATCCTGTTGAACAACAGGCTTAACACTTTCCTCTGCCGCTAACGTAAAACTTAGGGCCGTACCACTCAGTGCTATCGCCATGGCGATCACTAACGGCTTTTTTTTCATCTCTTCATCCTCAAGTGATATTCAGCTGTTTCCGTACAATTTATTACTGAGCCTAGACTCTCTTTCCAGACGCCAATCCTTTCGAGATTAAGTCTGTTCCAGATTTGGCTCTTTCGAGATTGAGCCTCTTCCAGATCGAGCCCAAGGCAATCAGTACCCATAAAGTAGGATAAATCGTCGGTTTAGCTGCTTTTTAAAGCGCTCATTCGAGCTATTGCAGGCACTCTACCTGAGACAACAAAATAGATCAAATGCAAATCATTATCATTTGCGATCTTGTTTATATTGAGATATCTTAATTAGGAAAATGGCTTTCATTGGAAAAAGAGGTTGCTGTGACACCAAAACGATATCTTGCCTTTGGCGCGTTAACGGTTGCCATCCAGACGGGTGTTATCGCCTCCCAACCCGCTATGACTATGCAGCCAAGCGCCCAATCATCGAGCGTAAACCAAGCATCGCTCACTCCCAGCGCGAATACTGTCACCCTTAATTTTTCTACCGCGACTAGCGCTGCAAGCAACACGAGTGCAGAGCCCATCAAGCAAACAGACGCCAAAGTAGCCACTGTGAACAGTACAGTGCAAAAAAACAGTACAGCGCAAAAAGTATCAACAGCAGAATCTGTCAATAAGGCGGTTATCCCGAAAACTAAAGCTGATCAACGAATTGACAGCCAACTCGCCAAAAAATCTTCAGCAACAAAACCCACGGCTAACAATCATCCGAATACGGACCCTTTAGCGACGAACGCTTTAGAACCAAGTGCTTTAAATTCAAGTGCTTTAAATCCAAGCGTTTTAGCACATAAGCGACTCGAACACGTTGAACAACAAACAGAACCCCAAACTGCACAAATGGATTTAATCGCTAACGCAGCCGAAGTTGATGCAAAAACGACCCCAAATGTGGCCAGTGCAACAGCTGACAGTGCCCAAACTAACATAGTGGAATTAGCCAAACCGCTGTTCGCTGCAGCGCCACCGCAACCGACTTATCCAAAGATAGCGCGTAAAAAAGGGCTAGAAGGAACTGCAACCATAGAAGTGATGTTTAACGAACTTGGTGAGCAACTTGCACTGACGTTAGTAAAAAGCTCAGGGTTCAGTCTGTTAGATCAAGCCGCGTTAGATGCAGTTGAAAACTGGCAATTTGCGGCGCCAGCGCAAAGGCTAGCGAGTCATTATAAGGTCAGAGTGCCTATTCGCTTCGCGCTCAACTAACAGGCCCAATGTTGCCACTGAAAAGTTAGCCAGTGGAGAGTTAGCTCGTAGGGAATTAGCCACCGCACAACTAGCCTGATTTTTGTTTTACTAACTTACATATAAAACTACTTTTTCAATAGATTGGAGAGGATTAATGCCCGTAACTGATTTTTCAACCCTACAGACTCAGCTTGGCGTGCTGACTTGGCCCTTGTTGTTATGTGCTTTTTTAGCTTTGATGATCTGCCTTGAACGTAGCGCCTTGTTTTTGCATCAAACTTTGCTGTCAATCTGGCCCAAAAAACAGGCATGGGTAAAAGCATTGCGTCAATCAAGCTCAGCGGCGACCACTGAAAACGTCAGCGCGCTGCTAGCGCAAACCAGCGCACAGCAAGATTTACTCGCCCGTGGCGCGACCTTGTTACTCAAACAAGTCCACCAGCCAAAAGTGCTAAGGGAAGAATTACTCAGTCTGTGGCTCACTAAGCAACAACGCGACTTGCAAGCCGGACTCAAGGTTTTACAAGTGATTGGCATCATTAGTCCACTACTCGGTTTGCTCGGCACAGTATTAGGACTCATCGAAATGTTTGCCCAACTCGGGCAATCACAAGGCCCCGTCACTCCAGCACAACTCAGTGCTGGACTAGGCCTTGCGATGAACACCACAGCTGCCGGACTCATGATCGCCGTGCCCGCCATTACCGCCGCCCATCTTTTTGGGATCTGGGCTCAAGGCCAATGCCTGCGGGCTGGGCATGTGCTCAATCAACTCAATCTCTGGTTAGCGGGTATCGAAGATATTTCAATTGATGCCAATCATTACCATGCATTCACCCGAGTCAGTAAAACCAGCGTCGAGCAAAAATTGGCATCCAAGCCCCATTCTCAAATTGAGCCACAGACATGATAAGTGCAGATAAATCATTCTTATCGCAGGCTGGCATTGCTTCGCCTGAGCAACTTCCGAGCCTAGATTTAACCGCGTTAATCGACATTATTTTTATCGTGCTGGTGTTTTTACTACTGACGGCAAATAGCCAATTATTGAGTTTGCCGGTAGATGTGCCACAAAGCCCAAGCTCAGCTATCACGGCAATCGACAACAAACAAACAATTGCCATCAATATCATGGCAACAGCGCCTTATTGGGCTATTGATGGCAAAGAGTTTGATGACTTAGCCACTTTTACCACTGAATTTACTGCACATTTTCAGACTATGCCGAAGGCGACGGTTGTCATTGCCGCCGACAAAGCCGCGCCAGTGGAACCTTTGATGCAACTGCTTGCACTGTTGCAGACGCAGTCCATCAGTCAGACACAAATTTTGATGGAGCATTAGCGTATCCGAACCAGCCATTTAAACGAGAAAGCAAAAGTCTGACATCAAAAAACGGCATCTAAGCCTGTCGCGAACAAGTTGTATTAGGAGTTTAACCATGTTGTTTCAAGCAACTAAAATACCAGTAAACAAAGGTTCCATTGCTCAACGTTATCAACATAGACGCACATATAAAGCATTGAAAAAAATTATTTTTTTCACGTCAGCACTTACGACCTTACTATCCTCAAGCGTTTTTAGCGCTGAACTGAGTGCCGAGCCAGAGATAAGACTCGTGAGTGCAGGTACAGGAGTCACAGAGCTCGTGCTCGCCCTCGACGCAGGCAATGAGCTAGTCGCCATCGACTCCACCAGCTATGTGCCTGAAAGTTTGAGCCATGTGGCTAAGCTTGGTTATCACAGAATGCTCTCCGCCGAAGGCATTATTGCCCTCTCCCCAACGCTGGTTGTCGGTTCAGATGTGATGGGACCAGAAACCACACTTAAGGTATTAAAACAGGCGAATATCCAAGTCGTGCAATTACCCGCAACAAATGATGAACCACAACTGATGAACAATGTGGATACCTTAGGTCACTTACTCAATCGCCAAGAACATGCGGTTAAATTAAAACAAGATTTACATCAACAACTGCAAAGCTTAGCGGGTAAAAAACAACAAGTGCGCGATGCGGGCTCTCAGCCAAAAATTCTCTTCATGCTGTTACAAGAAGGCCGCGGTGCACGGGTTGGCGGTAAAGGCACAGCCGCAGATACTATTATCGAGCTGTCTGGAGCACAAAATATCGCCGAGTTTGATGGCTACAAAAGCATGTCTCAAGAAGGGATTCTGTCCTTGCAGCCCGACATTATTTTGCTGTCAAAGCGTAGCGATAAACCCACAGATCAAACTAATGCACAAATTGCTCAAGAACTGTTGAAAGAGATGCCACTACTCGCCCATACCCCAGCAGGTGAAAACGGCCATATTCAAACACTGGCACCGCAAGCCCTTCTCGGTGGTTTAGGCATCAGTGCCATAAGCGCCGCGGATACGCTCGCCAGCACATTGCTCAAGCAAAACCATTAACAAACGCAGCGATGAGTACAGTTAGCACTAATTAACCCCAGATAAAAATAGAAAGGATATTTGAGATGTTCCTCAACCGCTGGCTCTGGCCGAGTCTAGTCACACTGTTAGCCCTAAGCGGCTTACTCTCGGTCAGCACTGGCCCTGTTAGCATCAGCTTTGTCGACGCCCTAAATGCAGTGTTCAATTGGGCTACCCAGCAAAATATCGGCAATATTGCGCCCCACGAGCAACTGGTAATCAACAATGTGCGCTTACCACGGACATTACTGGCGTTAGCAGTAGGCGCTACGCTCGCACAGTGCGGCGCGGTAATGCAGGGGCTTTTTCGCAATCCCTTAGCGGATCCCGGTATTATCGGAGTGTCATCCGGCGCTGCACTTGGCGCAGCCATCTGTATCGTGCTGCTACCCAACGCGAATCCGTTGATGATCCCCATCAGTGCGTTTGCATCGGGATTAGTGACCACCCTTATCGTCTACCGACTCGCCAGCAGCCCAACAGGTACATCGGTCGTATTATTACTTTTGTCGGGTGTTGCCATAGCTGCGCTGGCAGGCGCAGGAATAGGTGTTCTCACATATCTTGCCAACGACATGGCGCTACGTGACTTAACCCTATGGCAAATGGGATCGATTGCTGGTGCGCAGTGGCTATATGTCAGTCTGTGTCTTGTGACCTTAGCGCTACTGAGTTGGCGATTTCACCAAGATGCGGCGGCACTCAATGCCTTGCTGCTTGGCGAATCCGAAGCACGCCACTTAGGGATAGATGTCGATAGGCTCAAACTTAGGCTTATTTTGCTTTGCGCCTTAGGGGTTGGCGTAAGTGTAGCTGCAACAGGAATTATCGGCTTTATCGGCCTCGTCGTGCCGCATTTAGTGCGCATGATGTTAGGGCCAGATCATCGCCAACTGCTGCCCATCAGCGCACTTTTAGGTGCAGCCCTATTGGCATTGGCCGATATCGGTGCTCGCGCTTTTTTACCGCCTGCCGAGTTACCCGTTGGACTCGTCACCGCGCTCATCGGTGCGCCTTTCTTCATTTTTTTACTACTGCAACAACGCAGTAAGCTAATCTAAGCGAGTTTTCATGGCTGCAACATCCTTTGCAAATCAACCATCACAATCGACAACTTATTCAGCTAAGGCGCAATTTGATCGCACCGAGCTCAGCATTTGTCAGCTCGATGTCAACATCGGCCCAAAAACCGTGCTCAGTGATATTAATGTACAGTTTCAATCGGGTGCGGTAACCGCCCTACTCGGACCAAATGGTGCGGGTAAATCCACCCTACTTAAAGCCCTTTGCCAAGAAATCAGCACACCAAGGCAAAGTATACGACTAGGCCATAGCCAGCTGGCGGATTGGCCTAGGAGCGAGCTGGCAAAATCCTTAGCTGTACTGCCGCAACATGCCAGCCTCACCTTTCCTTTCACTGTGTCGGAAGTCGTAGCAATGGGTTTATATCCCTTAACTATCAGTAATATAGATGGTGATGCGTTAGTTGCCGAGCAACTGGCGCAAGTGGGCTTAACCCATCTGGCTAAGCGCAGCTATCCAACCCTCTCTGGCGGCGAGAAACAGCGAGTCCAACTCGCCAGAGTCTTAACTCAACTCAGGCAATCGACGTTTCCGCCCGTACTATTACTGGATGAACCAACATCAGCGTTGGATCTTGCCCAGCAGCACAGAGTACTTGAGTTAGCCCAAAACTTAGCTCACCAACAAGGCTACACTGTAATAGTGGTACTGCATGACTTGAACCAAGCCGCGCGCTATAGCGATCAATTAATTGTGTTAAAACAAGGGCGAATCGTCAGTGAAGGCAAGCCATCCGATGCTTTGTCGGTTGATACCATTAGGGAAGTATGGGACTACGAGCCCGTATATATCCCCGCCCCAGAGGGTGGACACCCACTGATTTTTTAATGGAAAGAAGATATTCATCTTACGTTTTTGAGGTCTAATGTGGGTATAATCGCTGCGTTTACACTTTAGCTATCACCTTTTAGCTATCACCTTTTAGCCACAGCCGCATTAATTTAGGCAGAGCCCAGATGAAACCCACTATCTCGACAGAAACTCAACAAGAAGCACTAGTCGCAGCCAAAGCCACCCAAAAGCCGGGCCAAACCAAAGAGCAAACTAAACTCATTGCCCAAGGGATTGAAAAAGGCATAGCTGAATATAAAAAGCTGCAAAAAGCCAAAGCTCGCGAACGGGATAAAGCACGTAAACAACAGTTGAGAGCAAAATCTCGCACAGTTAATGACACTGATGAACTAGAGGATTCAGACGAGTTATTCGAATCTCAACGTCAGTTCACCACCGCGACTTGGATTGCCATAACGCTTTTACTATTAAGTTGGGTAGGGTTTGCCACATATATCTTTGCAGATTAAAAGCTATGATTTATATATAAAAATTAAGACATCCATATATCACTTGTTAGGCAATATCCTCTAATACCTTACACACATCATTAATTGAAAAAATATTACCGTTAAGGCTTGCTCGGTCTTTTGATATATTCAGAACGAGCCTAAATACGTTGTTCGCATCAGGATAACGGGCAAGTTTTAAAATGATGTCATCACCATTTTCTTCTGCAGACCGAAAATCCCAGCCCTTCCCTGATAAATCAAAAAGCACTTCCGCCGTTTCAGTATTGATTAACACTGGCGCATAAACCCAATGCGACATTCGCATCTCACTGGGGTTGATATCCAGTGTTAACTTACCATTTTGAAAAAACAGCTTAGTGTCCATAAACAGTCCCTGAGTAACAAGTGCACAAGCGATAGGCCGATAGCTTGTATATTGAACCCCTTATCCATTTGTTGTCCATACCGCATCACTTCTAAAACGAACCGTTTACGCTCATTGCCATCAGGCAAAACCGTTAAATGCTTAAGCGAAAAAAAGACAAAAAAAAGCCTGCTCAATGAGCAGGCAAAGACATATTTCAAGCGTCCCTTTCGGGGAAGTACATTACCGCGCTAGCGGGAAAAACCTGGCATATTCATGCAAAAACATCAATATGCTACTTGAGTCTAAACACGCCAAAAAAGGCGATACAAAGGTTGATGGATGATGGAAACTCAAACTTTAAGGAGGGTTAGGCCTTAAAGCTCATGGCGAATAAACCGCCACGCAAAACATCAGTGTTAAACCAAGTGTTTTGCCAATAAATATGGTTGTTGCCTGTATAAGACATAGTCAATACTCCTAAATTAGTTGTGATTAAGTACTCTAGTGAAGCTTGGCTCGGTTCCTTGGAACTAGAGATTCTCATATCCGTTGAGACGACTTGTCACTCAGGTCCTTGGAGAAAAATATCCATCCTGGATAGACTAGAGAGGAAAGGCGTAGTGCCTAATCCACGAAAGTAATTATATGGATTTGTAGTTTTATTACAACCTTTATTTGTATTTTTTTTGATTAAGGCTTTTTAATGTAATTAAATTACACAATTATAGTGAGGTTAATGGCGACCTGCTTCACAGAAAAACAGAAATAACCCTGTAAATATCTAATAAATAAGATATTACAGAATTATTTCTATTTGTTACCACAAATCGTTAGCGATTGATCAGATATTGATACAAGCCCACCAGCGGACTCGCTGTAGGTTTGCCGTAGAGCGGATCACCTTCTGTTGCACTGCCTGCAATATCTAAGTGTGTGTAAGCCAAGGGAATAGGGGCTGTTACACCATGGTCAAATAGCCCCGATGCTTTCAGTAAAAATGCCGCGGGATATTGATGTCCACGGGCGGTAATCGATGATGGCGCATTATTGGAAGATAATATTTCAGCAGCGCCTGACACATCGCGGATCTTAGCGAAGTCTTCAGGGCGTAATGTAGACACTTCAAAGGGCTCACCCCATTGAGTCGCCTGCTGCTGTAAAGTGACAGCGCATTGCTGTGAACTCGCTACTGAGTTTTCCACCGCCGCAGGATAACTGCCATAACAACGTACGACATGACCTGTGAGTGTTGCTACCGAAAACATCTCAGGCTTCACCGCTGACACGGCTTTGATACGTAAATGGCTCAGTAAATCCGCCAGCACTAAGCGCCCTTCGGCATCCGTATTACCAATTCGTACCCTCACACCCGCATGGCTCGTAATAATTTCATCGGTCACGAAGGCTTCGCTGCCTATGCTGTTACGCACTAAACCTAACTCGGCAATCACTCGAATACCTTTAGGCTTGAGCATTGACAGAGTTTTAAATAAACCCGCCACGGCAGAAGCGCCACCTTTATCACGACTCATACCCGCCATAGCGCCGCCGACTTTCAGATCGGCGCCGCCGGTATCGTAAATCACGCCCTTACCCGCAAACAGGAAAGTGCGAGTCACTTGACCCTCTGGCAGATACTCTAGTTTCACCACGCGAGGCTGATGACGACCGACGGCAAAAGAAGAACGCGCCACGGCGCTGAGTAGCGGATAATCACGCTCTAAAATATCTCTGTCTTCTACCACTGCGGTTTTGATCACGCTGCCCGCTAAGGATTGCAGACAATAATCGGCAAAGGCTTTAGCCGACATGCGCTCAGGTTCAGTACCACACAAATCCCGCGCTAATACGCGGCCCGCTTCTAAGGCATTGAGCAAATTGCTGTTATGGGTTGATGAAGATAATAACCCTATGGCCTCAAATGCAGGCGTTAAGCCAGTCGCTTCACGCAGCTCTAAGGTTTGCCACAGTTCTTGACCGCAGGCTAATGCTGCGACTTCAGAGGCAAAACTAAAACGTGAGTCCTTCGATGGCACTACATATAACAATGGACGTTTTGCACCTGCGTCTTTTGCAATGGCAATCGCCGCCCTTGCAGCATTGGCATAGACTCGCACGTCCACATACTCGTCATTCACTTGGGTGACAGGGGCAATGATCAAACGCCCTCCCGCAAGCCCTGGGGCAAACAGTAATGTCGGGCTCTTACCCACGCGCTTATCCACGTGGGCACAGTGCTGAGCCAATAAACCTATCTCATCAAAACCGATAGAATCCAGATCGGGCGTCACCACCACAACCGCATCCCAGCCTTCACCATCAAAAATGGCATTTTCTGCTTTTACATCAACGAAGTTAACTTGAAACATGACCCATCCTTTTTCATTATTGTGCCTGCATTATTCCCGCTCTATCGCTTAATTACCAATCTAAAAGTGGTACCGACACTCCCAGAAAAAATCGAACTGGAAACTTTGGCTGCCAGCTCACCAAAAGCCTGTGACGCTGAGATTATTTGGCTGCACAGAATGTGGTAGAATGGCCGCAAATTTGCCCTATACCCACAAGACCTTATGAGGGACACTCAAGTGACAGCCTTAAGTCAGTTATACCCGCAGCCATTATGGCAATGGTTCGAACAAATTTGCGCGATTCCCCATCCATCTAAGCATGAGCAAGCCTTAAGCCAGCACATTCAAGCGTGGGCTAAAAGCAAACAACTTGCCGTCGTTGAGGATGCCGTTGGCAACTTGATCATCCGTAAACCTGCGACGCCGGGTATGGAAGATCGTAAAATAGTGGTTATTCAAGCTCATATCGATATGGTGCCACAAAAAAATGCCGATAAAGTGCATGATTTTACTAAAGATCCTATCGAAGCTTATGTCGATGGCGATTGGGTTAAAGCCAAGGGTACAACCTTAGGTTCAGATAACGGTATTGGCATGGCATCGGCTTTAGCCATTTTAGGCTCTGATGATATCAAGCACGGTCCATTAGAAGTGCTGCTGACGATAGATGAAGAAGCGGGCATGACAGGCGCCTTCGGTTTACAGGCTGGCATGTTAGACGCTGATATTCTGATCAATACCGACTCAGAGCAAGAAGGTGAAATCTACATGGGCTGCGCCGGTGGCGTTGATGCTCAAATCACCCTGCCTATGGTGTGGCAAGCCTCTGAGCAAAGTTACTCAGCCTTTAGCCTGCACTTATCTGGCTTAAAAGGGGGTCACTCTGGTGTGAACATTCACTTAGGTCGTGGTAATGCCAACAAGCTATTGGCGCGTTTCCTCTTTGAAAACGCAGATGATTTAGCGTTGGAGTTGACCCAATTTAGCGGCGGTTCACTGCGTAATGCGATCCCACGTGAAGCCAACATCAGCTTTATGTTGCCAGAAGAAAACGTCAGCGCCTTAAACGAAAAAGTCGCTGAGTTTGAAGCGCTTATCCGCACCGAACTCGCCATTGCCGATCCCGATATGCGTTTAGTGTTAAACACTATCCCCACGCCAAAACGTGTGATGAGCGAAAACAGCCAAAATACCCTGATCGATTTGCTGCATGTGTGCCCGAACGGCGTGATCCGCATGAGTGATGAAGTCGAAGGTGTGACTGAAACCTCGCTCAACGTTGGCGTTATCAGCACTAACGATGAAGAAGTCACTATCCTGTGCCTTATCCGCTCGCTGATCGATTCTGGCCGTACTCAAGTCGAAGGCATGTTAACTGCGCTGACCAACTTAGCCGGAGCCGATATCGATTTAAGCGGTGCTTACCCAGGCTGGAAGCCAGATAACAACTCACCTGTAATGGCAATAGTGCGCGAAACCTATCAAGACATTTACCACAAAGAGCCAGTGATCATGGTGATCCATGCAGGTCTCGAGTGTGGCCTATTCAAGAAACCCTATCCAGACATGGACATGGTCTCGATTGGTCCCACCATTCGATATCCACACGGTCCAGACGAAATGGTAAACATCACCACAGTCGGCCAATATTGGACCTTATTATTAGCCGTACTCGAGCGTATTCCAGTCAAGGCTTAATATTCTAACCTTACCCTAGCTCACTCAATTCAAGGCCATATCTGCTCAAGTCAGATGTGGCCTTATTTTTTACCGCGGATTCTATTTGTGTAGAAATGCCATCGATAAAATTTTTATGAAAGAACTGAATAACTTGAATTTTCTACTATAGTTGTTCTGTCTGACCCTAACGTATTTTTGCTTATCGCGCTTTTAGAGATAACCGCTTTCCCCTTCAATACTGTGACCTTAAGGAATAGAGATCATGAAATTTGGTAAAATCTTGTCAGCCGCTGCACTACTGCTCAGCAGTAACCTCAGTTTCGCCGAAGAAGTCCCCAAAGCCGTTATAGACCTAGCCGATTCACTGATGCCATTAGGCAGAGAAGTGGTACTGGTGAATGCTGTTAAAGCGCAAAATGCCCAAGGCAAAAGCTTAGATTCAATCAAAACATTAGATGAAAAATGGATTGCCACCGCAGGTATTGATGACTTTATGTCATCCCTGATGAACAACGAAGCGGCCAAGTTTCTCACGACCTTCGAAGCCAGCAAACCTTACTACCAAGAAATTTTCCTCATGGACAATCAAGGCGCGAACGTCGCCATGATCAGTAAAACTTCAGATTATTGGCAGGGTGATGAGGATAAATGGCAAAAATCATTCGCCAATGGCAAAGGCGATAAACACATAGGTCCGGTCAAATTTGACGAGAGCTCCCAAGCCTATCTAGTACAAATTTCTATTCCAGTGATGGATGGCGATGCTGCAATTGGTGCTATCACGATTGGGATCAACCTAGATCAATTTGGACTCTAATTACCAGAGAACGCCAGTGATGGGCTGCATCCTCTTACCACAGAGGTTATTGCGGCTCTCACCTTTTCAGTGCATCAATCAAGGAGGGCGTGACTATGGAATGGTATAAAGATCTATCCGTTAATCAGAAACTGACTTATCCGAGTCTGCTACTCGCTGGCGTAGTCATCTTCGCCTCTTCAACTGGTATTTTAGGACTCAAAGCCTTAAATCACAGCGCGAATACACTCGCGCTTGAATACTTACCTAGCCAATCTGAACTCCTACAGGCCGATAAAGAGCTTTATCAAGCTCAAGTGGCCGAGCGCAGCCTGATGTTTGTTAACGTGGGCACAGACTCTTACAACGACCTTTTAAAGCAGCACACTAATAGTATCTCTCTGGTTAAAGAACATATTGATAAGTTTGCCGATGTGACCACAAGTCCCCTCGCTAAAGATAAGCTCAATGAATTAAATCACAGTTTCGATAATTGGCGAGCGACAACCACAGAAATCAGTAATCAACGCACCCAAAATGGCCGTAACGGTAGAACGACGGCGATTGATCTTAGTTTCGGTCAAGCAGCAACGCAATTCGAGCAACTACACCAGAACATTAATCATTTAATCAATGATTTAAATAGTAATACTACCGCAGCGATAGCCCAAGTAGATGATGATGCCAATCATGGACAACAGATGCAGTTAATTGCCTTAGCCATCAGTCTCTTGATCTGCATACTCTTTATCGTTGCACTGCCTAAACTCATCAGCAAACCGCTGGCGGTTTTACTCGCAAAAATCCACGACATTACCGATGGTGATGGCGATTTGACCGAACGAGTCCACTTAACCTCTAAAGACGAGCTTGGTGATCTCGCCAAGGCATTCAATCATTTTCTCGATAACTTACACGGTATTATCTCGCAATTTAAACAGTCTACATCAGAGCTCAACACCGCTGCCGAAGGTCTAGCCAAAACCAGCGCATCAGCAAAACATAACTTGATGGATCAACAAGCTGCCACCCACAGAATCGCCGATGCCAGCGATCATATTGCCGCATCCGTGCAAGAAGTATCAGTCAGTGCCAGTCATGCCGCCGATGCCGCTAAACAAGCCGACGTATTTACCGCCGACGGTCAGGCAAGAGTGAAAAAAACCATCAATGTGATTCGTGAACTTGCGGGAGATGTAGGCACGGCAGAAATGCAGATCAATAAACTCGAACAGGAAGGCCAACATATTGGCCGCGTGCTTGAGGTGATTCAAGCCATTGCCGAACAGACGAATCTATTAGCCCTTAATGCTGCAATTGAAGCGGCGCGCGCGGGCGAACAAGGACGCGGCTTTGCAGTGGTTGCCGATGAAGTGCGCTCCCTTGCCTCTAAGACTCACCAATCAACCGAAGAAATTAAATTGATGATCGCCAATGTGCAAAATGGCACTCAAAGCGCTGTGGCAGCGATTAATATCGGTAATGAAAAGGCTATCTCAAGCGTAGAAGCCGCCAGTAATGCCGGTGAAGCCTTAGCGCATATTGCAGAAATGGTGAGCCAAATTAGTGAGATGAACAATCAAATCGCCCTCGCAGCCAAAGCGCAAACCACTATGGCCAATGAGAGCCATCAAAATATTCAACACATTGCCGAACAGTCGGAGGAGAGTCTACGAACCACTGATGAAATCTACGCAGCAAGCGTACAACTCTCGTCAATGGCGAGTAATCTCACTGCGCTGGTCAGCCGCTTTAAACTGTAATTTGTTGAGAGTGAAAGCTTTTATATAAGTTACCTTTTGTAAATCAGTGATGTTTGAAAGGTCCCCTCAAACGAATAAGGGAGCATAAACCTGTCGCAGTGATTATCTGAATTCAGGTGCTCCCTTATATTTAAACAGCAAAGCTAGCACCGATTAGCAGCGCTTAACCACTAAGCCTCTTGCCGCGCGTAGGTTGACTAACATAGGTAACATCAACGCAAGGATCACTATCAGCATCCCTACCAACTGAATTTCCGTCACCGCCTGCCCCATGGCTAACGCCGTTAATGCTGCAAAAACGGGCACGAGATTAAAAAAAATCGATGCCTTAGCGGGGCCAAGCGCCTTAACACCGTTAATCCAAAACAGATAACCGAGCACAGTGGCGAACAAACCTATGTAGAGCACGCTAGAAAAAGCCGTTGCCGACAGTTCCATCAACTCCAGCCAAGGGTGAAATTCACCTCGGCCAAGCCCAACCACGGACATAGACACACTGGCAGCTATCATACTCAGCAAGGTAAAGGGCAACACAGGCAACCAATGGCCGACCCGTTGCGAACAAATGGTATAACCACTCCACGCCAACATGCCGGCGGCAATCATCACATCACCTTGGTTAAAACTAAAGTTGAGCAACTGCTGCACACTACCGTTGGTGATCACTAGCAGTACGCCCGCCAATCCCCCCACTAAGCTAAACACTTGTTGTCTGCTGAGCCATTCACGCTGTAATAGCGCATTGACGATTGAAGTCACCAGCGGGCTGAGCGCCATAATCAAGGCACCATTGGCAGCAGAGGTATGCTGCAGGCCATTAAATAACGCCAGATTTAAGCCGCCTACACCAATCACACCCACTAACGCTATGACAATATATTGCACCAAACTCAATTTGGGCCAAGCCTGACGAGTAAAAACGATATATAACGCTAGAGTCACAGCCGCAATGGTAAAACGCCAGAAGACGAGGGACTCTCCTGACATCTCCTCCAGCACTCGCTTAGCAATCGGAAACACACTGCCCCAGCTAAAAACGCAAATCAGTAGACAAACGAATGTCATGTAAGGTGTATGGGATTTCATATCGGCCTCTAGGGAGGTAATTGGGATTGAGCTTAGTTTATAAGTTTCATATATTATTAAAACCAACAAAATTGAGAGCTTAAATTCCAAATATGAAACTTAATTATTCCTTAGACGATATGCGCTTATTTTGGGTGGTGGCACAGCAAGGGAGTTTTAAGCTCGCGGCGCAGCACTTAGGCATTCCACCTTCAACCTTAAGCCGTCGAATCAATCTGTTAGAACAATCCTTAGGTCTGCGTTTACTGCACAGAGACGCCCATAGAGTCAACCTTACCGCCACAGGTCAGCGGTATCTCGAACGCTGCGGCCCGCTATTTATCGAGTTAAACCAGGTATCTGGTGAGTTGCATGCGGATAAACATCAAGCGGTTGGCAAATTGCGGATCTCGGCGCCCATCAATACAACCTATCGCTGGCTGGGTGAATCACTCAACGCCTTCCAACGGCATTATCCCAATATTGATATCGATTTAAGTCTGTCGAACATGAATATCGATGTCAGTGAAAACGCCATCGATATCGCCTTTCGAGTGGGCGAACCTAAAGATCCCGATTGGATTGCAAGGCCACTTACCACAATTAGCTTTGTACTTTGCGCCAGCACATCGGCAACGCAGTGGCATGCGCTGCAATCCATTGAAGCGCTGGATCAGCATCCGGTTATCATCGCCAAGCCCACAAAAACGTGGCGTTTACAGCACAATAGCACAGGGCAAAATGTCGAGTTTGAACCAAGGGGGAATATCAAACTAGCCGTCGATGATATGGCGATTGCCTGTCAGGCCGTGGTGGCGGGGCTTGGGATTGGACTCATACCCATCAGCATGGCGAGTGAACAGATACGAAGTGGCAAACTCATTCAAATACTGCCCGAGTGGCAAGGTATTCCGCGCACCGCCTACTTGATGTATCGCGATCGGGACAACCTGCCCTTACGGGTCAGACTGTTAATTGATTTTATGCTGGCAAATCCACCCGAGGCTTATTGAGCCAATATAGGCTATTGTGCTCCACCCACTAGAGAGCTAAATCCAGCTGAGTCTGGCCGTTTAAGCTTGTGGCGACGACAAGAGTAGAATCGGCGAGGCCGACCGAAATACCCAATAGACGAATGCCACGGCCTTCTTGCCTTTCCATAGCCTGTGCGAGTAGCTCATAGAACATTACAATCGAGACTTCATCGCTGCGGTGCTCAATTGTAGTCTGCTTGAAATCGTTAAACTTAAGTTTGACCACCTGTTTATGTATTTTGCGTTCCTTAGCACTGCGACTTAAACGCAACGACAGTTCTTGGATCAAACTCGGCATCACCTGCTGGCACTGCTCTAAGCTATAAATATCCTTTGCTAACGTGGTTTCAACACCCACTGATTTGCGCTCTCTGTCGGCAGAAATACCCCGTTCATCTATGCCTTGGGAACGCTCAATCAACACGCCACCAAACTTACCGAATCGCGCTAAGAGCTCAGGTTTAGAATAAGCTTGCACATCACCACAGGTATTGAGCCCGAGCGAAGAGAGCTTTTCTGCGGTGACTTTACCAACACCGGGAATTTTACGCAGCGATAAGGTCTTAACAAACTCAGAAAGCGTCTCTGGCGTAATGATATATTGGCCGTTTGGCTTGTTCAGATCCGAGGCGATCTTAGCTAAAAATTTTACTGGCGCGATACCCGCCGATGCGGTTAAACCCGTTTCGGCTAAGATATCGCGACGAATCGCTTGGGCAATCAAGGTCGCAGAGCCCTTATGTTGTTGGCACTCACTCACATCCAAATAAGCTTCATCTAAGGAAAGCGGCTCAATTAATTGGGTATAGCGAGAAAATATTTCACGAATTTGTAGCGACACTTCTTTGTAAACCTGCATCCGACCCGGAACTAAAATCAGCTCAGGGCACAACTTAAAGGCATAAGCCGTTGCCATTGCTGAACGTACACCGAATTTACGTGCCTCGTAACTGCAAGTACTGATAACACCGCGACGGTCGCTACTGCCCCCCACAGCTAAAGGTTTGCCACGGTACTCAGGAAAGTCGCGCATTTCCACTGCAGCAAAATAGCAGTCCATATCGATATGAATAATTTTTCGCACGTTGAATTCCTCCAACGCCAAAATACTGTATATAAAAACAGTAATCAAGTATTCCTGATAGATTTGGGCCAATAAGATGTGGCCTAGCGCTAGAAAAGAGAACAAGACAAGTGTGAGGAACAACAGACATGCTTAATAACTGAGTTTCCTAGGCCATTACACTCAGTGGCCTAGGTATTTACTCAACCTAACAATCTAAGGCTCACATCTTAGTTTGCAGGTAGTTTTGCAATCCAACACGGTCAATAAGCCCAAGTTGTTTTTCGAGCCAATACATATGGTCAGACTCTGTATCGTCGAGTAATACTTCGAGGATTTCACGTGTCTGGTAATCTTGCTTCTGCTCACACAGTGCAATCACTTTGCGCAAATCGTCCGCGACCTTGTATTCATAGGCAAGATCATTACGTAGCATCTCTTCTACATCTTTACCTATGTTCAATGCCTCACGGGCGGCAACATTGGGTGTACCTTCGAGGAATAAAATGCGCTGCACTAATTTGGCTGCATGGGCTTTCTCATCATCTGACTCATGGGCGATACGCTCATAGAGTTCATTCAGGCCCCAATCTTCGTACATATGGGCATGGACAAAATACTGATCCATTGCCGAGAGTTCTCCCGTTAGGAGTCGATTTAACGCATCAATAACGTCTTTATCGCCTTTCATATCTTGCTCCTATTGGTCGCTAATTTGCGATTGTAGATAATTTTGAATACCGGTTAGCGTAATGAGCTCTTGCTGCGACTCGAGCCAATCTAAGTGCTCTTCTTCGTCTTCGAGAATATCTTCCAGCAGATCGCGGCTCACATAGTCCTGTTCGGCTTCACACAAGCTGATCGCATCACGCAACAATGTAAGCTGCTCTTGCACCATGGCCAGATCGCAGTCGAGCATCTCTTGGCTATGTTCACCAATGCGAAGTTTTTCGAGTTGTTGCAGATTAGGCAGACCTTCCAAAAACAGCACTCGCTCGATGAGCTTATCGGCGTGCTTCATATCTTGGATGGATTTTTTGTATTCGACGTGGTTTAACTTCTCTAAGCCCCAATGTTTAAACATGCGGGCATGGAGGAAATATTGATTGATGGCGGTCAACTCACAGGTAAGCACCCGATTCAGTTGCCCAACCACTTTAGGATGACCTTTCATAAGTTACTATCCTTGGTAAGCGTGAAAAGATTGATCTAAATCAAGCTTCTAGCCTAGTACAATTTATCGACCAACTCAAATTATCTTTATATTTCACTCACTTAATGATGAAAAGCATTCTCATTCCTGCTTAGATTAACTTGCTATCCCACTCTAATCCCAAGGATAAATCTCAAATGATTAACCCGTGTAAGAAAATACGAGGCAAAAAATAGCCCCCTAAATGGGGGGCTATGATCGAATCAAGACTATTTAGATAATGCGGTCTTTCGTTAACTTCTCACGACGCGCTTCTTCAGCGGCCATACGACGTTTACGTTTGTCACAAGGGTCATCACAATCACACGCTTTTTCAATCCCTAGAACACCTAAACCGCCACAACTTCCTTCAACGGCTTTGCGCTTGATGAGATAACCAATCGACATGAGTAAAAAGAAGACTAACAAGATCACAAATGCCGCGATAAAAGAGGTCATGGTTTACTCCAAAAACTAAATAAGGAAAGGCTTGAAGGCGTCGCTGTAATAGACCTTAAATCCGTCGCCTTGCTTTTCGATTAGCATTATCGCCAAGTGTTCCTTCTTGGCAAGCTCCAATGATGCTTCTGTGCCCAAAACCATCATGGCCGTCGCAAAACCGTCGGCCGTCATACAATTTTGATGCAATACAGTCACGGATGCTAACTTATGATTTATCGGCAAACCAGTACGCGGATCGATTATATGCGTAAAACGTTGGCCATCTTCTTCATAATAATTACGATAGTCACCAGAGGTCGCCATCGCCATAGTACCAGGTGCAATAACCTGCTGTACGGCTTCAGAGCCATCATTGGTCGGTTGCTCTATAGCAACACGCCAAGAGCTTCCATCACCTTTGGCACCTTTGATACTCAGTTCGCCACCGATTTCAACTAAATACCCTGTCGCGTGGTATTTATCAAGAATGGAAGCGATCTTATCAACCCCAAATCCCTTCGCGATTGATGATAAGTCTACATATAAATGGGTGTTGTGCTTACTTAGACGGTTGCCTTCAATGGAAAGTTCACTAATCCCTGTTTTGGCTTTAGCCGCATCAATATCAGCCTGTGTCGGAACTTTCGTTGGACGCTTATCAGGTCCAAAACCCCACAGATTAACTAAAGGACCTAAGGTAATATCAAGTGCCTTATCAGTCACTTGATATAAACGTATTCCCTCTTGCACCACTTTTATGGTATCCGGTGAGACTTCAACGCTTTGCTCCAATGGCAATTGGTTGAAACGGGATAATTCTGAATTAGGCCGATACGTCGACATCTGGTCATTGACTAGCTCAAGGGCTAAATCAATCTCCGCTTGAAGTAACTGCGCCGTCGGCATCTGCTCATTCGGGACGACTTTAATGTGATAAGTCGTGCCCATAGTGCTGCCGGCCAACGAAATGACTTCGTTTTGCTTTGAACAGGCTGAAACAAAAAAGGCCAGTCCCACGAGGACTAGCCAGTTAAATGAATGCTTTAGTGCTGAGGTATTGATCTTTAAGGTCTGAAACATAGTGACCTACTACTCTTATTTGGGCCCTTAAATGCAAAAGTTGCAGATGAAAGGTTAACCTCAACATCTGCAACTTTTCTATCTAGGACTAATGAACATTAGCCGCCGAAGTCATCCAACAGGATGTTTTCGTCTTCGACACCAAGATTTTTCAACATACCAATGACGGCAGCGTTCATCATTGGAGGTCCACACATGTAGAACTCACAATCTTCTGGAGCATCATGGTTTTTCAGATAGTTTTCATACAATACGTTATGAATAAAACCTGTGTAACCATCCCAGTTGTCCTCTGGTTGAGGATCTGAAAGTGCCACATGCCATACGAAGTTATCATTCTCAGCCGCTAGGCCGTCGAAATCTTCTACGTAGAACATTTCACGCTTAGAACGTGCACCGTACCAGAAGCTCATCTTACGTTTAGACTGAAGACGCTTCAGTTGATCGAAGATATGTGAACGCATTGGCGCCATACCCGCACCACCGCCGATAAACACCATTTCTGCATCGGTATCTTTCGCGAAGAATTCACCGAATGGGCCAGAAATTGTCACTTTATCGCCAGCTTTTAAGCTCCAAATGTAAGATGACATCTTACCGCAAGGCAGAGTCAAGTTACGTGGTGGAGGCGTAGCAATACGCACGTTCAGCATAATAATGCCGAACTCTTCTGGGTAGTTAGCCATTGAGTATGCACGGATAGTTTCTTCATCAACCTTAGATTCAAGATTGAAGAAACCGAAGTGTTCCCAGTCGCCACGGTATTGTGCAGGTACATCAAAATCTGCATATTTAATATGATGAGCTGGTGCTTCGATTTGAATATAACCGCCAGCACGGAATGGTACAGACTCGCCATCAGGAATTTGCAGCTTCAGTTCTTTAATGAAAGTGGCTTTGTTATCGTTAGAGATAACTTCACATTCCCATTTCTTGATACCGAAGATTTCTTCGTCAAGCTCGATTTCCATATCGTTCTTAACGTTAACCTGACAAGAAAGACGACAACCTTTACGGGCATCACCTTTGCTGATGTGGTCAAGTTCCGTTGGCAGAATATCGCCGCCGCCAGACTTAATCACCACGCGACATTGGCCACATGAGCCACCGCCACCACACGCACTCGATACGAAGATACCGCTGTTAGCCAAAACGCCTAACAACTTACCGCCCGCACCGGTTGTAATCGCTTTTTCAGGATCGTCATTAATGCCGATCGTGATGTCACCACTAGCCACTAACTTAGACTTAGCGAATAAAATCACTAATACTAAGATGAGGACGATAGCAGTAAACATACTCACACCGAGGTAAACCTCGAGCGGAGTAGATTTAAAAATACCAAGAATATCCATTAACTTATCCTTAGAAGGTCCAATTCAAGAAGCCGTTATGTGTCTCTTACAGAGACACACCTGAAAACGACATGAAACCTAAGGCCATCAAACCAGCGGTGATAAAGGTAATCCCTAAACCACGTAGGCCATTAGGCACGTCGGCATACTTCAGCTTCTCACGGATACCGGCCATCAATACGATAGCTAATGCCCAACCCACTCCTGAGCCGAAACCAAACACCACACTCTCGCCTAGCTTGTAGTCACGCTCAACCATGAATGATACAGCACCGAAAATCGCGCAGTTCACTGTGATCAAAGGTAAGAAAATACCTAATGCGTTGTACAAAGGTGGAAAGTACTTGTCCAGTGCCATTTCCAGAATTTGAACCAAAGCCGCAATCACACCGATAAAGGTAATGAATTTCAAGAAGCTTAAGTCAGCTTCAGGTGCGCCAGCCCAAGCAAGTGCACCAGGAGCTAGCAGCCCTTGATAGATAACTTGGTTTGCTGGGACAGAGATAGTTAACACTACAACTACCGCAATCCCTAGGCCCATGGCTGTAGTGACTTTCTTAGACACAGCCAAGAAAGTACACATACCTAGGAAGAAGGCCAGTGCCATGTTTTCAATGAAAACAGAGCGAATTAACAGGCTAATATAATGTTCCATCGCACTTACCCTTTTGCTTCAACTTGCTCTGGCTTATAGGTACGAATAATCCAAATCAAAACACCGATCAGGAAGAACGCACTCGGAGGCAGTAGTAGCAGACCGTTTGGTTGGTACCAGCCGCCATCAGAGATCTTGTGCAGGATTTCAACACCGAACAGAGAACCGTTACCAAACAGTTCACGTACGAAGCCAACAGCTAACAGAATAGCACCGTAACCTAAACCGTTACCGATACCATCCATAAAGCTCATCATTGGCGGTGTTTTCATCGCGTAAGCTTCGGCACGACCCATTACGATACAATTCGTAATAATCAGACCGACGAATACCGACAGCTGCTTAGAGATCTGATAAGCATAAGCCTGCAGCAATTGGTCAACCACGATTACTAAAGAGGCAATAATGGTCATCTGTACGATAATACGCACACTGCTTGGAATATGATTACGGATCATTGAGATAAACAGGTTCGAAAACGCAGTTACCGCAGTTAACGCCAACGCCATTACCAGTGCAGTTTCGAGCTTACTCGTTACCGCTAATGCACTACATACACCAAGTACTTGTAAAGCAATCGGGTTGTTGTTGACTATAGGTCCGGTCAGAACCTGTTTCAGTTCTTTAGCGTCAGACATTAGTTGAGACCTCCATTGCGTGCTTTTTCAATGAAACTCGCAAAACCTTCTTTACCCAACCAGAATGTCAGTGAATGTTGTACACCGTTACTCGTTAAGGTTGCGCCAGATAATGCATCTACACCGTACTCAGTGCTAGCAACAGTTGGGTTTTTCGTTACGCTGATAGCGAGTTTACCTTGCTCATCAAATAACTTTTTGCCATGCCATTTCGCTTTCCACTGAGCATTTTGCACTTCACCACCTAAGCCCGGCGTTTCGCCGTGCTCGTAGTAGACTAAGCTTTGCACTGTGTTTAGGTCAGCATCCATAGCAAGGAAGGCATACATAGTAGACCATAGGCCATAACCATGGATTGGCAGAATGACACTGGTTAATTTACCTTGGCCGTCACGAACAAGATAAACCACAGCCTTATCAGCAACACGTTTCACTGAAGCGATGTCATTCTCAGGTACAAATGAGGTTTTCACATCACGAGACGCTTTACGTTGATCATAAGTGTCAGCATCAACACCCTCAACCCAAGCACCCGTTTTCAAATCGACCAGTTTAGCTTCGATGTGTTTGCCGTATGTATCCAGAATTTGCGCTTTGGTCACTTTGCCAGCTTTAGTATCGATAAGACCAGCGGCTTCCAGAATGTACTTTTGCTTATCAAGCAGTTTATTTTCTGCTTGAGTCGGTCTAAGTAACACTGCTGCAGTAGACACAAATATCGCACAAATTAGACACAGGCCAACGACGATAAATAAGGTTCTGCCGAACGAATCTTTATTACTAGCCACGGGCAATCCTCCGCTTGATATTTGCCTGAACCACGAAGTGGTCGAACAATGGCGCGAACAAGTTAGCAAACAAAATTGCCAACATCATGCCTTCAGGGAATGCAGGGTTAATCACGCGGATAAACACAGCCATTGCACCGATCAAGATACCGTATGCCCATTTAGCTTGGTTAGTGAATGACGCTGACACTGGGTCTGTCGCCATAAACATCATGCCAAACGCAAAACCACCTAACACTAAGTGCCAGTACCAAGGCATTGCAAACATTGGATTAGTGTCGCTACCGACAACGTTAAGCAGCGTAGAAATGGCAATCATGCCCACCATTACACCGCCAACGATGCGCCATGAAGCGATACGCGTGTAGATGATGACCAAACCACCTAACAGAATCGCTAATGTAGACACTTCCCCCACTGAACCAGGAATGAAACCGAAGAACGCATCCCACCAGTTTTGGTTAATTGCGTAATCTAAAGTGCCAGACGCCGCTTGGCTCAGTGCAGTTGCACCTGAGTAACCGTCAGCCACAACCCATGAGGTATCACCTGACATGTTCAACGGATAAGCGAAGAACAAGAAGGCACGACCCGCTAGTGCTGGGTTTAAGAAGTTACGCCCTGTACCACCGAACACTTCTTTCGCCACGACCACACCGAAGGTGATACCCAGCGCCACCATCCATAATGGGATAGTTGCTGGCAGCGTTAAAGCGAACAGGATAGAGGTAACGAAGAAACCTTCGTTGACTTCATGACCACGGATAGAGGCAAACAGCACTTCCCAGATACCACCGACGGCAAAGGTTACCGCGTAGATAGGTAGGAAGAAACAGGCGCCATACCACATCAGCGCAGGCCAGCCAGAGTTTGCCGTCAGTTCGGTACCGAACATGCTGAACAAGCTCACTTGCCATACGTCAGGGGTAGCAAAACCAGCCACTAAAGCTAATTGAGCTTGTAAACCTACGTTGTACATACCCACGAACATCGCTGGGAAAGCACAAGCCCAAACCGTAATCATCATACGTTTTAGATCGAGGTTATCGCGAACATGGGTTTTGCCCTTGTTCACTTTACCTGGGGTATAAAAAATCGTGTATGCCGCTTCGAATAGGGCATAAAACTTTTCGTATTTACCGCCTTTTTCAAAGTCGGGTTCAATACGTTCGAAAAAATCTTTCAAGCTCATTAGCCTTCCCTCTCGATCGTATCTAGACAGTCACGCAGATATGAACCGTAGTCATACTTGCCTGGACATACGAACGTACACAGTGCGAGATCTTCTTCATCTAACTCCAACGCGCCTAAAGTAGCAGCACCGTCAAAGTCACCTGAAATCAAGTCACGCAACAACATAGTAGGAAGAATGTCCAATGGCATTACACGCTCATAGTTACCAATTGGCACCATAGCGCGGTCTGAACCACCTGTACTGGTCGTCATGCTGAACAGACGAGAAGGAGCAAGATGTCCTAAGAATGCACGAGTGATAGAATATTTGTCTGAGCCTGGTAATACCCAGCCTAAAAATTCTTTCTCTGTACCTTCTTCTAACAGACTTACTTGAACATGGTAACGACCTAAATACCCTTGTGGACCAACAGCTGTACGACCATTCAGAACAGAGCCTGAAATTAGACGAACATTGCCATCTAAGGCTTCACCTGCGGTTAATTCAGTCATGCTCGCGCCCACAACAGTGCGTACGAGTCTTGGCTTAGCCGCTTTAGGGCCTGCGATCGCAATAACACGTTCGGTATTGAGTTCACCCGTCGTAAATAGCTGACCAATTGCTATTACATCTTGGTAACCAATATGCCAAACGGTACGTTTTGCAGAGGCAGACAATAAGAAGTGAATGTGAGTACCGACTAATCCTGCAGGGTGCACACCGGCAAATTCTTCAACTTGGGCGTTTGCGGCAGGAATATCAGCGCCAGGCGCTTTACAAAGGTAAACTTTACCGTCAGTAAGTCTTGCTAAGACCTTAAGACCATTAGCAAAATCTTCTTTATGCTCACGGATCACCACAACGGGATCAGCGGCAAGAGGTTGAGTATCTATTGCGGTTACAAAAATACCAGCAGCAGAAGAGTCTACAGCAGGAACTTTGCTAAAAGGACGAGTACGCAAAGCAGTCCATAAACCTGATTCAATCAGATTGTCACGGACTAACTGCGAGTCGAGCGTATCGAGTGCAGTGGCATCATATTTAGCAAAGGCAACGCTGTCGTTTCCTTCCACTTCAATGACAACAGACTGCAGAACACGCTGGGCGCCCCGGTTAATGTCTAATATAGTACCACTGGCTAAAGCCGTATATTTAACGCCTAAATTCTTCTTATCTTCAAAAAGAACTTGGCCTTTTTGTACTTTATCGCCCACTTTGATCTTCATCGTTGGACGTAAGCCAATATACTCTTCACCCAAAGTAGCTACATGTTTAATGGCTGGGCCATTATGGATAACTTGCTCTGGTCCGCCTGCTATAGGCAGTTCCAATCCTTTCTTAATTGTAATCATATCCACAAGCACTACGTTTGAAGGAAAGACAATGCGCCGCGTTCCTGCTAAATACTTAGGTTTTAAACAAAACCTACTGCATTGAGCTAGCGCAGATTTATCACAGAAATGCGATCGCAATCACGCTGGTCGCGCGCATTTTACCCCAATTGACTTGGCATCGCCACGAAAATTATAGGTGATTTCAAACCTAAAATACGGATTGAAAAGAATCATGCGCTACGGCGTTCACCTTCCGACCTAGTGACTGATCAGAAAGAGAGAATATTACGGCCACTGGGTACTATAGCATTAATAATTAAAGATTTAATTTAGCAAAAAGTCGAAACGTCCACTAAACGCAGCCGAAATCGATCTTATTTGTTTCAATTGATTTAAATTCAAACAAAATAAAACTCAATTTAAAAGCGCCATTGATAACCTAAATAGCTAATACGTCCATTTTCCGATCGAATTCCGCTATTTGATGCTGTCGTAACTAATGACTCATCTAAGAGATTTTCTACCCTAAAATAAATCTCATGGTGGCGATCAAAATGATAATTCGCCGCTAAATCTACCCGCCATTGTACTGCGATAGGTTGTAATTCAGCACCAAATTGGCCCATTTCCCGCTCAGATTGATAAAAGACATTTGCATTCAATTCATATTCGGCATATTTCATTCCAGCACTAAAATGCAATTGCTGCTCAGGTAACCAAGCCACTCTATCACCAGCCACAACGCAACCTTGGATTTCGTTACAGCTATTGGTTTGATACTCCGAATTCGAATATTGATAATTTAAAACTAATGGTAACTGTACACTACCAATATCCCACTGGTAGCCAAGATTCAGCTCAACTCCTTTGGTCAGCACATCCACGACATTGCCTTGAACCCACAAGCGACTGTCGGCACATTGGGTATACGCATCGCAATTGACATGCAGGTTATCAAAATCTTGAACGTAGGTTTTGATGTCAGCACTAAAATGCTCACTGGCATATTGGGCGCTGACTTGATATTGCAATGATACTTGTGCCTCTTGCTCAAGATTCCCCGCACTTGCGGCGGTCCATGAGCGGCGAATATCCGTACTAAAGCGCCAATCTCCAGCATCATATAAAACACCGAGTTGTGGCATCCAATCGCTGTCGGAGAAATCAGCCGCATCCAGTCCTACATAAGCTAAATCGACCTTGCGATTGACGCTCACTTGTTCATAGGCAAGCGCGAGCTTTATCTGTAATTCGTCCCAATTAAACAAGGAATCGATTGCCGAAGTAAATGCAGTTGCATCGTCGGTATAGGCCAATAACGCATTTTGTGCATCACTCACTAAACTCAAGTCCTGCTGCCATAGACTCTGTTGATCGCCAAGGCGCATCTCGGCTTTATCCGTATGATAACGGGCGCTATAGATAATTTGATGGGCACCATACTGATTCACTGATTCAGTTTGTGCCCCAAAGGAGCTGAAATCATTGTCTTGCTGTAAAGAAGCCAGTTCGACGCCATCGACTGTCGGCTGACGTTCAAATGCGGCCAACGCAGCAAGACTCTGGGCATCGAGCATTTGCCCATCAAATTGATTGAGTTGGTTTAATTGCTGCGAATAAGACTGGTAGTAAAAGTCTGTGGTGACCTTATGCCCACCATTGAGCGTAACTTGGTGAGACAGTTGGTACTTATGATGTCGCCCCTGATGTTTATCCGCCGCAGTGGCCGAATACAAACTCATAGGATCTTGTTGCCAATCGGCCTGTGTTAACCCAAGCTGAGAGCGATAACTATCATCATCGAGAAACTGGTAAGTAAACTCAGTCACCTGTGGACTTCTGGCGCCGAGTAAACTCGCGGCGTTAATTTTAAATAAGATGTCTGTCGTTTGGTGGTCTGTGTCTTGACCATTGAGCAAGTGATCTGCGCCGCTATTATCTGCATAATTAACCGCGAGTATCATGCCATACTCTTTTTGCTTCACCCCCCAATTCATATCGACACTGTATTCTGAATCGGTATTGCCCTCGAGAGTCGCCTTACTATTCTCGGTCTGCTCAGCAACAGGTAAGGTTTGATAACTCACCACCCCAAACGCACCTTGCCCACCGACAGCCATATTTGCCATCGGGGTGGCAGTAACACTCTGCTGTTGCAGCAGATTAGGTAAGAGTTGTAATTGCGGTGCCGAATACGGCGCAGGAGAGAAATACACTCTATCTTGCAATACGGCCACGCCTTGAGTCGCGCTACGCATGCTGATGCTCGCGGGATTTCCACTAAGATCCACAGGCAAAACCGTCAAAGCCGTCAATTGACCTAACGCTAAACGATTAGACGTTGAATGAAATGTGTCATTGAGCTTGTTCAATTCAAGCATTTGACTGTGAAGATCATCGGCGAACGTTGTGCTAGAACAGGCAAGAGATACAGAAATTGCACAAAGTGATACAGTGAAGTAACGACTAGGCATACCAAGCTCCCAAAAACTTTGTTAGCGTACGGTGTTTTTGTTATTAACTTGTAAAATAGCTGAGTTTACTTGAAAAAAAAAGCGACTCTCGTCGCTTTCTCTTATTTACTTCAGGAAACTGAATTTACTAACGAAGCACTCTCATACTATAAGAGTGCGAACAATTACAGGTTACCTAGAATTTCATCGCTTAATTTTAGATCGTCATTACGATTAACACTTACGCCTGCCGCAATAATATTACGGGCGATATCTTGTGCTTGCTCTAATGAATGCATCTCATACGTACCACATTGGTATTCGTTCAGCTCAGGGATTTCAGACTGCTCAACCACTTTAAGCACATCTTCCATCGCGGCTAACCACGCATCGGCCACTTGGCGCTCTGTGGGTTCACCAATCAAACTCATATAAAAACCGGTACGACATCCCATTGGCGAAATATCAATGATCTCAACATCGCTGCCATTTAAATGGTCACGCATAAAACCCGCGAACAAATGCTCTAGAGTATGAATACCACGCTCACTGAGGATCTCTTTATTCGGTGCGCAAAAACGTAAATCAAATACAGTAATGGCATCGCCCTTTGGCGTGCTCATATGCTTAGCGATACGAACCGCAGGGGCATTCATCCGAGTATGGTCGACGGTAAAGCTATCAAGTAATGGCATAGGGATCTCCAAATTCTCAGGGCGACATCAACGCCACTGTAACTGTCTATTTATGGCTTGCAAGCATAACACCAAATGAATTACGCCGATAACAAGATAATCTAAGATGAAATCATCTCATATAAATCAGATGCTAATGTGACAGTTTGCAGTAAAAAAACCATCATTTAGTGTTGACGCTGTTGACTGTAAGCATCCTCAGATATTTTATGGTACTGGCGCACACCTTGCTCATACGTGTGGTAGGCATCGTACACCTTTCGCATTAAGGGATCTTGATTCGCTTGATCTTCAATCACTTGTTTGGAAATTTTCTCAAGCTCCAACAAGACGTTCGGTGGAAACGCTTTAAGCTCCACACCTTCGTCCTTCACTAACGTTTCAAGGGCGGTCACGTTACGGGTCGTGTATTCATCGAGCATATCTTGGTTAATGGCTCTCGCAGCAACTCTGACTATGGCCTGTAAATCCTCAGGTAAACTCTCAAAGGCAGCTGTATTAATCAAGAATTCCATATTTGAACCTGGCTCATGCCAACCAGGGTAATAGTAGTACTTAGCCACTTTATGTAAACCGAAGGCAAGATCATTCACTGGCCCTACCCACTCAGCGGCATCAATCGCCCCCGTTTGCAGTGCACCATAAAGTTCACGCCCCGCCATGTTTACAGGTACAGCACCAACGCGTTTCAACACTTCACCACCTAAGCCCGGCATGCGGACCTTCAATCCCTTAAAATCAGCAATGGTATTGATGGGTTTATTAAACCAGCCGCCCATCTGCATCCCAGTATTGCCTCCCGCGAGGGGAATAATACCAAAGGGTTGATACACTTCAGTCCACAGCTCCATACCACCACCATAGTGAAGCCAGCCATTTATTTCCTGTGCGGTCATACCAAAGGGGATCGATGAAAAAAACTGCGCTGCGGGCGCTTTTCCTCTCCAGTAGAAAGAAGCGGAGTGGGCCATTTGAATTTTACCCTGACTCACACCATCAAATACGGCAAAAGCGGGCATCAACTCACCCGCACCATAAACGCTAATCTTTAACCGACCGTTAGACATTTCATCGACTAAATGCGCAAAACGCTCAGGAGCCATGCCTAAACCGGGGAAGTTTTTCGGCCAAGAGGTTGCAAGACGCCATTCAATAGCAGGTAAAGCGTGGGGAACATCAGTTGCGGCGTGGGAAGCGGCTACGCTTTGCGCATCACTGGAGACGGGGTTACAACCGCTCAGTCCCATCAGCAGCACTGAGATAAACAAACTCCCTAACTTACGCATTTTTAATACTCTCTCTGATGTCAAACGAGCGCATGGATCCAACTGACATGGAAATGCACTCAGGATGGGTATCGACAATCACATCGCCCAACCTCTTAAAATAAAACATATTGTTAACACAGAAACTAAGGTAGGGAAACTAGAAACTAAGGTCGGCAAACTCAAAAATAGTCTTAAGTTGGTCTAAAACAAAAAGCCACTCTATGAAGAGTGGCCTTGAAATCTAAGCTAAACAGTATTGCTGAACGATTAATTAACCACGACAATTTGGCGTATTAGGTACTTGTGCATTCGCATCCCACTCATTTTGAGTGAAAGTGTGAATAGACAAAGCATGCACGCCATTGGCTAACTCATGGGCTAAGTGAGTGTTGACCAATCGATGACGGGCTAATAAACGTAAGCCATCAAACTGCTCGCTCACCAGCACAACTTTAAAGTGGGTTTCTGAATTCGGTGGTACATGGTGACGATTACTTTCGTTAATCACTTCTAAATGGGTCGGCGAAAAGCATTCGGTTAATTTCTGCGAAATAGTGTTAGCCACAGTGCCCTGCACATGAGTATTGGACATATTCGAGTCTCAGAATGGGAAAATCCAGTTGCCGCAGAGTACTGCTTCAAATTGAAAAGATCAAATTCACGCTTTCAATTTGTTGATGCCCTACCACTTTATATCCAGCCATATTTCGCAGTGCTTCACCATAGACAGTTAGCGGGAGGCAATTAACCATGGAAATTAACGATGAGTTGTCTAAAGGTATAGTTCCAACGCGGCTCTTTTACTTTCAAACGTTTAGGTAAACTGTGTAACCAGTCACTTTGCATAGGCCAGTGCATGATCAGTAGATCGCCACTGTGCAAACTTATGCTGTACTTGGTTTGGCTGTGCTTATGCTTAAACACAAAATCCCGCGTGGCGCCTAAGGTAATAGAAGCAATATGACTCCCCTGAGCAATTTCAGGTTCATCATCACTGTGAGCGCCCATACAATCTTTACCATCGGCGTAGCGATTCACTAATACCCCATTGCTCTCCAAACCATAATCCCGCGCTAACTTATCCCTCAACTTGTGAGCATATTTAGGCCAAGGTAAGGCACGAATAAACAGTCCTGAATATAAATAGTCGCAGCCCAAATCGCCAAACCATACTTGCTGGCGGGGAATCGCGTGAAACTGACCAAAGACTTGGATTTCAGGGCGACTTAAGGGATAGGTCAGCGCTTCTTTCATTAGCGCCGCTTGCTGCTCAGCATTAAGATAACCCCGCACTAAGGTGATGGGCGGTTTAATTTGAGCATCACCCTCTGTATCAAACCCTAACTTACCTTGCTGCATTGACGTCCTCCATGTGAGCCGTCGCACTGCGCCATGAAATCTGCGATAATCTGCGCCTTAAATTTATTGGCGCAGTGTGGCACATGACAACACAATTTTCAGTAGCGGGTGTTGAACTCGAACTCTTACGGTATCCAGCTCAGCAGGAATCTAATCTTCAAGCTTGGGATGCCGCCGATGAACACTTACTCAAAAGCCTTATTGAGTCAGAGCAAGCCGCCGTTCCAACCGCCATTATCAACGACAGTTTCGGCGCCTTAAGCTGCGGTTTATCTAAATTGAATCCATGTTGGCCACTGTGTGTTGAAACCGATGCCAGAACCAGCTTTTTAGGCACAGAACAAAACCATGGCCACAATCAGTTGCCTATGGATAATCTGCAATGGTTTACCAGCCGCGATACCTTGCCAGAAAACTTAGCCTTAGTATTGATGAAGTTGCCTAAGAACTTAAGCTACTTTGCCCACCAGCTAACGCGCTTGTCGCAAGTGTTACCCGCAGGCACTCGTGTATTAGTGGCCGCCAAATCCAAATCGATTAATGGCGCCTTACTCGACATCTTTGCTAAGCATTTAGGCCCCGCAAGCGCTAGCTTAGCGTGGAAAAACACCCGAGTGATCACCTGTGTCAGTGATGGCAAACCAAGACCATTAGCCAAAGAAGTGACTTGGGCCGTACCTGAATATCAACTTGAGATCAGCAATTTAAGTAATGTGTTTGCCGCCAACAAACTCGATATTGGCGCACGCATCATGCTAGAGAATCTGCCCAAAGGGGATTTCAAGTCGATTGTCGATCTCGGCTGTGGCAATGGCGTGCTGGGGTTACGCACCGCCCAGTTATTCCCAGAGGCCGACATTCACTTTATCGACGATTCTGAAATGGCAGTCGCATCAGCCAAGGCAAACTGGGCACGCAACCAATTGCCCACAGACAAAGGCCACTTCTATTGGGACGATTGCATGACGCATCTGCCAGAAGAAGTCCAACCGGATCTGGTACTGTGTAATCCGCCGTTTCATCAAGGTGAAGCCATTACCGATCATATCGCCTGGCAGATGTTTTTAGATGCCCGCCGCCGCTTAAAAGAGGGGGGTATCTTACATATCGTCGGCAACCGTCATCTGGCTTACCATGTAAAATTACAGCGCTTATTTAAGAACTGCACCACAGTCGCCTCCAACGGTAAATTTGTGATCCTGCAGGCACAGAAAAAATAACCTCATCGAAATTGACACGTTAAATGAGAGCCAGCAATGTTTGGCTCTTTTTTATACAGGGATCTTTTTATGCTGAGCAATGACATGTTGGAAAAGTAGCAGTCGGAGATTTCCTAAAAATCAACAACAACTAGCCGAAAAATACACATACAAGTACACTTCTTGCCGACAAAGGTTTATGAGTTAAGCACTTAAACACTTAGGAATGAGATATGCCGTTAAAGGATGACGTTGCCCAACTAAAAGCTGAGCTGGCACAGTTACAATCGCTGCATTTATCGCAGCAATCTTCGCTCGGTCGTCAATTAGCAGAATTCTCCACTAAGCTCGAGACCTTAAGTCAGCAAATTGCGGCTGAAGACGCCGCTGAAACCACTCTGAATATGGCAGCGAGTGCTTCATCGATTGCATCTGTGCTCACCGCCGCCGATAACGCGCCTACATTAACCTATGCGGCACAAATATCAACCCTTGAGTCCACTCCCGTAGAGCCAGCCCCAGCAGAACCCAACCCATGGCAGCAAGGCCCTATACCAACAGAATCTTGGCAAGAAGACCCTTGGCAAAGAAAAACGAAAAATACCCCGACGGAACAAGCCACTAAAACCGAACACCTTTCTCAAGCGCAAAATCAACAGCTGAGTGATGAAGTCAAATTGCAGGCAAGCGTGCAAGCGGCGAGTCAATTTGATGAGTTGTTATCCCAAGGACTCGCGGCCGTCATGGCACCCTTTGCGGCAGTCAACGAGCAAGTCAAATCTTTCTACCATCATTATCAGGCTAAGGGATTAGGACCTGTCTTTTTAATGACTGTCGCAGGGATCATCACCCTGACCTTAGGCTTTGGTTATTTACTGCAATATTCAATCAACCATTGGTTTTCAGAACTTGGCAAAGCGCTACTCGGGTTTGCCAGCGCGAACGCTATCATAGCCGGCGGGATTTTTATTCGCCAAAAACGCGCGGGCATGGCGGATTTTGGCTCAGGTATTGTCGGACTCGGACTCATACTTAATTATCTCTGCGCGTACTTTATTGGGCCGTATTTTGAGTTAATACCCAATAGCGCGAGTTTTATCTTACTGTTATTGATCACTTTGGCGGGTTATGGCCTGTCGATGCGCTTAGATGCCAAAGTGATCGCCGTGATCGCCTTAGTCGGTGGCTCAACCGCGCCTATGATGCTGTTATCCCAAAGCTATGTGCCGCTATTGTATCTGCCTTATTTACTGCTTATTGGTGCAGGCGCCCTTGCCCAGAGTCGCAAACTTAAGTGGCCGCTGCTACTGGAAATCACCGCCCTGTTGCACATAGGCTGCATCGAAACTTTTAGCCATTTCATTGAATTGCCACTCAGCGACGTTGGCGGCGTCAGTCTGCTCGCGCTTATCAGTATTAATGCGTTCTTTTATCTCTACGGCATCACAGGCCTACTATTTACCAAACCGTTTACCCATCAGGATGAAAAACATAATGCACTGAGCCATCGCATACTCCCCCTACCGATAGCATTGCTCGCCTTTGTGTTATTAGAGTTGACACAATTTACTGAGTTCGCAGGGGAAATCTTTGCGGCGAACGCACTGATTTGCGCAGCCCTCTATTGGAAGCGCACAGGCAATCTAGAAAAAGCCCGCAGCGGCTTATTGTTAGTCTTTGCAGGGAGTTTTGCGGGATTTGCCGCACTGTATTTACTCAGCCACGATTTCCTCGGATTAGTCTTACTGCTCGAAGCCTTATTACTGTTGTGGATTGGCACCAAAGAAGAACTGATTTCCGTTCGCGCCGAAGCCTATGTATTGCTGCTGATGGGATTAGGGCTCAATGCGTCTAGTGTACTGACGGGCATGAGCCTTTTAGAATCAAGCTTTATCGATGGGGCGCCAATTTCTCCCTTGTCAGCTTTTGGCTTTCCACTGTTAGCACTGGCCTTAAGTTGCGCCGCCTTAGTCTTAGTGATTCGGCTATTAACACTCCATCATACGTTACTTTCGACCCTAGAAAGTCAGCTAAACAGAGTGTTAAAAGAGCTATTAAGCGGTTTTTATGTAGGGACAATTATCCTCGCGGCTTATCTTCTGAGCAGCGATTACTACCTCGCCATCTTGCCACTGGTCAGCCTATTACTGCTGTATTTAAGCGCAAAGGACAGACTCGTTCTCAGCGAGTTTGCTGCTTGGCTCTTACTATTGCCGCTGCTGTTTAAGGTTGTTGAAGGCATAACGCTCACAGGCAGTTTTAGCTTTAGTGCCCAGCCGCTTATAGCAAAACTGGCACGGTTTGAGTTATTTATCGCCCTACTCTTGGCCCATTATTGGTATCGTCGCCACTATAAAGATGCCTTATTTGCCAAAGCCGCTTATACGATGCAAATCTTCTGCTATTTGCTGCTGCCGCTTATTCTGCTGCCCAAAGTCATCCGCAACCATTGGGAATATACCGCTATTGCACTCTGGCTGAGCACCTTTATGAGCCTAGGTTTAGCCTACTTTGTTAAACATAAGAGTTTGAACATAGAAGCCAAAATCCTCACTTGGCTAGCGGTTCTGATGACAGCCTCGCAATGCCTTATTCACGCTTGGCAAGGACTCGCGGCGCTAGCCGTTGGCGCCCTGTTTATGGGCTTCACCCTGCTCCGCTACCGCCAGTTACCCGAGACATGGCGCCCCTTGCTGCAACTACAATGGCAATTGAGCCCTTATTACTTTGCACTGGTATTGGCCGTGATCGTTTATGGTTTTAATCATTCTGAGCTAGTAGGAATAGCCATGACAGCATTAGCCTTAAGTGGTTATTTTGCATTGCTAATCCAAAGAGGTGTAAGCCAAGCCTCACATAGCATGAAGTTAACCCTCGCAGCCGAAATCCAGGCCGCAATAAAGGAAAGCTACCATCTCGCCTATGGTCTCACTTTAGGCTTAGCCCTGTTGCCCATCATGTTCCATTTTGAACTAACACTCGGGCTTAATCGTGATAATGCCTCGTTTATGTTAATCGAGTTTTTATCACTGGCACTCCTAGCAAGGCTTATCTTGCAGCACGGTGCAGCAATACGCTTGCATAGACGGATCTTACCTTTACAAGGACTTAAGTGGGGTTGGCATCTGTTACTCGCCTTAAGTTACTTCATGTGGAGTTATAGCTTCGATAACATTATTGCCGCCCCACTCAGCGCGATTTTATTGGTTATCCATGGCAGTGTGTTGATGTTTATCAGCTTAAAACCACAAAATGCCGATATGATCCGCCTCGCCGCAGGGCTATTTACCTTATCGACGCTCAAGGTGCTATTACTGGATATGGCGTCCTTCGAGCTAGTACAAAAGGTGATTGCCTTTATGCTGATCGGAGTCATTTTGCTGACTGTTTCTTACTTCTATCAAAAGGCGAGAAATCGACTGCAGCAAGATTAACATCGTTTTTAAAGCACTAAAAAAGCCGCTATCGAATTGAGTCGATGGCGGCTTTTTACTGTTAATGATTTAATAAAGCGATGAGATATCAGCTATTCGATATGGGCTACTCAATAAGAACTATTTGCTAACCAGTGCCTTATCAAGCGCCTGCGCCACATCGTTAATGATGTCGTCGATATGCTCAATCCCAACCGAGATACGGATAAGATCCTCTGACACACCCGCCCTTGCGAGTTCATCGGCATCGAGCTGTCTGTGCGTAGTGCTCGCAGGGTGACAGGCCAAGGATTTAGCATCCCCAATGTTCACTAAACGCAGGATCATCTGCAGTGCATCGATAAAACGTTCGCCAGCACGCTTACCTTCTTCTGCTGTGGCCGCTTTAATCCCAAAGCTGATGATCCCAGAAGCTTTTCCGCCAGTGATCTTGTGGCAATTATCCTGATAAGGGCTGCTCGGCAAGGCGCCGTAGTTTACCCAACTGACCGCCGGATGCAACACCAGATATTCCGCTAATGTCAAGGCATTCGAGCAATGGCGCTCCATTCGAAGGCTTAAGGTTTCAAGGCCTTGCAGCAGTAAGAATGCGCTGTGCGGTGACAGTGCGGCGCCAGTATTACGTAGCGGTACCACACGGCAACGACCAATAAACGCCGCAGGGCCAAAGGCTTCGGTATAAACCACACCGTGGTAAGAAGGATCGGCTTGATTGAGTAAGGCAAATCTTTCCTTATTCGCCACCCAATCGAACTTGCCTGAATCAATAATCACGCCGCCAATCGTTGTGCCATGGCCACCAATATATTTAGTTAAAGAGTGAATAACGATATCGGCGCCATGCTCAAAGGGGCGACATAACACTGGAGTCGCGACCGTATTATCGACAATTAAAGGCACGCCATGCTTATGGGCAATCTCGGCTAAACGTTGTAAATCGACAATATTGCCCGCGGGATTACCAATAGATTCACAGAACAAGGCTTTAGTTTTGTCATCGATCAGCTCATCGAGGCCTTCAAAATCATCGAAAGCCGCCATACGCACTTCAACGCCTTGGCGCGGCAGCGTATGGGCAAACAGATTATAGGTGCCGCCATAGAGCTGACTGGTGCTGACGATGTTATCGCCAACTTGAGTCAGGGCTTGAATCGCATAGGTAATCGCCGCCATACCCGATGCCACGGCCAGCGCACCTATGCCGCCTTCAATGGCCGCCAGACGTTGCTCTAGCACGCTAGTCGTAGGATTCATTATCCGAGTATAAATATTACCAGCGACTTTTAAGTCAAATAAATCAGCACCATGCTGGGTATCATCGAAAGTATAAGAGGTCGTTTGATAGATAGGTACTGCGGCCGCCTTCGTGGTCGCTTCTGACTCATAACCGTGGTGTAATGCCAGTGACTCTAATTTCATTTTCCCTTCCTTATCCGTAGCAGCCCAGTATTCAATCGACATTGAGAATTGCACAAGATTTGTGCATGCTCAACAAGCTAACAGATAGACATCTAGAAGTCTAAAATTTTTTAGACACATCTTTAACTTCGGCGCGAATAGTTACGGATAAGTTCGGCCAGCACCACGACCGCAGAGACTATCTCTGGCGAGCACTCGTATGAGGCATTCAAACGCATAAAATGGCGGAATTCGACCTGATTACTAAAGAGATTTCCGGGTGCAATACTGATCCCACGCTCAATCGCCTGATAATAAATTTGTGTAGCGTCCATGTGTAATGGCAGCGCTAACCAGAGAAAATAGCCGCCCTGCGCGAAGTTGACCCCCACAGATTCGGGCAGATGCGCGCACAATAATTGATACATGGCCAATTTACGGCTGGCTAACTTTTTACGTAACTGTTTCAAATGCCGTTCATATTGCGCCGACTGAATAAAATCGGCGATGGCGAGCTGCATCGGCGCACTGGTCGATAACGTCGACATGACTTGTAAGCGTTGTAACTGCGGTGCATGGTATCCCGCCGCCACCCAGCCGACACGATAACCAGCAATCAAAGACTTAGAAAATGAGCCGCAGTGCAACACCCGTCCTTCGGTATCGAAGGCTTTTACTGGCCTTGGCGCGCTGGAATCGACATAGAGTTCTTGATAAACATCATCCTCAATCAGACTGACCTTATGCTCGTTTAGTAGCTGATAAAGCGCCTGTTTTTTAGCATCCGATAAGCTGCAACCTAAGGGATTTTGATGTTGGCTCATCAACCAGCAGGCTTTCACTGGATAGGTTTTTAACACTTCGGCCAGCGCCTCGAGATCAATCCCCTGTTGTGGGTCGGTCGCGACCGCAATCGCCCTGAGTTTAAGTCGTTCAATGGCTTGCATCGCGCCATAAAAGGTCGGTGATTCAATGACAACCCAATCCCCCGCTTGAGTCAGGGTCGCTAAACTTAAATTGAGCGCCTCCATGGCACCCGAGGTAATGATGATTTCGTCGGGCGAAATGCTCATGCCCAATTTGGCATAACGTTGGGAGATAGCCTTACGCAATCCCGCATTTCCTGGCGGTAAATTATCGGCGGCAAAAGAAGGTGACATGTGCCGAGTCACCTTAACCAAAGATCGCGCCAGTGCTTGTTGCGGGAATAAACTAGGATCGGGAAATCCTGAGCCAAAGGGCACTATGTCCGCCTGCTTTGAAGCCTGCAGCACATTGAATACAAACTCATTAATATCCACGCTATCGGAAAGATAAATCGGCTTTTGTCGCTCGGGATAACGAAAGGCTTCTCCCTGCCGCGCGATTAATTCCGGCTTTGGCGCCACTAAATAGCCAGACTTAGCCTGCGCCGAGATCACGCCTTGGCTTTCCAATAGCTGATAGGCATTGAGCACTGTCATCAGACTCAAGCCTGAATCGGCCACAGTTTGACGCAGCGACGGCAACTTGTCCCCCGCCTGCCAAACACCTTGGGCTATTCGTGTCTTTAATTCCTGCGCTAACTGCTCGTACTTCGTCATCTGTTATAGCCAAGTCAAGATATTCTGTGTCTGTTATAGCCAGCATATCCCATGGTCTAATAGCACACAAGCGTTCGCCGTCGAGCCTATATAGGGCTCAATGAACGCGACTAGAACAATGCCTTTGTAACGAGAAATGCCTATCGCTCGAGGAAATTATGTTTGATTTTGATGCCACAGTACTCGCTAGGATCCAATTTGCTTTTACCATCTCTTTTCACATTATTTTCCCTGCCATCACTATCGGCCTCGCCACCTATCTAGCAGTATTAGAAGGCTTATGGCTGAAAACAGCGAATGAGGTTTACCAACAACTCTATCAATTTTGGTCGAAGATTTTTGCCATAAACTTTGGCATGGGCGTGGTCTCAGGCATAGTGATGGCCTATCAATTTGGTACCCATTGGAGTGCTTTTTCCGCCTTCGCGGGCAGCGTAACTGGGCCGCTACTCACCTATGAAGTCCTCACCGCCTTCTTCCTCGAAGCGGGTTTTCTGGGGGTCATGCTATTTGGTCAGCAGAAGGTAGGCAAAAACCTGCATTTCTTCGCCACTTGTATGGTCGCCACGGGCACTATTATCTCAACTTTCTGGATCTTAGCTTCAAACAGCTGGATGCAGACGCCCCAAGGTTTTGAAATCGTGAACAATCGCGTTATTCCAGTGGATTGGTTTCAGATAGTGTTTAACCCTTCATTTCCCTATCGTTTAGCCCATATGACAGTGGCGGCCTTTATTTCATCGGCTTTCTTTGTGGGCGCATCGGCGGCTTGGCACTTACTCAAAGGTAACGACACGCCCGCGATCCGCAAGATGTTGTCTATGGCGATGTGGATGGCGTTAATTGTCGCGCCGCTGCAAGCTGTGATTGGCGATTTTCACGGCTTAAATACCCTTGAATATCAACCTGTAAAAGTAGCGGCGATGGAAGGCCATTGGCGTAATGAGGGCGATAAAGCCACACCGCTTATCTTATTTGCGATTCCCGATATGGACGCAGAGAAAAACCACTTCAGTCTCGAAATTCCAGGGCTCGCGAGCCTGATCTTACAGCATGATTTAAGCAAACAAGTGCCAGCCTTGACTGAGTATCCCGCCGAGGACAGACCCAATGTGTTGTTAGTGTTTTGGAGTTTTAGGCTCATGGTCGGCTTAGGCTTATTGATGATTTTTGCTGGACTGTGGAGTGCTTATCTCAGGCGCAAAGGCAGCCTCTACAGCAACAAACACTTTCTGCGATTTGTATTGGTGCTCGGCCCCGCCGGATTGCTCGCCACACTGGCAGGCTGGTTCACTACCGAACTTGGCCGTCAACCTTGGGTGATCCAAGGGTTGATGCGTACTCAGGATGCCGTGTCTTCCCACAGCGTTACCCACCTGAGTATCAGCCTAGGGATTTTCATCGTCAGTTACTGCGGCATCTTCGGCGTGGGTTATCGCTATATGATGCGACTCATCCGCAAAGGGCCAGATATCGCGGCAACAAGCCATTAATTTTAAAGAAAATAAATCTAGGTTTACTTATTCAATCTTAAACATATTTAAGGGCTCACCATGGAATTCGATCTACCCTTGATTTGGTTCGGGATCATCATTTTTGCCACCTTAATGTATATCGTGATGGATGGCTTCGATCTCGGCATCGGCATACTGTTTCCCTTCATTCACGACGAGGACGACAGGGATATTATGGTTAATACCGTCGCCCCCGTTTGGGATGGTAACGAAACCTGGTTAGTGCTCGGCGGCGCTAGTCTGCTCGGTGCCTTTCCCCTCGCCTATGCCATAGTGCTCGAAGCGCTAACCATACCGCTGCTCATCATGCTGCTGGCATTGATTTTTCGCGATGTGGCATTTGAGTTTAGATTTAAGTCGGGCGCAGAAGCTAAACCATTCTGGGATAAAGCGTTTATGTTTGGCTCTATCACGGCCACCTTTTCACAGGGCGTAGTACTGGGGGCGTTTATCTCTGGCATTTCGGTGAGTAAGCAACAATTTAGCGGCGGTAGTTTCGATTGGTTAACGCCCTTCTCACTTTTCTGCGGTTTTGGCCTTATGCTGGCCTATGCTCTGCTCGGCGCGACTTGGCTGGTGAAAAAATGCCAAGGCGAGCTTAAAACGACCATGCAACAACTCGGTAGAGCACTGACCTTATGCCTGCTTATGACCATAGGTTTAGTCAGTTTATGGACGCCTTTTGTGCAACCCAATATTGCCCTGCGCTGGTTTAGTTTACCGAATTTATTCTACTTCGCCCCAGTGCCAATACTGGTATTAGCCTGCAGTTGGGCCTTGATAAAATCCCTAAATCGTGATGATAACTATCAACCATTCCTACTCACTCTAGGGCTGATTTTCTTAGGATTTAGTGGCTTAGGGATCAGTATCTGGCCGCACATTATTCCACCCAACATCAGCCTTTGGCAGGCAGCAGCCCCCGACAGCAGTCTAAGCTTTATGCTCGTCGGCGCCCTTATGATCATCCCGCTGATTTTGGTTTATACCTTTTGGAGCTACTACGTGTTCCGCGGCAAAGTAACCAAGGATGCTGGCTATCACTAGCCATGACTTTAGATGAGAGTTCCCAAAACGCGACTGAAGCTAACTTGGCTTAAGTCGCTGATTCACTTTAGATGACTTTACATATGCAGGAGATCAACATGACGACCCAAACGAAATCCCTCGCCTATCGACTCGGCTGGTTAGTGCTGATTTGGTGTACAAGCGTAAGCTGTCTGTTCCTCGTCTCTATGTGTATCAAAATACTTTTAAAAGGTGCGGGCTTAACAACCTAAATAAATATTGACTTTAGAAGCTTATATTAAGGCTTAATTCAGTTAATGCCCATAGCATCTAGCAACAATGCACTAGAACATTCAATGGTTGAATTAATTTGGCTTTCAGTTCAGCCAAATTAACAAGTGCTCAGTTTACTTTACGAGTGCTAGCATTAAATTGACGAAGACTAGCCCCAATGTAGCAAAGTTAAAACCATGTTAAATCCAGCTTTACTGTTATCAGTATATTCAGCAAGATTAGCTTAGTTAGGCTTGCTTTATATTTTTACTTGACCTATGGTATCAGCCAAGCAATTAGTACTTATTTATTAATGATGAGATTTAGTTAATGGCAAGACCGATATACTAAATCGATATACAAAAAATAAATAATCAATCGAATATTAACTTTTGACTGGAGATGTAACACTATGTTTAGCACTGCATTTTCATCACTATTTTCCCATGTGTTAGCTAACACATCTAGTTCAGTAAGCTCAATCCGCCTCTCGCTCAAATTCCCAGTCTAAGCCGAGCGTCACTCGCGCTCGGCAGAATTATAACTTCTTGTGAAATAAGCACAGAGTAATACTCATTTTAATTTCTATGCTTATATTTTAACTTTGTTATTTCAGAGGCGGCAATGGCGTATTCTTTTTTTAGTGGTCTTTTCCATAATTTTATTCTAAAAACTGAAACCTATTATTTACAAAACAGTTTTAATGCCTCTCTACGCCCAACGGCTTTGGCAGGCGTGATTAGTAAGCTTGAGCAGCTAAAGCATGATACGACGAGTGATAAAGTGACTGTGGGACGGGAAATTCACTTAGTTAATCTGCAGGATCAGCAAGAGTACCAAATTGAACTCGTGTATCCACCAAGGCATAAACCCAGTGCAGGACGTTTCTCTGTCATATCAGATTTAGGCGTCAGCTTACTTGGGTTATCAAAGGGCGAACTGGCAGAGGTGAGCATTTTAGGCAAACCAGTTCTGTTTATGATTAAAGATGTCAGTTTAACGAAAAAACAACCTAAAAAGTCTGTATAGAAAAAATCATTTGGGCATACTTTTTGTAAATGGCTATTGAGTATTGCTACTTGATAACATTTCAGAAAATTTTAAAAAATATGATTATAAGGTTGTAAGCATTTTAAAATAAAGCATGTTCAATTCAGTGGCAACATGCTTTGAACTCGCTATTAGCGGCGGCTTATAGCGGCATTTTCAACATAATATAATAAGAGGGAATGTTATTTTGAAGTCATTAACTGGCCGCGATATTTATTAAAGAGACACTTTAGATAAGTTTAACACTGCAATTAACGACTCTTTGCAACTATTTACGTATAAGTCATGGCAGCGCTTTAGAGTAAACAGCAAAGGGGTTAAGAGGTTTAGCACGGCGCCTCAATCGTTAAATTTATTTTTATACTCTTTATAAATAAACCGTCTCAATTAAAGCCTGAAATAAAAATTGAGCCCAACTATCGAAACCGATTTGCGGCGCGGGTTCGGATAGTAACCTTCACTTTGGAGTTTATATCTATGAGTAAAGAAAAAAACAAAAAACCGCCAATGAAAACCTTAAAAGAGAAGCGTCAAGATAAACGGAACCGCCAAAAGGCTTCCGACTAACTTATCTAACTCTGTAAAAAACCTTAAATCCTCTCTTTAAATAGGCCGAAAATAGGGTGTTAATACTTTAGCACCCTATCTTATTTCACAGTTTACCCCAATATTTTTAGTGCATCATCTAGCGCGACTTTCGCATAAGATCTCATCATCTCGCCTTTATTAAGCCTTGCTCCATCAGCCACTCAATCACAATCGGCGGCGATACTGCTCAGGTGAGCACTGAGCATATTTTTTAAACATCACGATATAAGGCGAAGTTTGGTTATAGCCGAGCGTCAATGCCACTTCTTTGATCGCAAGTCCCTGACGTAATAGATGTAATGAATAGATAAACTTATGCCTTTGTCTTAGCTCAGTAAAACTCATCCCCAGAACCTCTTGGCAGCGACGAGCTAAGGTACGCTCTGTGGTATGTAATTCACTGGCCCAAGATTTAAAGGTTTTCGAACTCGCAGGGTCGGCTTCAAGTGCCAGCAACAACGGCTGTAACAGTTTATCTGAAACGGTGGGCAGAAATTGCGGTAGAGCTTTACCCAAGGTCAGCTGATCGAGCAAAACCTCAACCAGTCGCTTATCCGCCTCAGTTTCTGCCACAGTGACTTGCCGCTCCCGCAGATCGTTCACTATCGATTGGGCAATGGGTGTCACGGCTAACAAACAGGTCTCTATGGGAAAAGCCGCAGCCCGCTCAGCAACTATATTCATCGAGCAATAATGAATACTGCGCCGAGTATAACTTTCATGTTCTATCCCCGCAGGAACCCAAATCGCGTATTGTGACGGCGATAAAAACCGTTGCCCTGCAGCATGTAACTCCATAATTCCACCGCTGATTAACTGCAGTTGCCCCCAAACATGTTGATGTTTTGGCGTTACCGTATTTGGCAGGAAAGCTTCATAGTTGAAGAAGATATCTGCAGCAGGCTCTTGCTCTGCCGTGAGCGGATGGTAAACCGTGCGCATTTTGATGCCCTCAAAGCTATGGTGGTCCAAAAAACTCAAACGAAATCGCTAACCCAGATTACGCTTGTCCGTAGAGGAACTGACCTTGTCTGATAAGCGATATTTATATCATAACCGACCATGGATAATAGCCACTAATCTATTATCTGGATGCTTAAGTGATAAGCCATAAGCTATGGCCAGTCACTTTAGCCAGTACCTAAAGGCAAGACCATGCTGTATTTGTTTCCCCTGTTGGCCGTATTAATTTGGGCAGGCAATTCGATAGTCAACAAGCTCTCATTTGGGATTATCGATCCTGAAGCCATAGCATTTTACCGTTGGTTTTTCGCTATGTTATTGTTAACACCCTTTGTCGCAAGTCGCGTCTGGCAAAAACGCCAAGTGATACTACCTTTGTTACCTAAGTTCGCTACTTTGGCTTTGTTAGGTATGGTGCTAAACCAAAGTCTGGCCTATTTTGCGGCGGCAACCACCACGGCAACAAATATGGCATTAATCACCTCTCTCGTGCCTATGATCAGTCTGTTTTTAGCCGTGCCATTACTCAAGCAAAAATTATCACCGTTAGCCTTTGGTGGCACCTTAATCTCGCTATTTGGATTGATTTTTATGCTCAGTCACGGCGATATGATGAATCTTGCCATCGGCGTGACTCAAGGTGATTTACTGTTGCTCTTTAGCGCCTTTGTGTATGCGCTCTATGGCGTATTACTGAAACGCTGGCAACTGCCACTACCGACTTGGGAATCGGTTTATATTCAAGGACTCATAGCCGTATTCATGCTAACGCCACTGCTGTTTACGAGTCCCAGCATAGCGATCAGTGCCCAATCGGCACCACTGATACTTTACGCTGCTATCGCTGCCTCACTTTTAGCGCCGTGGGCTTGGATCAATGGCATAAGCAAACTCGGCGCCGATCGCACCAGCGTATTCTTTAATTTAATGCCTATTATTGCGGCGATACTGGCGGCCATCATCCTAGATGAAACCTTAGCCATTTATCATTATATTGGCGGTTCTATGGTCATTATTGGCGTCATGCTAGTGCAGATAAAACCTAAGCCTAAAGTCATCCCTACCCTAGCTTGTCCTGAATAATCCAAAGTAATGCGTCAACGCCTTGGTAACTGTGACCAAGGCGGTTTCGCTTATTTCAATGTGTACAAAATCCCATCGCAATCTGCTGCATGCAAAGGCAATTCTATAAATAACGGCTAAGCTATTTATTAAGTTATTAATGGAGATCGTCCTATGTTTAACAGTATTCGCGTTAAGTTTTCACTGATGTTTGCCATTATGGCGACAGCCCTCATTGTTATGGCTGTCACCGACGCTATGCAAAGCCGTGCTACTGTGAAACAGATGCAGGAATTTAGTCAGTTATTTAATCCCGCAATTTCGGCAATTCTCAATGCAGATCGCGACCTTTATCAAGCGCAGCTAAGTGAAGAAGTGTTACTCAGGGAAGAATTATCTGCCGATAATCGCAAGAGTGAGATTGATAACTGGCAAGAGAATGTCGATCAAGCCCGTGACAGAATGGGAGAATTTAAAAAAATCCTTACAGATCACCTGCAAGTACTGCAATCAACCAATGGCTTTGAGGCGCAGTTTTCGCTCTGGTATCAAGCCTCATCAGAGGTCATTAATGCCGTTAAAAGTAATGATTTTGAACGCGCGAAACAACTCCACGAAACCAAATCCAAGCAAGAATTTAAGGCATTAAGAGATATCTACAATGCTGCGGGCGAAGCCGCCGATAACAGAGTAAAAGAGCTAGATTTACAAGCAACGGAACAGGCAACTACGCAAACCCAAATATCCTTAACGATAGCGAGCTTAGTCGCCATTGTGGCGCTGTTGATTGCCTACTTCGGACCTAAAATCATAGTCAATGCAATTGAAGATATCACTAGCAGGATCAATGACATTGTCGATGGTGACGGTAACTTAACCCAAAGGATCCCTATCACACGTCAGGATGAAATCGGCGAGCTCGCCCATGCATTTAACTTATTTGTAGAGCAGCTACAGCAAATGGTCATCTCGATTATTGGTCAAACTAAAGATGTGAGCCAAACCGTTGAAAGCCTTGCAACTAAGTCAGCTACCACAATCAACATCAGCCATGAACAAGAGCAGTTTGTCGATACTATTGTCACAGCAGTAAATGAAATGAGTGCAGCCGTAAGAGAAGTCGCCAGTAACGCTCTTCATACTGCCACCGAAATCACTAAAGTGAATGACCAAACAGTAGAGGGTAAGAATATCCTCGCCCAGTCCGTTAATCATATTCAGCAACTGTCTGAATCAGTTAAAAATGCAGTGACAGTTATTGAAAAACTTTCAGTCAATTCTGCCAATATTGCCTCAGTGCTTGATGTGATCCGCTCAATCGCTGAGCAAACTAACCTCCTTGCCCTTAACGCGGCCATTGAAGCGGCACGTGCTGGCGAACAGGGCCGTGGCTTTGCCGTAGTCGCCGATGAAGTACGTACACTGGCGAGTCGTACCGAAACCTCAACCCAAGATATTCAGCGCATGATTGAAGAGTTGCAACGCGGAGTAAATGATGCGGTTAAAAGCATTGAATCGGGAGCTAGCTTGACCACATCAACCGTGACCCTCGCCAGCCAAACCCAAGATGCACTAGATGAAATTCTAAACTCCACCTCTAAGGTCAGTGAGATGTCCACTCAAACGGCGACTGCGACCGAAGAGCAAACCCATGTGACCGAAGAAATTAATCGTAACTTGACCGAATTATCCGATAAAACAAGATACTGCAACTTAGTGATCCAAGAAACGCAGCAAATAGTCGTCAACACTAAAGCCATTTGCAGCAACCTACAAAAAGAAGTTGCGCGATTTAAAGTCGCTTAAGATAAATGACTAACGACACATGGTGAGCGATTAGCTATTGAAACGAAAAGAGTGCCCAATATGGGCACTCTTTTTAATGGAAATAATACCAAGAAAAGCTTGAAGACAATAAAAGCCAACAACCGTATGCAAGTTGCAAATAACGGTAACGATACTGAACCCAAGTTGTATCGATTCACCCGTTAAAGTGCGAATAACAGTACTAACTGTTTAATGTTAACTCACAGTAATGATTGAATTTCTAATTCAATCATCTGCAAAAGCTGTAAAACAGCCAAAAGATACATCAATCAAAACTGACTAATTGACCACCCAAGTGAGCAATTTTTTCAGCGGCCAAGTCGGGATTAAGATAGCCTGCGACTTTCGTTAACGCATCGGCGCGCCAAGCAAAAGAGGCTCTCACACTAACAATACGCTCGCTTTCAGCATCGACGTTCGTATCGGCAACATTGCCAGTTGGCAGTAATAGTGCAGGGTAATCATGACTTAAGGTTTGTGAGACCCTTGAGCTAGCGAGCGCCATATTGCTAACGCAGAGCTTTTGGCTCGCTCCTAATGGACCGCGGCACACTACATTTAAAGATGCACTGCCAAAAACTTTTAAATCGCCACCCGCATTGACCCAACCTCCGCTCACGCCAGCGCGACGCAGCTCACTCACTGCCATATCAACCGCATAACCTTTAGCTATACCATCTAAGGTTAAAATTAGCGGTCTAGCTAATCGCGCTTGATTACCTTTTATTTCAATATCTTGCCAGTCACCTTGCAATAACAATGGCATACCAAGGTAAGCAGGCAAAGCGCCGCGAGACATCATTTCGCCGCCAACGGTACAATTGAATAAGTTGTTGCTCGCCTTACCCAGCCCCTTAGCCAACTTGAGCACTCGTAAACTATCTTGGCTTAACGTTACCCAAATTCCCGGCTGCCGATTTAACTGATTTAACTCGCTGTCCTGTTGATGGAAGCTCAGCAACCGCCCAATATGGGTCACACGCGAAAAAGCCGCGCTAATAGCCGCTTCCAATGCTTTATCTTTAAGTAGTGCCTCACCGCTTTGATTTGGCAGTGACTCGGCAGCGATTTCCACCAGCGTTCCGAGTAATGGCTTAGCGCGACGTATCATGATAATACCCACTGTAGTAGGAAGATCTGAGGAATCAGCAATAAACGCTTCATCCAGTTAAATTTAAACAAAGCACTAAGAGTAATTAACATAATTTGTGCGGATTCTATTAAAGTCTCTACTTCAATACAAATTGTTGCCATTAGTTTTTATGGGGATTTTAGATGCTTGAAACTGTTTTACATTTAAAAACAATAGATTGCTTATTAAGGTTTTATTAAAGTTATTTGACGTATCATTGCTATCACAACGCTGCACAAGCGAACTAAGTCAATACGTCCCCAAATAAGCCCTATTGATTAATGCCACTCATCATTTACGTTATTTATGCTGGCTTACCCACCAACAACTCACACTAAATGGAGCGATAAATAGCCGGCTTACTCCATCACACCAGTCATCCGCTTAAATTTTACGCTATTCCGTTCAGTTGAAATACACGCTAAATCAGATATAAATCCTCTAAGCCAACCTGAACAAAAACTATTAAAGTATTGATTAATAATTAAAATAAAGACTAATTCTCATCTTATACAACCTATTAATAACCTATCGATCACAACGGAAGTAAAAACATCTAGACGTCTAAATTGACAGGTTATCAGGGATCAAATATGCTTTGCCTCAAGTTGCTAGGATACGATGCCGCGGCAACACTGAATTTAAGCGAGTTTGACTGCCAAGGATCCTGCGGAAAAACCCTAAGCGAAAGAGAGATAACATTTGAGCAATCCAACAGCAACACAGCACAGCCCGGCATCTTTTATTGCCCTGTTGCCATTATTTGTTTTCCTTGGTCTTTTCATTGGCGCGGGTGTGTATTTCCAAAGCCAAGGTGTCGACTTTGCCTTCTATCAATTACCCAGCGTTATCGCTATTTTACCTGCAATCATTCTGGCGTTGATTTTATCAAAACAGAAATTAAATCAATCGATTGATACCTTTATTGGCGGTATTGGTCACAGCAATATTATTGCTATGTGTTTAATTTACTTACTTGCAGGCGCCTTCGCTGCAGTCGCTAAAGCCACTGGCGGCGTCGATGCTACTGTTGCTCTTGGTTTATCGTTAATCCCATCGAACCTGTTACTACCTGGTTTCTTCGTGATTGCCGCTTTTATCGCAACGGCCATGGGAACCTCTATGGGGACAATCGCTGCTGTCGCTCCCATCGCCCTAGGCGTAGCCGACCAAGCGCAAATCGACTATGCACTGATGGCGGGAGCCGTGATGTCTGGCGCCCTATTTGGTGACAACTTGTCGATTATTTCCGATACCACAATTGCAGCTACGCGCACCCAAGGCTGTGATATGAAAGATAAATTTCGTGAAAATTTGATTTTCGCTATCCCCGCATCACTGCTAACTTTAATCGCCTTTGTATTTGCCGGACAAGGACAAGCAGAATTAGCAACGCAGAATATCGATCTTATTAAGGTCATTCCTTATCTGACCATTTTGATCTTAGCTGTGGCGGGTCTGAACGTATTTGTGGTCTTGACCTTAGGTATCTTATTAGCGGGCGCAACCGGCCTGTTTACTATGGATTACGGCATGATCCAATTCGGTAAAGATATTTATGCTGGCTTTAGCAATATGCAGGAGATTTTCATTCTGTCTATGCTAGTGGGTGGTTTAGCCGCACTCATGCAGCAGCAAGGTGGTCTTGCCTTTGTGAGTAAACAGATTGAAAAGCTGATCACTCGTTTCTCCAAGGCGCAAGGTGAAGCTTCATGCCGCGCTGCTGAGCTAGGCATGGCTGGTATAGTCGCAGTGACTAACTCTTGTGTGGCTAACAACACGGTTTCTATCGTGGTGACGGGGGATATTGCAAAAGACTTAGCAGAGAAGCATGGCGTGAGTCCAAAACGTGCCGCCAGCATACTCGATATTTTCGCCTGTATTATCCAAGGTTTGATCCCGTATGGTGCACAGGCACTCTTGATTGCTTCGACCTTTAGCATCACGCCATTAGCAGCGGTATCACACGCTTGGTACTGTATGATTTTAGCCGTAGTGGCTGTTGCGATTGTAATTTTCCGCAAACGACACTAAATGATATTTGAGTCGCATGAGTAAAATCTAACGTTTATGACAAGGAACGCACTAGGCGTTCCTTGTCATTTTAAAGCCCTCTTTTGACGAAAAAGCATCAACTCGCTTGCCTTCATTAAACAATTCAGGCAAGTTACCGCATTCAATGTGGTCATATCCCGTCAGTATATTTTTAGTCTCCATGAATCCTCTTTATCACCAAGAACCAAGTTATTACGATCTACATCGTCTTATTACATGGTTGATTGTAGGCGCAGCCTTTATTAGCGCTTCTGGAGTTTTAATTGCTATTTATGCTGAATATCAAAACGTTGGAGTTCAAGTCTTACAAATACGAGCTGATTATTTAGGTAACTATATCAACTCACCCCTCGCTTATGTGTTTAATTTAAGCTTATTAGCTGCAGGGCTCTGCATACTCATTTCAATGACCGGGCTCTACTTACTAAAACTGGATACGTTCAGCCAATGCATAGCACTTACAGGTGCTTGGGTAGGAGTCTCTGTGATTTTGATGGGAATATTCCCCATTAATTTTTTGAGCATACACAGAATAGTTTCAACGAGTTATCTATTAAGCACCCTCATCTTACACAGCCTTGTGATTATAGCGGGGATAGTGCCTCGGTTTATTTGCCCAAAACCACTGTTCTATTTGAGCCTGATCAGCTTTTGTAGTGCCGTGAGTTTAACCCTGCAATTAGATTGGACCATATTGGATTTCCCTCCCTGTGTGCCCCAAGTACTGTTTCAGCCAATATGTGGCTCCAAACTAACTTGAGTATTATTTGGTGTTTAAGCCTAGCCTTTGCAATGCGGCGCCTATCAAAAATACTGTATCATCGCGCCCAAGAACGCCAAATACTTTAGGGTAATCCATGCGCTTAGCAAAATACCTCGCCCAGTGTGGCATAGGCTCACGCCGTGAAGCCTGCCGTTTGATTGAGGCTGGGCGCATCACACTCAATGGCGGTATCGCCCGCCACACAGATCCCATCTGTTTAGACGAGTCATTAAACTGCCTCGACCGTATTGAGTTTGATGGCAAGCCTATCACTAAAGCCGAAACACTCGCCTATTGGGTATTTAACAAAGCTGTGGGCACGGATTGCCGTTTACTTGAGCAAGATGAAACGAGCCTTATACACCTACTTCCCAAAGCGCCAAGGCTCTACCCCGTCGGCAGGCTCGATAAAGACTCCCGCGGCCTGTTGCTGTTAACTAACGATGGTGAGCTGACCCATAAACTCATGCACCCCAGTTTTGCCCACAGCAAAACCTACCATGTGCGCCTCGATAGAGCATTTGCTGATGATTTTGTTGAACAAATGGCCAGTGGAGTGCGTTATAAAGACCTGCAAACCCTGCCCTGCCAAGTCCACCGCCTCAGTTCAGACAGCTTTGAAATCGTGCTGACTCAGGGATTAAATCGACAAATTCGTAGGATGTCCAAGGCGCTCGGATATCACGTTATCGATCTTGAGCGCGTCGTCATAATGACACTGAATTTACGCAAATTAGCATTGGGTGAATTACAAGAAGGGCAAATGCGGCCATTAACAGAATCGGAAATTGCAGCGCTAAAAACAGTACTGGCGATAGAATAAGTAGACAGTTGGTTGGGATATTACATTAAGCCAATAGCTGTTAATCGTCATCGTCTGCACCAAAGCAAGACCTTAGAGTTTTCCAAGCTTAGTTTGAATGCTTTAATCAAAATCAAAGTCGTGGGGCTTCACCCCCTGATGTTTAATCAAGAGTCGACCAAGGATGACTGCTCGTCCTATCAAAAACGTCCATGTTAAACTGCCAGCTCGATATCCCTATCTCGCGCTCAAAACGGCCGTTGGCCTTCACCCTTGGATGCTCCAAGACACCCCCAACGGAGTTGAAAGCCCCTTGTGCTCATTGACAAATTTGCTATCGCTTCCGAAGGATGCGTCCCTGCACCTGCGAAAGCTAGTCGGTCATCCATGACCGAACTCACGCACTCTTTATTAAATCAAGAGCTCTATTCGCCCTGCGGCAACTCCGAGGGGAAGTGTATTCCTTGGAGTTTTGAGTCGTTAGATAGCAATTCATCAGCAAAAAATGATAAAGCTAAAACGATATCAAGTAATTACCCACCAAACTGTATAAAAAAGCTACTGCAAAAAAGCAAATTCCTATAACATCATTTATACCCATTTACACGGATGTGGCAGCGACCATATTTGAGATTTAGTCAACAAGCGATTTATGCCCTGCAAACAGCGCAGCGAATAAATACTAAGATATTAGACGAAAATTAAACTGAGGATATATGAATCTGTTTCGACCTAGATTGACTGACCATCATGGTATTCATAAATCTCAAGCAGATTTGGATTTCGCAATTCAGTTTTTTGATGAAGACATTCCGCTTTACGTCGATCCGTTCCTGCTATGGAAGTCACCATCTATGCAGGATCAGTCACTGCATACTGCAATTACCAACTCATTCAACCACCTAAATTATATGATCAAAAAGGGGCGCGAGGACGATGCAGTTGAAACACTCGTTAATCTCTCTGAATGTCCTGAAGTTGGGCTTGGTGTATCAAAGTCACGAAAAGGCCTGAAAATTGGGAAGAAACAAGCAGGTGAAATTTTAAGCCTGTTTAGAGATATTCCTGAATATAGCCAGTTTGGGTTCACGCATTTTGAGCTGATTCAGCTTTATGTTGCTGGCATATCAAAAGATAGAATAAGCGATATTGCCTGTAACTACATTAAATCTTTCTTAATTGATTACACAATTGAGCAGTGTGAAATTAACAGAATACCCACAGAGGGGGTTATCCTAGATTCTTTATACAACTACCAAAAAAATGCATTTGATCTTAATCAAAAACTGTTTCTGCCTGTAAACCCGAAGACTAGGGAGCCATTAATTTTCACACCCAAGCGCTGGCTCAGATTTAGCCCTTGGATTAATTTTGAAGATTACTTTAAATCTCATTGTCCGAGAGACGAGATTTTCAACCCAGATGAGCCCGAAGAGAGAGTAAAGATTTTAAACTTTAACAGAGACAACTATGGTGTTGTGGAAGACTACGTCAAGTATAAGGATAGAACTTCAAAAAATTGTCAAAACGATCCTCTTTTTAGTCAAATTCCAGTTTTATCGGCAAAAAGAAAATTAAACGAGATTTTAAAGCTCAATACAGGGAAAGAAGATGGTGCGGACATGAGGTATGAGGAGCTGGCTGCTGATTTATTGGCTACATTATTCTACCCTCATTTAGATTTTGCCCAAACGCAAAGTAGAACAGAATCTGGAAGGCATATTCGAGATTTAATATTCTATAATAATCGTGACGTTGATTTCCTTGATGAAATTTTTACTGAATATGAGAATCGCCAGCTCGTAATTGAGATGAAGAATGTAAAAGCCATAGATCGGGATCATATAAATCAGCTTAATCGGTATCTCCAAGCTAATATTGGGAGATTTGGGATTTTTCTTACCCGAAATCCATTACAAAAAGCGATGTTTAGTAACACTGTTGATTTATGGTCATCTCAAAGAAAGTGCATAATTGCAATCACAGATGACGACTTAAAGCTAATGGTTGATGTTTATGAAAGTAAGCAGCGAGCTCCTATTGAAGTCTTGAAAAAAAAGTACATCGAGTTTAGACGCTCATGTCCATCATAAGGTAAGAAGTATGAATAGAGCTAATATAGATACATTTGAAAAGCTATCTGGTCAATTGCTGAGCATATATGAGGAAATATCACTTCTTTCAAAAAAGTGCCCGAATGATGCGGTAAATAAGTTCAAACTAAACTTTGTTAACAAACTACTATCTCAAAGTAATGATTATTTGGCTGATAAGTATAAGCCTTTTGATGATTTTGATAGTTTTGATGAAGATGATATACCGCAAAATAGCGACGTCGTTTTTATCCTTTCTCAATACTTACAATGCTTTGAAAAGCAACGGTCTGATAATGTTGTCCTTAGAAATGGCGCTTGGTACTGGAGGGCTGAGGGGAGCGAAAACGATAAAGTAGATGAAGACGGGATGGTTTTTATTCGTACAGTCAAGCCTAAAAAGCTTAAGGATTAAAAGTGGAAAAAGAAAAATTCTATACAACAGAATACAAGGCAAAAACACACGATAATATGACGCCTTTGCTAGAAGCTATGTACGCTGAGTTTAAAGAGATATCGAAGAAAAAGCCCGATTCTGCGGTAAGTAAAAGCAAAATGAAAATCGTTTGCTAGAAAAAGTTAGAACTGTTTTGTCAGATGAGGAATCTATTGGTTTTTTGGATATATTGGACGAGGATGATGTGCCTCAGGCAAGTGACGTCACGTTGATACTTTCACAGTACGTCGCAGCTATGAATGCCTTTCGTGATAAGCACTATGGTTGGAATGGTGCTTATCATGTGTGGTTCATTGAATAACCGATAAATCGCCTAACAAACGCGACAATTAGGACGCTCGTAAGCTTTCGCCTATTATACGTGCGCTTAATTCATAGAAATTTTAATCCGAAACCCATCAATTAGTTTTGAAAATCTAACTCGGAATTCTCCCAAAAACGGTGTTGCGTATGTCTTTTAAATCTACAGATTACACTAACGCTAAAAAGGTGAGCCATGGTGATTTGCGAGACGACCGTCCGCCCCATGGACGGGGCGGTCGAGCATCCACGGATGGACTTGCTGCGAGTCGGTGAGCTAATACCATAGCGAAGCTATCTCAACAGCTATCAGCAGTCATTGCACAAAAAAAGCGATAAACCCAGTGAGTTTATCGCTATTTTGTTGTCTTGTTATTTCAGTATTCTTAAAGCACTAAATCGCACTTGAATGCTGTTAATCCAAATTCACTATGCCACTATAGGCCGCACCATTGCTGATGCGGCAATGGATTACTTAACGATTTCCATCTCGGCTAATAGGTTGTCGGCATGATCTAAATACTTCATTACCCACAGCATATAACGGCTGTCGACATGAATAGAACGGTTAATCTCGTTATCAAATGCCCAACCGCCGATAATGCTTTCATACACACCGTCGAACAACAGGCCCACTAATTCAGCACGTCCGTTTAAGGTCGGTGAGCCAGAATTTCCGCCAGTAGTATCTAAAGTTGATAAAAAGTTTACTGGTACAGAATCTATTGATTTCATATAGAAATCACCATATTGCTTCTGCTTAATCAGCTCTAACTCTTTCTTTGGTGCATCGAATGGGTCAACACCCGTGTCCTTTTGCACTATGCCTTCAAGGCGAGTGAATGGCACGGCCACTAAACCGTCTTTTGGCGAATAGCCTTTCACATGACCAACCGTGACACGTAAGCTTGAGTTAGCATCGGCATACACTGGCTTACCTTGCTCTAGGTTGTAAGCAATAATGGCATCCATATATTGCGGACGCACCTTCATTAGTTCACCCGCTAATTCTTTTTCTTTCTTTTCTTCGGCCATATCTGTGTCATACATAGCGACAGCGAATTGAATGAAAGGATCTTTAGAGGCTTTAAAATCGGCAACGGATTTATCCATCCACGCCAGACGAACGTCTTTCTTACCTAACTCAGTTTTGGCGTACATTTTATCTAAGGTTTTCGAAAGCTTAGCTTCACTAAACTTTTTATCGATACCAAAGGCTTTATCCAATGCGGGTAGGCGCTGATCTTCTGGCAGTGCGGCGTAGCGTTTTAGCATGTCGAGCAATACCGCTTTATCAACGCTCGGCGCATAACGACGATCAATACGCTCCATGCTGGCTTTTAGACGTGTCATATCACGATCTTGGAAGCCCGGTTCACGCTGCATATCTGGCAGTTGTTTCTCGTTCGCGAGGCGATATAAGCTGCGCGCCGTCGGCAACATAGTCGTGCTGCCTATGTAGCTTAAGATCATGTCACGCTCTTGATGCGTCTTGCCTTTGGCAATCAAGGCATCTAATTCCGCTAAGGTTTTACCGTATTTCGCTTCACGACTGCTGTCTTTGGCTATCCACGACGCAAGCTTAGCTTCGAGGGCTTTACGGTCGGCCAACATGGTTGATTTGCCGTAAAACTCAATCATAGAAGTGAAGTTTTTCGCATAATTTGCAAGGCCAGCAATTTGACTCTCGTACTTAATACGCTCGTCGCTGCCCTCTGGCGCGGTTTCTTTAATGATCTCTATAAAGCGTTCACGCAGCATTTTGCCTTCGGGATAAGCCCACTCAAACTCATTTTGAACTTCAGTGGCTGTGCGATATCTGTTGGTGCGACCTGGGTAGCCTGCCACCATCACAAAATCACCCTCACTTACGCCTTTAGCCGATACTTTTAAGAAACTTTTTGGCTCGTATGGCACGTTGTCGCTGCTAAATTCTGCGGGTTTACCTGCTTTAGATACATAAGCACGGTAGAAAGAAAAATCGCCTGTGTGACGTGGCCACATCCAGTTGTCTACGTCGCCGCCGTATTTACCCACGCTCGCGGCTGGGTTATAGACTAAACGCACATCACGGATTTCCAGTTGTTTAACCAGATAATATTCGAGACCACCGTGAAAGCTATACACTTGGCAACGGTAACCATCTTCTTTTTCACATTCAGCAACTAACGCTTTTTCTTGGCTTTCAATGCCTTGATAGAAGGCGCTGCCCACTTTATCTTCAAGTCCGTTTTTAACTCGCTCAGTGACATTAGTGACATCTTCAGTCACATAGACACGTGAGCCTGGGGTCGCAGGTAATTCATCGGCGAAAGTCTTAGCTAAAAAACCATCCTGCAACAGGTTTTTCTCAGGAGTGGAGTTGTATTGAATTGCCCCATAGGCACAGTGATGGTTAGTCACGACTAGGCCCTTTGGCGATACAAATGATGCAGTGCAACCGCCAAGGCTTATCACGGCATTCATAGGGAATTCGGTAAGTTTAGAAATCGATTTTGCATCAATTTCAAGGCCTTTTGCTTTCAGCTCATCAGCCATAGCAGGCAGTTGATGGGGCTGCCACATACCTTCGTCAGCCTGTGCGCCAAAACTAGCGGCCACGGCAACTGTGAGTAACCATTTTTTCATTGTGTTAAGTCCGTTTGATGTGAATGAAGCCACGCGCAAGCTGGGCCATTTTCTCGTTTTAATAGCGTTGTTTTAATTTTAAATAACTGTGCTAAAAACCAGCATCACTCGCTTTAAAACCTAAAAAGCAAAAAGTCAGGCCGGGGCCTGACTTTATCACATGCAACACTCTCTATAACAGACTCTGAAAAACTCGCTTACAAAGCAAATACATTTAATCAAAGTTACCCAGCAGCGTTCGCTAAAAAGCCACGCCTATTGCAATGAATTAGATCCCAACAAATAGTTGGGCACCCACAATCACGGCACCTAACAAGCCAGCAATGACTAATGCAACAGATCCGCCAGACACTTGATAACCACCGAGCTGCGACTGACGTTGACGCAGTGCCATAACAATTGGCAAGAAGATGATCATCACGACCAATGGTACGGCCGCAAATCCCAGTACCGCCACAAAGCCTTCAGGCAAATACAAGGCACACAAGACAGGCGGAATAAAGGTGAGTAACCAAGTTTGAATACGACCGGCAAACGTTTCTTTGGCACGAGTTAATTCGGCGATAAAGTCATATAAACTTAAGGTCACACCGAGGAATGAGGTCACTAAAGCTAAGTCAGCGAATAATGAAATACATTTGCTGATCCAAGGCGTATGAGCAATATCCTGCAATGCCGTGACGAGTGAAGGTAGTGAACCTTCAAAACTATTCACCTCATATCCGCCGACAGTGCCTAAAGTCACCAATAACCACAGAACATAACAAGCAAGTGGGATCGTCGAGCCGATTAACAACACTTTACGCAGTGATACCGCATCGCCATCGAGATAACGCACTAAAGTGGCGATACAGACGTGGAAACCAAACGAAGTAAACACTACGGGAATTGCCGCCATCCAATTGCTGGTCATAGACTCGGCAATCGCGCCAGTTGCCATGCTAGCAATACTGACTTCGGGCAATAAAAATAATACCACCACCACGAGCAATAGAATCATTAACGAAAATAGGAAACGTGAAACTTTATCGACCCAAGCAACACCTAGCGCCGCAAAGCCACCGAGCACGAGTGTAAATAACAACACTGCGACTTGATTATCGAGCACGATATCGAACATGTTCTTCGCTTTAAGCACTAATAACGAAGAGCCGCCGGTGAGATAAGCCGCGGTCAAAGCAAATAATAAACTCAGGAAAGAAGCACCTTGAATTATTTGACCTTTTTTACCCAGTAACTTACCCGTAATAGCATGCACGTTATCCCCCACGCCAGTGCGTAAGTTAATTTCGAGCATAAGTAATGAGGTATAGGCGGACACGCCCCAAATAACGACGAGTAACACTAAAGCAGGGATAATACCTAAAGCCGCTGTGGCTAAAGGTAACGCTAACATACCTGCGCCAATGGCCGTCCCGGCAACGATGGCGATCGAGCCTAACATTTTTGAATTCACACAATAGTCCTGTTCAATAATTAATTATTATTTTATTTGAGTAAGATTTGAACCGATAAAGCCTTGCGTCTTAAATCGAAATAAGCGACACATCACTTAAAGCATCCAATCAGATCTCGACCTAGCAGATCAATTGGCCCCAATAGCTTTTGAATGTTTCAACCCAGTAGCCATTGAGGCTAACTAAATCGATTATTGAAAAATGGCATGACTTTCAATTGTGATAGCCCAAATTAATGTACCGATATAAGCATCGATTAAATAGATAGTTTGGGACATTAACAGAGCCAAACCCAGTGGGCAAGCCAGTTGTGAACAAAGAAGGGCAGCAAACGGTACGGTAACAACTTAATAGCGCTGTGATAAACGAAAATATACAAGCCAACAAAAGCGCTACCTTTGTTGAGAATACCTGTAATCTTGTATTAGGCTCGAATCAAAATAAAGCCGGTCTTTTTCCATCCGATGCAGACAAAAAGGGCTTAAACACACGGATATGTTTAAGCCCAATCACATCATGTTGAGAATTGATTAACTCAAAAAGTTAATTTACAGCTCAGTCCACGCCATAGCCCAAGAAGCGCCAACACCTGGTTCAAATCCAGTGGCAGAAGCCGACCACTGCACGCAATAGCCGCTATAAGGGAATGGCTTACATTGATACACTTTGCCATTTTTAGGCTGTAACACTGTAGTACCTGCAACGTAACCTTTCACGCCTGCTGGGAATACAAAATCAGCTTCTGGTGCAGGAGCTTGGTCCTTTAAGAAGAGATCAAAGTTCTGCTGAATAACATCACCTTGTTTAGGCTCAGCTTTTACCTGCAAATGATAATGCCCAGCTTTAGGCTCAACGACGTCTAACACTAAGCTAGCACTGGTATTGTTAACAGTTTGGCTCACAAAACCTGCCGCTGTGCCATCATGGCTAAACAAATACGCTGACACTAGCATCTCGGCGTTACTGGTCACATCAAAGCTGACCTTCGCCGCACCATCGATAATTTGATAATCATCGGCAAGTGAAGTGACTTCTAAGCTGTTGCCCGGAGCAGGAGCTAAATCAAATCCTACTTCGACACGCTCAATACCTGAGTTTTTCGCTGTAAAAATGTCGTTTTTGCCATACACAGGCTCAATCACACCCGATGCATTTTTTTGTCCCGCTTTTAACTGGGACTGCTGGGCATTAATCGCGCTTGCTAATAGGAAAGGCCAATTTTGTTTATCACCTTGAGTCGCATCGCTAATGGTAATGACTGTTTGCTTAGCCGCTTGCTCACCATTGGCGTCAAACACCCGGGTCATCACTTTATCGCCTGCTTTTAGATCGAGTGACGGATTGATATCCCCCACATCTTGCCATTCACTCGGCACAACAGGACCCGAGCCCAAGTTCACATCGATAGCATTGTAGAAACTATTCGTCGTATCTCCCACTTCCCACACGGCCAAGATCACTTGATAACCACTGCGACCTTCTGGCACGTAGCAGTCATGGGTCACTAACTTAGGCGGCTGTTCCATACCACCATCAACTACGCAAAAGGGTGCTAAGTCAAAGCTCGCTCGACTCAAAGCTTGGTTTGGGTTCCAATCTTGGCGAGTTAAATAGTAACGCCAATTACGGGTGACATGGTTTGCTGTGAACTGCCAACTGAACTTATTCCAGCCCGCTTTAATATCCGTCTTTGCCCAACGGCTCGGACTTTGTTCATCCAAAGGTGAAAAAGCACCATTGCCAGCACTCGCCAATTTGCCATCAGCAGGACCTGATTCAGGAAAACCCGATGGCCCCTCAACACTTTGCGGCTCCCATTGCACCGCACCACAATTGGCATTTTTACCTGTTTTACAGGCATATGAACGCGATTCAGGTGCCACAACATAACCGTGCGCCTGCGCAGAGATACTCACAAACGCATTCGTCGCCATTACTGCCGCGGCCAATAAACTCAATTTAGAAATAGGGGAAAAAACAGTAGGATTTGCCACTTTAATGCACTCCATTGATTGCCTATCATCCTAAACATAATGATAGGCTTAGATATAAAAGTGGTATTTGGGCAAACAACAGCATTAAACAGCAGTCGTTTATCTTTCACAGAAATCGAATTCTGCGGCAACTCCGCTATCTTAGTTCACTAAAAAATCCATTTACAACCTTAGACCGGAAGCTTTGCGTCCTAACTTTTCAATTAGTTTGCCAAATACAGTCGTTATCATTGAGTCACTACGAGTTAACAGTATGTAACTAAGTAGAAATGACTTGGCTAAATTAGCAACAAAAGACAACGTTGTCAAAAAATAATTCATTTACATTCATTAAGTTACAGAATGTGAATCGGTATTTTTCTGACACCCGTCAAACATTTATCAGCACCTACTGTTATAAACTCGTGCTTGAAACTAAATCTTACCTAGGTATAATGCCCACCTCGCTTCGGGGGAGTAGCTAACTGGATTTCGAACCATCGTCATCTAGGGTGAACATCAACATACTTGGCAACATGCCATGGTGTTCACAGCAAATCATAGATTTGCCCAGCAAGACCTGAGCACAATTACCGCACCTAGGGGTGGACGGTTTATTGTGCTTATGTCATAACCACCCCTAAAGGATCACACTTGGAAGCCCTACTTGCCTCAACCTTTACGGTTGCTATCGCCGAAATTGGTGATAAAACTCAATTACTTGCACTAATCCTCGCCGCAAGATTTAAAAATAAAACCGCCATTATTTTAGGTATTTTGCTGTCGACATTATTTAACCATTTTGCCGCCGCTTGGATTGGTCAATGGGCCATTAACTGGGTAAGCCCAGATCTTGCACGTTATTTAGTGGCTGCGTCCTTCTTCGCGATCGCTCTTTGGGTGTTAATCCCAGATAAAGTCGATGCAGAAGAGAGCCGTTTCTATAAAATGGGCCCCTTTCTCGCTACCTTTATCCTGTTTTTTATCGCCGAAATGGGGGATAAAACGCAAATCGCAACTGTGGTATTAGCCGCAAAATACGATTCATTAACTATGGTGGTTGCTGGCACAACCTTAGGCATGCTGCTTGCTAACGTACCCGTAGTGATCGCAGGCCACTTCAGCGCTGAAAAATTGCCTATGTTGTGGATACATCGTGGCTGCGCCGTATTGTTCGCACTCTTAGGCGTAGCAACACTGTTCTTCTAAGAATCGAGGCAGGGGTTTTGCTGCAGAATAAAATTTCTTCACGCAATATTTTATTCTTTTAAACCTAACCGTTTTGCAAGTCGGTGCAAATTACCTGTATCGATTTGCAATATTCTTGCACACGCAGCCCAATTTTGTTGATTCGCGGCTAAAACTTGACGAATAAGTTGACGCTGATATCTCTCAGTCGCCGCCTTAAGCCCCAGTATAACACTGGAATTATCTTGCGATTGTCGCTCACGACAGGCCGACTCAGACCTAAATGCTAATTCACTGGCTGGCGTTGCGGCATCTGATGGCCTATCTTCGTCGACTGTTCTGTGTGCTTGATTCATCAAAGAATCGAGCTGAAAATGTTTATCACTTAAGCTGATGTAAGCCGTTTTTAGCTCGGCTTTCGCCAACACCGCAGCCCTGTGTATCGCATGCTCTAGCTCACGCACATTACCCGGCCATGTGTATTGCTCTAATAACTGCTGCGCTGCGGGTGTGATATTGATATGGGTGAGTCCTAACTTCGCTTTACAACGTTCAAGAAAAAAACCTGTCAGCATAACAATATCTTGCCCACGCTCTCTTAATGGTGCTACGTGGATAGGAAATACGCTCAACCTATGGTAAAGGTCGAAACGAAAGCGCCCTTCCGTTGCCTCTTGGTGCAGAATTCGATTAGTGGCAGCAATAATCCGAGTATTAACTTTTAGGCTCTTATCACTGCCCACTCGCTGTAATTCACCGTATTGTAAAACCCTCAATAACTTAGCTTGCAGCCCCAAGGGAAGCTCCCCGATTTCATCTAAAAACAAGGTCCCCTTGTCAGCGAGTTCAAACTTGCCTTGCCTATGACTGATTGCCCCCGTAAATGCCCCTTTTACATGCCCAAATAACTCGCTTTCGGCGACGGACTCCGGCAATGCAGCGCAGTTCAAATAGATAAGTGATTTATCGGCTCTGGTCGATTGATTATGTATCGCCGCGGCCACTAACTCCTTACCCACACCGGTTTCGCCGGTAATTAATACCGATAAGTCAGTGCCTGCCACGGCACTTATCTGCTGCTTTAGCGATTGGATCTGTGTGGATTGCCCTATGATCTCCTGCTGACTAGCAGGACGATTGAGCACCTCAGTGCCATTGGAAACTTCAACAACTTGGGATTCTAGCTGTTGCATCAATAACGCAGTATTAAGACTGGCTGCGGCCAGTGCGCTGATCACACGCAACTCGCTATCACTAAAACCATCAAACTGATGAGGGTTGAAACCATCAATGGTGAGCGCCCCAATTAAGCGATCGTTCGCGATTAGTGGTAAACCAATGCAAGCATGTACATGTAAGTTCGCACTATGATGTGGAATTAAACCATCATACGGATCGGGAAGTTCACTGTCGGCAGGGAAACGAACCACATCGCCAGCACGGGCGATAGCCTCTAATCTCGGATGCTCACTAATTTGAAAGCGCCGCCCTAACACTTCGGCAAAGAGCCCATCTATCGCCAAGGGGACAAATTGCTGCTCCCGAAATGCCAATAATGCCGCAGCATCACAATTGACACGCCGCCTGACCACTGCCAACAAACGCTCAAATCTGTCTTGCGTCGACACGCCGACAGTTAAATCTAAGGCTAACTGAGTTAAATCAGCATGGGCACTCATAGCACATCCACAGTCAAATAAAGTCATATTGACAACAGTGTAATGTCAATTTGACCAATATCAAATTGTCATTATGACACCAACAAGTGATTTCAAATGTTGAAATACGTTAATACCAATAAAAATCAACGCCTTACAATGTTGGCATAGTGAGTGCAATAAGAGATTTAACTAAATAAGCAAGATTTACGTAGCGCATTCATTATTAATTATCACAGGTGTATTTATGACTATTCATGTAAAAAACAATATCCACTGGGTGGGTCAACGCGATTGGGAAGTGCAAGATTTTCATGGTACTGAGTACAAAATAACTAAAGGCACAAGCTACAATAGCTACCTTATCCGTGAAGAAAAAACCGTGTTAATTGATACAGTTGATCATCGTTTTAGCCAGCAATTCTTACAAAATCTTGAAGCTGAAATTAATTTAACCGACATAGACTATATTGTGATGAACCATGCAGAGGAAGACCACTCAGGCGCCCTGACTGCATTAATGGCCAAAATTCCTAACACTCCAATTTACTGCAGTGAAAATGCGGTCGACTCCATTGTAGGACATCACCACCACCCAGAATGGAATTTCATTACCGTAAAGACAGGGGATAGTTTAGCGATAGGCAATGGTAAGCAACTGATATTTATCGAAGCACCTATGTTGCATTGGCCAGATAGCATGATGACATACCTCACCGAAGATGCGGTTTTATTCAGTAACGATGCCTTTGGCCAACACTATTGCGACGAACATTTATTCAATGATGAGGTTGATCAAAATGAATTAATGGAACAATGCCTACGGTACTACTCAAACATTTTAACGCCCTTTAGCAGCCTAGTGACGGCTAAAATTCACGAAGTATTAAGCTTTAATTTACCTGTAGATATGATCGCAACTTCACACGGCATTGTGTGGCGTGATAATCCTGCCCAAATTATTCACCAATATTTAGCTTGGGCCGACGCTTATCAAGAAGACCGCATCACGATTTTCTACGACTCTATGTCCAATAATACTCGCATGATGGCCGACGGTATTGCTCAAGGTATTCATGATGTTGACCCCAATGTAGCAGTAAAAGTGTATAACGTCGCACGTCATGATAAAAACGAAATCCTTGCACAGGCATTTAGGTCAAAAGGTATTTTAGTCGGCTCATCCACCATGAATAATGTGATGATGCCTAAAATTGCCGCCATGCTTGAAGAAATCACGGGCCTGCGTTTTCGCAATAAAAAGGCGGCAGCTTTTGGTAGTTATGGCTGGAATGGCGGCGCAGTCGATAGAATTCACACTCGTTTGATGGATGCTGGTTTTGAAACCTCGGTGGGATTAAAAGTCAAATGGCGTCCCGATCGAGATGCGATGCAAGAATGCCGTCAGCACGGCCAGCGAATCGCACGAGAATGGGCATTGCGTCCCCTCGATAGCGCTAATAGTCGCTCTATCATTAATCAAGTCATGTCAAAACCTAGCCAAGCCACCACGGCCAGTCAAACAGCTGAAAATACTGCTACTAATAACGTCCCTGTGACGGCACCGATTGCAACAAAAGCGTGCGAATTAAATGATACACAATCAATGATTTGCACCGTTTGCCAATGGGTTTACGACCCTGAAAAAGGAGAACCTAATCAAGATGTCATTGCTGGCACACCTTGGACTCAAGTGGCCGAAGACTTCCTCTGTCCCGAATGTGGCCTAGGTAAAAGCGTTTTCGCTGTCATAAAAAATGAGGTGACTAATGCCTAAGCCAATCGTCATTATCGGCAGTGGATTCGCGGCATATCAGCTAGTCAAAACACTGCGACGTTTAAACCGCGAACAACCGATTACAGTTATCACAGCCGACTCTGGTGAGGAATACCATAAACCAGATTTAAGCCATGTGTTTAGCCTTAAAAAAATGGCGTCAGACCTCATAAAATTGACCGCGACTGAATTTGCACATGAACAACAAATTGATTTAATAAATCACTGTGAAGTCATAAAAATAGATAAAGTTCGTCAGGTAGTCTGTTGCCATCAAGGACGCGAAATTGCGTACGAAAAATTAGTGCTTGCCACAGGTGCTCGACCCTTTATTCCGCCTATAGAGGGGGATGGCGTCGATATCATCCACACAGTTAACAGCTTAATGGAGTATCAGGCCTGCGAAGCAGACATCCATGGCGCGAGGAGAGTACTGGTTATCGGTGCTGGTTTGGTCGGAGTTGAACTGGCAATGGACTTAGCAACTGCAGGTAAGCAAGTGTTTTTGGTCGATCCACAAGCGAGCTTAATGCCGAATATGCTACCCGAAATGTTAAGCCACAAACTGACCGCTGTACTAACGCAGCATAACGTCACAGTGCAATTGCAAACCCGAGTCAGCCAACTGCAACACCAAGATGGCAGTATCTCTGTGTGCCTAGATAATGACCAGCGGTTTATTTGTGATGCGGTTATCTGTGCAGCGGGACTTCTCCCTAACAGTCAACTTGCCCAGCATGCAGGGCTAGAGGTCAATAAAGGTATCGTCGTTAACGAATGCTTACAAACCAACGATGCCCATATTTATGCGCTAGGTGACTGCGCCCAAATCAACGGCCAAAATAGGGCCTATTTGCAACCTGCGTTACTGAGCGCCAATGCGCTGGCGAACACATTACTGAACCAACCGACAGCAGTGAATTTTCCCGCCATGCTCATTAAAGTGAAAACGCCACTGTTACCTATGCAACTCAGCGGTATAACAGTGAATGGCGTCCATCGCTGGCAAGTCGATATTGATGCTCAAGGAAGCTGTATTAAAGCATTCGACGTGGATGAAACATTTATAGGATTTATCGTAACCGAGGATAAAATGCAGCAAGCATTTGGATTGTTAAAGCAGCTAAATAGCCCTAATGCAGCGCTCATCGCGGCCTAAGAGCACATTAACGAGAATGTTAATATTGTTGTCGCTGATAATAAAAACTGAGTAGAGGCTTTCTACTCAGTTTTATCGTTTCTACTATTATTCAAACATTCGCAACAGCAATAGTTTAAAGACCTAATGCCAGTTTAATACGTTGTCCGTAATCCGCATCGGCTTGAGTAAAATGCGCCACCATACGTTGCTGCACATCTAAACTCGCTTGACTTAATGAACCCGAAATTGTTGCCACTAGGCGCGCTTTCTCAGCTTCAGAGAAGATGCGATACAAATTACCCGCTTGGGTATAATCGTCTTGATTATAACGACTGTAACGCGCCGCTTCACCTTCTAAACGCAATGGTGGTTCGCTAAAGTTTACTGGCTCAACCAAGGCATCAGCAGTGCTGTTCGGGCCATAGTTTGCCGAAGCGTCGCCACCTGTTTGACTGCCATGATAAGGACATTGTGTACCCGCCATCGCACCTGCACGTTGATGGTGATTTGCCTTAGCGGCATGCGGGCAATTCACTGGCAATTGGTTGTAGTTAGCACCAATGCGGTAACGCTGCGCATCGGCGTAGGCAAATAAACGTGCTTGTAACATCTTGTCTGGTGAAGCCCCGACGCCTGGGACCAAATTACTAGGTGCTAATGCCACTTGCTCAACTTCAGCAAAGTAGTTTTGTGGCAGACGATTCAGCTCTAATACACCAATCTCAATTAATGGATAGTCGCTATGCGGCCAAACCTTAGTTAAATCAAATGGATTGATATGGTAAGTATTGGCATCCGCCTCAGGCATAATCTGCACATTAACCGTCCAACGCGGGAAGTTACCATCAGTAATAGCAACCACCATATCGCGCTGTGATGAATCGGGATCAATCCCTTTTAATTTATCAGCCTGTTCATTGGTTAAGTTGACCACGCCTTGCTGCGATTTAAAGTGGAACTTCACCCAGAAACGCTCGCCCTTGACATTCCACAGCGAGAAAGTGTGTGAACCATAACCGTGCATTTGACGGTAGTTCGCCGGAATACCACGATCCGACATCAAAATGGTCACTTGATGCATGGCTTCAGGATTCAATGACCAAAAGTCCCACATAGCCTGCGGATCTTTTAAGTTTGTCTTGGGGTTACGCTTTTGCGTATGGATAAAGTCTGGAAACTTAATCCCATCTCGCAAGAAAAAGGTCGGCGTATTGTTACCCACGATATCGTGATTACCACGGGCAGTATAAAAACGTAAACCAAAGCCGCGTGGATCACGCTCTGCATCGGCAGAACCCATTTCTCCACCTACGGTTGAGAAACGAATAAAGGTTTCGGTTTGCTTACCAACACCATTGAAATGGTCAGCAATGGTGTAATCGCTTAAATCTTTAGTCAGCGTAAATGTGCCGTAAACCCCAGTACCTTTAGCATGCACGATACGCTCAGGAATACGCTCACGGTTGAAATGGGCTAACTTTTCAATTAAATGCCAATCTTGTAATAGCAGAGGACCACGTTCACCCGCCGACAGTGAGTTTTGATCGTCGGCCACTGGGGCGCCGTTTTGGCTCGTTAAGTACTGACTTGTTTGATGTTGTTGACTCATGCCCTGCTCCTTAGTCTTGATTGCTGGTTAACCAGGTTTCAATTAAATCGTAAATGGTGGCCATGGTTTATCTCCTTGGCTGGCGACGTGTTGTCGATAGAGCAAGAATAGATAATTACCATTTAAGAATAAAGCGATTAAACTAGATTTATATAATCTAAAAAAAAGATTAAGGATAAGTTTGGCAAGACAGTAAATGAATTACACGGACTCACAGCCAATGGTCCGCTCACATCACTTAAGATGCTGTTTAAAAACCAAATAGCTGTTCAGGACAATGGAGCGAAGTGCGGTGCGAGAAAGCGGAGTTAAGCTGATACACTGCTATTAACTGCTGGATAAGTCGGCTTCACGATAAAGCTTAACCAAATAATAAGTGTCAATCAGCACGATAAAAAAGTTAACTAAGGCAACAGGATAAGCCCCAATTGCCACACCGTAGGCCACAAATAAAGCCGCACCAATGAGATTCCACCAGCGCAGTTTCTTAATGTTTGACATCATCAGTGATATTGCAACGACCACTGAAGCTAAATAACCAACCCATTCCCAAATTGTAGCGTTATCCATATCCAATCCTTATCTATATATTATTTAAATCAAACGATTGATACGCCATTCACACCACAGGTAATAAGCTGGCTCATTGCATTTAGCGTTTAACGACAGCCGCCGTCATCCGTGAAATACAAGTCAGTTCACCCGCGCTGTTGTGGATTAAAATCTCCCATACAGAGCTTCGCTTCCCTAAGTGGATAGGCTTAGCCGTAGCGGTTAATACCCCATTACGGGAAGCCCGTAAGTGGTTAGCGTTAATTTCTTGACCGACACAATAGTACTGCTCAAAATCCACCGCGAAATTTGCCGCATAGCTGGCAACGGTTTCAGCAAGCGCGACATTCGCGCCACCATGCACTATGCCCAAAGGGTTATGCACCGCCGGACTGGCTGGCATAGTGGCCTTCATGTAATCGTCGCCAATCTCACTGATCTCAATTCCTAAAGTCTGCATCAAGGTGCCTTTGCCACCCATACCGGCATCTAAACGCGCGCAATCCTCTAACGTTACAGCTCTAAACCAAATACTCATTGCAACTTCCTAGTCAATAAAACCAATCAGCAGTTTACTGTGAAGTGGATGAAGTTCAACTAGTTTACTCTCAGCTGGTCACATCAATATCGGCAAAAATAAAGCTCAAACTAACCAAGATTTAGTGGTACTTAGCTGACTAAACCAGACAAGAAATAATCCCCACACCACGACTACACTTGGCATAATTAACGCGTCAGCTCCTAGCACCACAGCCGCTTGCTGAATGCAAAATACATAGGTCATTTGCAACAAAATAGCGATAAGCGAGGCGACCAACACTTTATAAGCAATTAATTTTCTGAATAACAATAATAGGCATCCTAGAACCCCTGAAACCACGGCAAAGCCAAATACAGCATCAACCCAAATTGGCGTCGTTTCATAGAGTTTAATTTGATCTGGGCTCATCTGTGCGAGTGCATCTGGCGTCATAGTCATTTGCATCACAAAAGCCATCAGCCCCATGATATTCCACAACAAACTGAGCGTTGCGACAAAGTAAAACCACAGTGGCGCCTTGATATTCATGGTTTTCAGCGGATTTGAGGTGGTATCCATACTCACTCCTAATAAAAACTGAAAAAAGAGATAAAAAAGGGATGGTTAACCATCCCTTTGTTTCAGTCTAGCTCACAAATTGCACTTGTGAGTTAACCCCATATACAGGTTAACGGCGACGACGCTGCAAACCAAACAAGGACATCAGTGCTAAACCTAAATAACCTAAAGCACCGCCATCATCTTTAGGCTTTGGCTCAGGTTTTGGCGGCACTACTGGCGCAGGATAACTTAAAGCAACAATCACAGGATCATGATCCGATGCAGAAAAAGCATTTTCAGATTTAACCAGATCACCAGAGAACTTCTTACCGTATTCAAACAGGCTAGATTCCACTGAGTTGATATGCCAATCTTCAATATCCACTAAACGTTTGGCTAAGCTAGCATTGGCTAAAGCATGATCTAAGTTACCTAACTCGCCGTTATAGCTATAAGAGAAAGTGCTTGCACCGTGGGCTTTCGTGTTCAAGTTGATAAAGCCATAACCTTTTTCAATCTTGCTGCCTTGGCGTTCAAACACTTTGCCGTCGAGCGTCGTCCACGAAGCGGTCAGGATGTCACGCTCTGACTTGCTCGCATCGAAGTCGGTTAGTACACGGATAGGATCCTCCATACCATAGGCATTCATATCACCGATGATCAGTAAGTCGCCTTTCACGTCTTTTAGCGTTTCACCCAAGACTTTCGCTGCAGATACGCGGAAAGCATTACACTTGCCCTGTTGATCGGCAGGATCAACTGACTCTTCGAAGTTAACCCAATCTTCTAAACAACCTGAGCCTTTAGATTTCAAATGGTTAACGACTACGGTCAGAGACTCATCATGGATTTTAAAGGTTTGCGCTAAACTGTGACGTTGATAAGCATCATTGCCAGGGTTAGTCTCAGTTTTGCCATCTTTTGTGCGAGTCACGCTGCCAGCACTGGCGTGCTGTTCTGGAGTACCGATAACTTGTGCTGCCCCCGCTAAAGCCACTTTACCACCACGGTATAACATGCCGACAGTAATCGCATCTGTGCCAAAGTACTTGCCGTCATACTTATCAGCATCGGTGATTTCAACAAAGCTATAGGCGTTTTCAGGCGTCTGCTTGTCATTTAGTGCATCGACTAAATCCTTAATCGCACTCTTCTCACCAAAACCGTTGTTAGCAATTTCCATCAAACCGACGATATCGGCGTTCATGGCGGTAATAGCGCTAACGATTTTAGTACGTTGTAGCACCATTTCTTCCAGCGTTAGGGCGCCACGGTTACTGCCTGATGGATTGGTATCGCCACCATCAACATCGTTAAAGAAGTTCAGCACGTTAAAGCTAGCCACGCGCAGATCTCCCTTAGTTGCAACACTTGGGGCTTCGGTTCTATCGTCACCACGGATAAAATCACCCGCTGTAATAGTATTAGTCGCCACTAAACGATAAGCGCCGTAGCTGTAACCAATCACACCTTGCAGGTTAGTCAGTTGATCGCCAACACGGATGTAACCCGTTTCCACATTGAAATCAGGGAAGTATGGAATAACACCATTGGCAGGCTTGTAATCGGATTCGATAAAGAGTTGGTTTTCGAGGTTAGATTTAACTAATGCCGTTGCTTCAGCAGAAAGCGCTGGATACAGCTGTGTAGGCTTCATCAAAGGTGCTTGATATGACACTAGCATGTTATTGCGACTACTCGCATAGTCGAAGCTGAAGGTGCGGCTGATTTTAAGATCGCTGCCCGCATCTAAGGCCACATTCATGCCTTCATAGCGCTCTAATGCTTGCGCTAAGGTTTCGCCATCGGCCACATAGAAAGGTGCGGCAACAGGGACTTCACCCTTAGCGCCAACATCAAATTTCTTATCGGCTTTAATATCGATTTGAGTTAGGCCAAAGTATTCTTTCACTTTACCCTGCACACACACTTCAACCCCTGGTTGAATCGCTTCAGGTGCAGCTTCACCTAAGAATACAAATACACCATCAGAGGTATACGGTGAGTTATCACCCTTAACTTCTTGTAAGTAAAAACCTTTAAACAAGCTTTCACCACGGGCAGTCACTACGCCACGCACAGTCACTTCGGCTTCAGATTCGAATGCCCCTGCTGGTACAAATGGGCTCGACTCGCCCGCACCTTGTACTTGATAAATAGGCACAATTTTAGCGCCAGTACAGCTAAAGAGCGACACTTCTGGCTCAGCAGGCGTTTCTAGAGAACCTAAACCAGAGAAGGTATCTTTAGGTAATTGTTCCCACTGGGCGGCATTAAATACTGTATTCGCCACTAACGCATCTAATTTACGTTTTAAGGTAACGTCTAATCCCCAACCCGTTGGCGTCGGCACATCACCAATAATATCGATGACTGCATCATCTTTCATTAAGGCAACCGCATCACCGCCATTAAAACTTAAACTACCAGAGTAACTATCAACCCCTTGAGCAACAGTAATAGTACCGCTAGTATTTAAAATAACTTTTGTCGATTTTGCCGCAATAGTTTGACCACCTAAAGCCACCATATCCGACGCAACAGTAGCACCATCTTTATAACGAACCAGTTTATAACCCGCGAGATCAATTGCCGTATCGCCGCTGTTATACAGTTCAATCGCTTTATTATTTGAGCTACCTTCAACATATTCGGTGATCATCACATCTGCGCTTGCCATCATAGGCAAAGCCGCTGCAACAGCTAAAGAAATAGCCGTTAATTTATTAACATTATCCATATCATCAACCCCATTATTATAATATTGCCGCTAACTTCTATTAACGTGCGAGCGGATTATTTCAGAGTTGAATGCGTAAAAAAAGAGGGCAAGATCGCACATTGCTAATGTAACACATTGATGAGTAACTAATTATAGACATCTCACTGTTCACCTAACAGAACAGGATGGTAAATCAAAAGTATTAGCCATGTAAAAACAAACAGTAAGAGCAATACACATAAGCTCAAAGCATTTGGCATCCTGCTTAAATAACAATCAATATTTTAATGTGATATTTTGATGATATTATTCAGTATGCAATACCCAATAAAATATAAGGAACACGGGTCCTTAAAAGGTAATGGATATAATTAAAACTTAATTTAGCATTCATTATTTTGAAATAAACATAACAGTCAAACTGCTAAAGTGGATGATTTATACCCTTGGTTATTGCAGCAGATTAATGTTGATGATGGGTATAAAAATGAAACACAGAGCCAGTCTGAGAACCAACGGCTGTAAGATAGTGAACTCAATATTAAAACAATAATGCGAATTTTACAGACAAAAAAATACCGCTCATTTAGGAGCGGTATTTTCAATTGCGGCGTATTACACGTCGCAGCTAATCAATTACTTTTTAGCAGGTTCAGCTACTGGCGCCGCAGAAGCTTTCTCGATTGATTTCAACTCAACTTCGAAAATCAACGTAGAGTTTGGTGGAATAGTACCAGTATCACGTACGCCATAGGCTAATTCTGATGGGATCACAAACTTGTACTTAGCGCCAACAGGCATTAATTGCACGCCTTCAGTCCAACCTGGAATAACGCGATTCAAAGGGAACTTAGCCGCTTCGCCGCGTTTATAAGAACTATCAAACTCAGTACCATCAAGTAAAGTACCGACATAATCCACTTCTACAGTGTCTTCTGCGGCAGGCTTTTCACCCGTGCCTGGAGTTAATACTTCATATTGTAAGCCAGACTCAGTTGTCACTACACCAGGCTTAACCTTGTTTTCTTCAAGGAATTTTTTACCATCTTCGATATTTTTCGCAGAAATCGCTGTGGCTTGTTCCTGACGTTTATCGTTTAACTTTTTATCTAGACCTTGAAGAATGGTTTGCATTTCTTCTTCGGTTAAACTTAATTGGTCATTCAGACCATTAGTGAAACCAGTGACGATCAGAGTGCGATCAACTGGCAGGCCTAATTCTTCTTGCTCTTTGATATGGCCAGACATATAACGACCGATTGAAGCGCCTACACTGTAAGCTTCTTTTTGAGCTTCAGTCGTTAATTCAACATTTGTACTCGTAGCTGCTTTTTCTTCTTGATTACAAGCAGATAGGCCAATAATAGCCAATGCAACTAACGATAATTTATAAATCGATTTCATTAAAGCTTCCTCAGCATCCTCAAGCGGTTACAATAACCTAAGCGTGACAACTTTATACTAGTTATCTCGGTTATACCAACTAGATTCTTTATGGGTTAACAGTGATTAATGTCACTTGATCAAGTCTAAAGACAACAACTTAGGGAGCAAGTTCATGAAGAAAAATCTACTGCTGGTAATTTGCACAGTTTTTCTAATCGCTTGCCACCCCAAAGCAGAAGATATCAGTGTTCTCACGACAGAACCCAGCTATAGCGCGAGCCTATCAAGTAATGGGCAATTCGCCTTAGTTGCCACTCAAAGTAGTGGAGTTCAATGCTGGGATCTCAGCACCCTTACCCTCAAATACCAATGGATACATGGCGATATTAATACTGGCGTCACAGGTACAGCGATTTCTCCCAACGGGATATTTGCAGCATCGTTAAGCCGAGATTCAGTTGCTATGTGGAAAATAGCCGACGGTAAGCCTTTGGGCTGGTGGTCCTTACCTTCATCCGGTGAAAGTGTCGCGGTAGCAGATAATGGCGCACTACTTATTGGTTTAAATGATGGTTCAGTCATGTCGCTTAATGCCGAAAAATCTGCCTTAATCAAGTTTCTTGGACATAAAGAGCGCGTCAATAGTGTTGCCCTCTCTGCTGATGGCCGATTAGCATTAACGGGGTCAAATGATATGCAGGCGATTCTCTGGCAGGCACAAACTGGCCAACCGCTTCATACGTGGACACTCGGCAGCCGTATAACCAAAGTGGCACTCAACGACAGTGGTAGTTTAAGTTTTACCAATGGCAGCACAGATGAAGCAAAAATCTGGGATAACACAAGCGGTAAGCTGTTAAATAAGCTGGATATTACCCGTCGCCAAATGAACTTTTCAGCGGTGAGGTTTATCAAACAAGACAGCCAGCTATTAACAGGTACGCCAGCGCGGGAAGTTATACTCTGGCAACGTGACTCGGGTAAACAAATTGAAAAATGGCAGGTTGCACTCACTAAAAACAGCCAAAATCGAGGAGCCGTTGTATACTCTGTGGCAATTCGAGATACCAATAAAGTCGTTAGTATCAGTAGCCAAGGCTTAGTTGAAACTTGGCAGAAATAGAGGTTAGCCATGCAAGGCGTACAAGCACAGATTGAAGATCTAGAAACCAAATTGGCTTTTCAAGAGCTCACAGTCGAAGAATTAAACCAAGAGGTCATCAAATTAAATCGACTGGTGGCTCACCAGCAACACCAAATTCACATGTTAATTGGTAAGTTGCAGGACATGGAACCAAGTAATATGGCGACTCAGGCTGAAGAAACGCCACCACCTCATTATTAACACTGACGCTTTAGATGTTAACTTTGATTAAAAAACAGTTACTGCAAAATATCCAGGGAATGCGATGTTTAAACATTTAATGCCAAAAGAAACCCCAACTCTATTACCCATAGCGTTAGTGGGTGAACCCATTCTAAGGCAGACTGCAATCACAGTACACCATTTCGATGCAGAGCTTATGCATCTTGCCGAGCAAATGTCTGCCAGCATGGACGCTGCCAATGGCGTTGGTATCGCGGCCCCCCAAGTTCACAGCCCTTTAGCCTTATTTATTATGGCTTCTCGCCCTAATGAGCGTTATCCCGACGCGCCTAATATGGCGCCTGTGGTCGTGGTTAATCCGCAAATCATTAATGCATCAAGCGAGTTGGTCAGCGGAGAAGAAGGCTGCTTATCTGTACCGGGGCAAAGATTTACGATACAAAGACATCAAGCCATTGAAGTACGCTATCAAAATTTACAAGGCGAGTGGCAACAAACCGAATTAACGGGCTTTATTGCACGGATTTTTCAACATGAATTTGATCACCTTCAAGGGATCACATTACTCGAGCGTTCACTTATGCCAGAACAGACTCAGGCGATTTCAGCCCAATCCATCAAAAAAGGTGAAGCGCAATAATGAAACTGTCCTTCGTTACACCTTTTTCTCGCGCATTTATTGCACCAACCTTGGCAATGGGATTGGTTTTAAACTTATCGGGCTGCGCTTATAACAGTATTTTCATTAATTATCCTGCGCAGATTGAACCACTCAAACAAGAACTTAATAGTGCGACTCCCATGGCCGATATCGACAAACTTGCTAGTAATATCAATGGCAATGACGGCTTACTCTATGCCCAAGAAGCGGGACGAATTGCTCAAGTCGCCGGCGATTTTGCTGCCAGTAAAAAATATTATCAGCAAGCAGTAGATGCTTATACCGCCTTTGATGATAAGGCCAAAGTCAGCGTTAGTGACATTGGCGCAACAGCCAGCAGCTTAGTGTTAAACGACAATGCGATTCCGTACCGAGGCCCTGGGTATGAACGCATTATGCTGCACCAATACCAAGCTCTTAACTATTTGTTTAGTGGCGACTATCAGGGGGCTCTCGTCGAAGTTCGTCGCAGTAACGAACTACAGAGCAGCGAGCAAGAACGTTATCAAAAATCACAAAAGTCAGTTCAAGCCATGGCAAACGGCACCATAGATGCCGAGGTTAACAAACTAGGACAAGCCGCGGGCACAGTCACCAGTTCTTTCTTAAACGCTTACAGTTATTACACCACTGGCGTACTGCACGAAGTGCTGGGTGAGCCGAACGATGCCTATATCGATTATCGTAAAGCAGCACAAATCACTCCAGATAACACCTATTTACAGCAAGATCTGGTCCGCCTCGCCAAGCAACTCGGCATGCCACAGTATGATGAGTTTAAGCGCCGTTGGGGCGATGCTAAGTTGCCCAATCCCAAAGATGGTCAAGTGATTTTGATGGTCGAGCGCGGCTTTGTGCCTGCAAAACAAGCTCTCACGGTACCTTTTACTATCCATGGTAACTGGCAGACAGTGTCACTCGCTACCTACATGCCAAACAATACTTTTGTGCCAGAGACGCAAGTGCAAGGTTTAGGTACAGTGCTGAAAACTGAACCTATTGCCAATATCGATGCCTTAGCCATCACAGCACTCAAGGAAGATCTGCCCGCGACGCTAGTTCGTCAAGTCGCTAGGGTCTATGCTAAATCTGAGATGGCCTATCAGATTGAGAAGAGTGGTAAACCAGGTAACAATGCGGCCGATATTGGCAGCATTGCGATGCAGATTTTTAACGTAGTAACAGAACAAGCGGATCGTCGTAGTTGGCTGACGCTCCCTAAACAAGCACAGATCGGGCGGCGTTATTTGAGTGCAGGTGAATACACTTTGCAGTTAGACAAAGCGCCACCGGCTAAAATTGATGTTGCAGCAGGCAAAACCACCTTAGTCTGGGCAATTGATACTGGTAATTACACCCGAATTTATTCAATAATCATTTAGCCTAGCGGTTGTGGTATTTGAATAAGACGTGTGTCATTAAGTTTATACAATCACAAAATGGAACTGACTATGAAACAATTTAAACTGATTTTTGTACTGGCTGCCGTTATGGGTCTAGCTGCATGTCAATCTAAAGTCGAATATGGCGATGCCACAGAAGTTGAAACCGTCAATGAGAACTTTGGCTCGACGGATCTACAAGCTATTGCAGCCAAGATGGTGGATAGCATGATGACTTTCCCTCCTATCGTGGCAATAACAGCCAATGACCGCCCGATTTTATTTGTTGATAGCATCAAAAACAAAACCTCAGAACATATCGACACTGAGTCTGTCACTGACTCTATCAGTAACAAATTATTGCGCTCAGGCAAGTTCCGTTTTATCGACATGACTAAAGTAGATTCAGTCCGTAAACAACTGGATTACCAAAACAACACTGGCATGGTTGACCCATCAACCGCCATCAAGTTTGGTCGTCAAATTGGCGCTCAATACATGTTATATGGCAATTTATCTAGCATAGTGAAGCAAGACGGTAGCACTAAAGACGTCTACTATAAGATGACAATGCGTTTAATGGATTTAGAAACAGGCCTTATCGAATGGTCTGATGAAAAAGAAATCCGTAAGATGAAGTCTAAGTCTTTCTTAGGCATGTAATTGTCCTATTGGCACTTAATTCTGCCAAACAGTAATCTCAAGAAGCCAGCGTTAACGCTGGCTTTTTTTACATTTTTAACATTGGTAATCCAAGGTAAATAAGGTAGTGTACTCGGCCAAAATACACTGCGATGATGATGCTCAAAATTGGCGCTGGCGCGAGGGATAATTTGCCACAAAGGCAAACCTACACACACGATATTGAATGCAAACATCCAAGCAGAAAACAAAACAAATCGTTGAAGGATTTAAGTTGTGAACTTGTTTAAAGCCAGTCTCGTTGCCCTTACCTGCGGCACATTAATGTCGTGTGCAACCCAAAGTACACTCAATACGGGTCCACGTGATGCTAGCGCTTATATTAGCCAATATCAGGCTGCGCTTCGCTCGCAGGTCATCTCCGATATTCACTATGACTTGGATTTTCAGCTCACAGGGGATGCCGAGTTTTCCGCCACCTCCAAAGCGACATTTCAATTAAGTGAAGTGCCAAAACAACTGAGCTTAGATTTAAACAAGGCGCAGATAAAACGCTTTATCATCAACGGTACCGCCGTATACCCCAATTACAATGGCGCTTACATCAGCTTAAATACGCGTTTGCTCACCTCAGGTGAAAATACCATTGAAGTGCAATTTAGCCGTGCCCACAGCACCAATGGTGAAGGTTTACACCGTTTTAAAGATCCAATCGATGGCAAGGTCTACCTCTACTCTCATTTTGAACCCGCTGCTGCTCAGCAGATGTTCGCAGTATTCGACCAACCGGATCTCAAGGCTAACTATCAAATTACGGTAACAGCGCCCAAAGACTGGCAAGTCATTAGCTCGATGCGTGAAAGCCAAATCACCCCAGCGGGTGCTTACAATCGTTGGACTTTCCCACAAACTCCTAAGCTAAGCCCATATAACTTTTCGATGCACGCGGGCCCTTATCACATGTGGCAAGACAACTCAGGCCGCTATCCTATGCGCCTGTTCGCCCGTCAATCCGTTGCTAATCAAGTCACGGAGCAAGATTGGTTTACCTATACAAAACAAGGGTTAACTTTTTTCGATAATTACTTTGGTATTCCTTACCCCTTTAAGAAATACGATCAAATTCTAGTGCCAGACTTCCTTTATGGCGCGATGGAAAACGCGGGCGCAGTGACCTTTTCCGAAGATATCTTCCTTCATAAAGCGGCTATGACAGCGGATCAGAAGCAAAATCTTGCAGGCGTGATCATGCACGAAATGGCGCACCAGTGGTTTGGCGATCTCGTCACCATGAAATGGTGGAACGGCTTGTGGTTAAATGAAAGTTTTGCTTCATTTATGGGCACACTAGCGACTCAAGAAGCTACAGAGTTCACTAATGCTTGGCGTACCTTCTATGCTAAAGGCAAGCAAAAAGCCTATGAGCAAGACAGCTTAGTCACCACGCACCCCATTGAAGTACCCGTAGCAACGACTCAGAACGCCTTCGACAATATCGATGCTATCACTTACCAAAAAGGCGCATCAACGCTGAAACAATTACGCCATTTACTCGGGGACATGGTGTTTCGTCGTGGCGTCAGTAACTATTTAAAACAATACAGTTATCAAAACGCTGAGTTAGACGATTTTATCAATAGCCTAGGGAAAGCCGCTGGCCGCGATTTAAGTGCATGGACTCAAGAATGGCTCTACAGCGCGGGCGTTAACACCATCAAGGCGGAATATCGTTGTGAGGGCAACCGAATCAGCGAATTTAGCCTACGACAGCTCCCTGCAAGCGCAGAGCTACCCACATTACGTGAACAAAAAGTCCAAGTGGCTTTATTTACCCAAGGTCGCTTTGATCTGCGAAATGACATTACAGTGCCAGTGACTTACAAAGGCGAGCGTACTGAAGTTAAACAACTGATTGGTGAGCGCTGCCCAGACCTAGTCTATCCAAACTTTGATGATTGGGGCTTTGTGAAAGTCGAGCTTGATGACAAGTCATTTAATACCGCAAAACAACAACTGAGTAATATTTCCGATCCACTACTGCGATCTATGCTGTGGCAAAGTCTGTGGGACAGCGTCCGCGAAGGTAAATTGAGCTTAGATCAATACCTAAGCACAGTGTTTGTTAACGCGCCTGCTGAAACGGACTACACAATTGTTGGTCAGATCATCGATAGCATGTTGCGCTCGAAGGAATATCTCGCGCAGATCGCCCCTATTCAGCAAAACTACGCAGAAAATGCAATTAAAGGCTTAAGCCAAATGAGTCTGAGAAAAGCAATGGAAAATAAAGGCGATAATGACTTCCAACGGATCTGGTTCAATGCCTATGTCAGTTTAGCAAGCGATAGAGATTCACTACGTCATTTAGCACAACTCATTGACGGTGAAACAAAAATTAAGGGATTAACCTTAGATCAAGATTTACGATGGGCAATCATCACCCAGCTTAATCGCTATGATTTTCCTAACGCGCTGCAGCGCTTAACCAAAGAAGCTGCCAAGGATAATTCAGACTCTGGCGAAAAAGCGGCACTTGCGGCACAAGTGATCCGCCCTGAAGCGGCCGCAAAACGTCGTTGGTTAAGTAAAGTCCATCTAGACAGCCTGCCTTTCTCCAAACAGCGGATTATTATGCAAAATCTTTATCCTGCTGAGCAAAAACTATTAAGCGCAGCTACAGCGGAAGAGCGTCTGGCGAGCTTAATGGATATGGACAAAAAAGGGCCAGTATTTATGCGTAATTATAGCCATTTCCTCATCCCAACCGATTGTAATTACACTAGCATAGCGGCATTGGACAAAGTACTTGATCGCCAAACTGGGCTATCTAACCTTACCCGCCGTAATCTACTGGAAACCCGTCAAATAGAACAGCGTTGTGTGCTGATCAAAAATAAAATGACTCACTAATATTTAGGTCATTTAAAAATGAACAAGGGGCTCCTAGGAGTCCCTTTTTTATGTTCTGTTACAGATGAGTCTTAAACTTGAACCAGCACACAAGATGCTACCCGCGCGAAATTATGCTCACTAACCTTTGATATAAACAAGCCAGCATTCTGAATAATGAATTAATCACACTCACAACCAGTGACATATTTAATTAAATTGTTAGCTTGAGCTTATGTATTTTAACGGCTTACTGACGATAACTAATGTTATTTATCACCTGTAAAATATTATTCATCTCTTCAGTTTAGTCTGCTAAGTTCCATCAGCTCATCAAATAAACAACCGCTGACGCAATCGTTATTGATATAAAAATCATGTAATTATTAAATTCATAAATTATGGGCGTCACTTCTAAATTTATTACTATAATTCTTCAATGATTTAATGTTTTGCCCCGTACTGCCGCTATACTAAAACAACGTTAGAGAGCTAACGGAATATAAAGGATATAGATTATGCGATCGACACTCAAAACGCGGCTGCTGTTTAGCAGTCTTTCCGCTGTACTGATCACTATTGCTGTACTCGTGAGTATCTCTAGTTATTTCATTAGAAATAATGCGTTAGAAAACACCCAACATGAAATTGACCAACTGGCGAAGACTTTTTCATCCGGCATAGGTCAGTGGATGCAAGACAGAAAAATGGCCATTACTAGCCTAAAGCAGACCATTGAAGCCGATCCTAGTGCCAACGTTACCCCTCATTTGTTGCAAGCGCATACTGCGGTTGACTTTGCCCTCACTTACTATGGTGACGAGCAAGGCAACATGTATCGCCAAGATCCGTCGCTGAATACCGCAAATTATGATCCCCGCGTTCGCCCTTGGTATATGGATGCTAAAACGGCGGGTAAAATGATCATGACGGCGCCCTACGTCAGCGCCACATTGAAAAAACAAGTCGTAACTATAGCAGAACCTGTGATGAGCTCAGGCCAGCTCATAGGCGTAGCGGCTGCGAACTTAACCATAGATCAGTTAACAGATGCAGTGCAGCGCCTCCAAGTACCAGGCAAAGGTTACACTCTGATGGTCGATAATGCAGGGCTCATTATTAGTCATCCCAATAGCCAGCTAAATACTCAACAGCTCACTAAAATCGATAGTAATTTTAGCAATAACTGGTTATCACAGCGCACTAATGCCAATACCATGGAAGAGCGAAACCTCGATGGTGCCACTAAATTAGTTTACGTTGCGGCAATACCCTCAACTGACTGGGCACTGATTTTCGTGATGGATAAGCAAGAAATCATGTCACAGGCAACCGATCTCGCTTGGTGGATGTCTGCCGTAGGTGTTGCACTATTGGTGCTGTTTGGTTTGATTTTAATCGCCATCTTTAAAATTCAATTCAAAGATCTCGAACGCGTTGCCCAAGCACTCAATGATATTGCCGAAGGCGATGGCGATCTCACTGTGCGCATTCATACTGCCAACAGCCATGATGAAATTGGTATGTTAGCTTCGGGTTTTAACCGCTTTGTAGAACGTCTACACGGTATGATTTCCCGCATGCACAAGATTGCGGGTCAATTGGAATATCAAGCCAAAGGAAGTAGTGCATCGGCAACGGATAACAGTCAGCGCATTGAAGTACAGCAAGATGAAGTGACTATGGTTGCCACTGCGGTGACCGAAATGGCCAGCGCCACCGAGGAAATTGCCAGTAATGCTGAGCATACAGCGCAGACCGCTCAAAATGCGGTCGGACTTTCAAACCATGGCCATAAACAGGTAATGCAAAGCCAGCAATCTATCCGTAATTTAGCTAGTGAAGTCGAAACTGCAGGGCGAATTATCGGTGAACTGAACGAGCACTCACAAAAGATCAACAGCATTTTGTTGACCATTAGTGGCATCGCAGAGCAAACCAACTTACTTGCACTCAATGCAGCCATTGAGGCGGCACGTGCAGGAGAACAAGGTCGTGGCTTCGCTGTAGTTGCTGATGAGGTGCGTGTACTGTCACAACGTACGCATTCATCGACACAAGAAATTCAAGCGATGATCGAAACCCTACAACAAACCGCAGGCAAAGCCGTTAAGTCTATGACTCAAAGTCATGAAATGGCAGAAACCAGTGTGGCCGATGCTAATTCAGCCAGCGAAAGTCTGTTGCAAATCAGCAAAGCCATTAATGATATTTCAGATATGGCGAGCCAAATTGCCACAGCAGCCGAGGAGCAAACCTCAGTCACCAGCGAAATCAACCGTAATACAGAGTCGATTCGTGAAGTGTCAGAGAATCTCTCGATTGAGGCACAAACGTCTATGGTCCAAGCTCAAGAGCTCGCCCATTTAGCCGCATCATTGCAGCAGGAAGTTAATCGCTTTAAACTGTAATCAAAAGCCTTATTTTATATAAAGATTACATCAACAGTTCCATACAATAATGCCCGCAAGTGTCAGTGACATTTGCGGGCATTACTTTACATATTATTTATTCAAAGACTTACAATGGCTCGCCTAAAGCGAGCTTAAATGATCTTCATCGCTTTATTTTCAGGAATATTGGCCTCAGGTCGAAGCTCAGCATGTACGTTTCTTAATCCTTGATAACCCATTTCAATTCGATTTCCGCCATTCTTTTTAGCTTTATACATAGCGGCATCGGCACAGGAAATAAGCTGTTTCTCATTTTCACCGTGCTCTGGATACAGAGCAATACCGATACTCGGCAGAATATGGATCTGCTGTTCGGCAAGCTCGAAGGGGTGCTCGAATACTTGCAATATTTTTTGCGCGGCCAGCAGGGTATTATGTGCTGAATCGACTCGTTCAAGTAAGATGACAAACTCATCCCCCCCAAAACGCGCAACGGTATCTGAGCCCCTCACACAACTGACTATTCGCTGCGCTGTCACTTGCAGTAATAAATCGCCCACGCTATGACCAAAAGTATCGTTAACCCACTTAAATTTATCTAAGTCTAAATAAAGCAAAGAGAAATAACTTGATTCCCTATGGGCTCGAGATAGCGCCTTTTGAAATCTATCGTAAAAAAGCTCACGATTGGGTAACAAGGTTAACTGATCATAAAGTGCAATATGCTCTAATCGCGCGAGCATTTGTCGACGCTCAATCGCAAAGGCTATTTGCGTAGAAACAAACTCCAATAACTCACGGTCTTGGTGTGTATATGAAGCCGAAGTGGGCAAGCTATGCATAATCAAAGCGCCGATAACGCCTTTCTGTAGCTTCAGCGGCACACCCAGCCAACTTAAACAGCCATTACCCAAATCTTCACGAATCGCTTGGGGATAATCAGTTAAGGTCACGGGGCACAGGAGTAAAGACTCAGCACTGCGGATCACTTGGTCAGTGAACACACTGAAACTTGCAATATCGATAAGCGAATCCTCGCCAGTAGCGGCTTTATAAGGAAAACTTAATTCATTTAAATCTTGATCGTACAATGCTATAGCAAAGTTTGCTGCGGGCAGTAATTTAGCAATAATTTCATGAATTCGCCGATACAGGGCTAGCAAGTCCTCAGCGACATGCACAGCCTCTGAAATCTCATATAAGGCTGCTTGTCTACGTTCGGCATTTTTGCTCTTAGAAATATCTCTAGCGACTGCGACACGTTGTTGATAAGCATCGGACCAACGTGCAGACCAAAGAATATCGACGATAACACCATCTTTACGCACATAACGGTTTTCAAAATCGACTTTAAAGCGACCTGCCATAATTTCATTGGCCGTTGCGAGAGTGCGTTCCCTATCCTCTGGAATGACAAGATCTAGCATCTGCATACCCATCATTTCTTCTGGTGTATAGCCAAAAATACGTTCTGCCCCTGCACTGACAAATTCAAACCTCCCCGTTTTATCGACGACACAAATAGCATCCAAGAGAAGGTCGATAAAATTGCTTAAGGAAGTGTAGCCATCATTATTCACGTAATTCTCCAATAAACGTCCGTCTTTGGCTAAGTCCTAAGTTTGATCATAAGCATAAAAATAATAATAACACACTATTAGAGTAGGTTAATTTTCAATGTCATTCCAGAGTTGGCTAAGTTAAGTCCGACTTTTACAGAGTTAAATTCAAACAAAATCAAACACAATACTTAAGGCCATCGGTGGCACTATTTGACTCTGGACGACAGATATCGGCACAATGCCCTAAAATGTTGGTCAACATCAGGGCGCAGCTTTGGTACGCGCAAATCGCATTAAAGGAATTTATTTTTGGACCGATTGTGCTCTCCGTTACATCAACCCAACCATTTTCGCCTTGGGCTTGCCATGTGGTCGCACTCGAATTGGCAAGAAAGTGTGTATGGTCACGGAACTAAACAAGCGGAGCGACTCGCCCGTTACGCGACAATATTCAATACTGTCGAAGGGAACACCAGCTTCTACGCAACGCCTGCACAGCAAACGGTAATGAATTGGCACAGTGCCACGCCCGATAGCTTTCGTTTTACCTTCAAACTACCGCAAACCATCACTCACCAAAGATTATTGCAACACTGCGGCCAAGAATTGAAAGATTTTTTCCAGATAATGGCACCATTAATCGATAAAACAGGGATCTGGAAAATTCAACTGCCCGCCCATTTCGGCCCAGAAAACTTGCCTGCGTTAGCGCAATTTCTAGATCAAATCCCCCAAGGGTTAACCTATGGCGTCGAAGTCAGGCATGCAGCGTTTTTTGCTAAAGGAGATGCCGAGCGTGCGCTTAATCGATTACTCATCGATAAAAAAGTGAATCGCATCATCATGGACAGTAGGCCCTTGTTTGCACTGCCGCCCTGCAATGTCGCGATTATCGACGCTCACAAGAAAAAACCTCGAGTGCCAGTGCATGCAATTGCCACCGCCAATAATCCAGTGGTGCGCTTTATCGGCCAACCAGACGATGCCGTAACACAACTCGCACAGCAAGGCGTTGCTGTTTTACCTAAGGATAACGATACCTTTTTTGATAATTGGCTCACCCAACTCCCGCAGTGGCTCGCAGAAGATCGTGAACCCTATCTGTTTATCCATACTCCCGACAATGAAGCCGCGCCTGAACTAGCCATCCGTCTCTATCAAAAATTGCGCAGCCAAATTGCAGCGCACATTCAACTCGCCGAGCTACGCCTGCTTGATAAGAAACCTGAGGAGACAAGCACGCAGATGGGACTTTCTTGGTAAAACGGGCGCTAAGTAAAATGGACGTAAGAAGAAACCCACGGCAAACTCGCCGTGGGTATATACCCAAACAACCTGAAGATGCAGGATTCAGCGGGAATTTAACGCACTTTAGGCAAGGCCATTTATTGCTCCTGCATAAATGGCATTCACGCCATCCATGGCGATTGCGGTTATTTGCAGGCCTAGCGGGCTAAGTTAAAAATAACCAACGCAGCATAAAGTGCGTTAAAACCCGCCGGGACGGAGCGCCCAGGGCACTCCACTTCCGTGTTGCATCAATTCAAAAGGTGGCCGACATTCTGTCATTAATGCGCCTTGAATTGAAGCACCCTGGGCGCTCTGAAACTCGTATCTTCAGGTAGCTTGGGTATAGATGAAAAACAGCTTTAACTCGGGATAAATAAGTTATTCATTTGCTCAAAACCAAGGGAAATGGTTTTAGGTATTGAATCCTTATCAACGGCAATAACCGCATCATTTGACTCTCGCTGAAACGGTTTTGCCTTAATTGAATTTAACAAAATTGGATTAAGCAAAGTGCTATAGGCCTGTAAAAATGAAGCTGGGCCAGTGGAAAAACGCTGCACACCTGCGGCAAATAACTCGCCGATATCCATCTGCTCATTCAATAGCATAAAATTCAGTGGCATATCCACAGCGGCAGACAAGCGCTTAGCGGTCTCGACCTGATTCGCGCCAGGGATAAAGCCACCATCCGCACCCGCAGCCTGATATTGAGTTAACCTATCGATAGTCATAACAACAGCGGCCTCACCACTGGCTAAACCCAGTAAATACACATCAGTTCGCGCATTAATAAATAATCCTTGGCAACGAGGATGGGCGCGAATAGCTTTAATTTTTGCCACCATCTCAGCAACACCTGCACTGCCATCCTCAATATTAATTCCTGCTACGCCAAGCTCAGCGAACTTCGCAACAAAAGCAGCAACCTCATCGGGATCTTGGCTATAACCAGATTCAATATCTATCGTCACGGGCACTCGGCTCAGCCGTAGGATATTGTTCACTACGTCCAATAAAGCCGCTTTAGGTAGCACTTGCCCATCGGGATAACCGAGCGACCAAGCCAATGCCGCGCTACTGGTCGCAATCGCACGGGCGCCCGATGCTTGGATGATGGCCGCACTGGCGGCATCCCAAGCGTTAGTTAATATCAGCGGCTCTGATTGTTGATGTAGTGCTTTGAAAAGTATTCTAGATTGCTCAGCCATCTTATGTCCTTGTTGGTGTTAAAGGCTCAACTCTAACAAGATGGCTTAGGTAATTATCGCGGGAAACGGCACTGAACCGAAAAACCAAGCCCTCAAGGCTTGGCTATGTGAGCATTCAACTTGAGTATTCTTGGCTAACCCCAAAGTGCATTGGCAAGGATAAACACACTCGCGGAGAGCAACATAGTAATAGGTAGTGTCAGCAGCCAAGCAAGCATGATCTGCTTAATGGTTTGGATCTGAAGCCCTGAACGATTAGCCACCATGGTACCCGCTACAGCGGAAGACAAAATATGAGTCGTCGATACCGGCATCCCCGTCATACTGGCAATCCCAATAGAGACGGCAGCGGTGACCTGCGCGGCAATGCCCTGGCTGTAAGTCATACTCGATGAACCAATTTTTTCCCCCACGGTATATACAATCCGCCGCCACCCCACCAACGTGCCGCAGCCCAGCGCAGTCGCAATGGCAATAATCACCCAAATGGGCGCATACTCAGTAGTTCTAGTGAGATCTTTTCGCCATTTAGCCAATGAATTCAAATCCTTAGCAGGAAGATCCAATTTAGCCACTTGGCGAGCAGTATCATCGATGCACAACAATAAACGTCGCACCTCGCGTCGCTCTTCTACATCCATATCTTTGTAAGTCGAGACTTTTGCTAAGCGACGGTCAAGCAACGACATCGCCGGTAATACATTGGCAGATGAGCAATGGGCCAGCATATATTCGGGAACGTTGACTAAGGCTTTAAAGTCGATAACATCCGCGATAACGGCTTGGTTACGGTCATAAATCGCCATAATGCGACGATTAGCATCTTGAGTTCTTTCTAAATCATAGGTTTGACTGCCCATATCCAAGGCAAAATAAGCCGGTGCCATACAAATCAGCACTAGCATCACTAAACCTATCCCCTTCTGTCCATCGTTAGAACCATGGGCGAAACTTACCCCCATAGCGGAGATAATTAAACTCGCCCTTGCCCAAAATGGAGGGTGTTTTTTACCATTAATCTGCATCTGCTCATCGGGGGTACGGTGAATTTTATGTTTCTGCCAAACGTATTTCATGATGAGCAAAAAAATCCCTGCCATCACAAACCCTAAGGTCGGCGAAATAATCAAGGACAGCATGATCTGCGTTGCTTTAGAGACATTAATGCCCTGCAAGATAGGCTGATGATTTATCCAAGCGAACGCGCCACCCACGCCCATTATCGAACCAATCAAGGTATGGGAACTCGATGCCGGAATACCAAAATACCAAGTGCCTAAGTTCCAGATAATTGCCGAAAATAGCAGGGAAAACACCATCAGCAAGCCTTGGATTGAGTCCATACCGAGCAAGGAGTCTACAGGTAATAAATGCACTATCGCATAGGCCACCCCTAACCCCCCTAACAGCACACCCGCAAAATTAAAGAGTGCGGAGGTAACGACCGCCAGATTTGCCGGCATTGCCTTGGTATAGATCACCGTCGCCACCGCATTTGCTGTGTCGTGGAAGCCATTAATAAATTCGTATGCCAGTACAAAAAGTACGGCAAGGACTAAACCCACCGACCACGCAAAGCCTAACGTTGTGAACATTTCAAACATAAAATATTTACCCATGGCGAGAACGCCCACAGGTTACGCCCAAGTTTGGGGTCTTTTACAGTGAAAAATTGTTTAGATTGTCAAAAAGTGAATTAGCCCCCAATAACTCAGTAGCATGCTTGCAATTACAACTGGCTTGATTTTATTCGGCCAAATGAATATTTGTGCCGCAAAAAGGTGCAATATATTGATTTAATATTAAATAAGCCAACTAGAAATAGTGTTCATAACCATACGTCGTAACAGGGTTATATCCCATGATCACCTAACCGAAATCGCTGTGGCGTCATCCCAAAACGCTCCTTGAAGGCTTTGATATAGGATGAATCATTTTGATAACCAATTTGGTGGGCCACATTCTGTATTGATAGGTCAGTGGCCAATAACGACAGTGAATAGATCAGCCGCAAATGTTGACGCCATAATACGAATGAAGAACCAAACTCCCTCACAAATAGCCTCGACAATGTTCGTTCCGATGCCCCAACCATCTCACCCCATTTCACTAAAGAGAAATCTAAAGCTGGCGTTTGGGTTAAATGCTCAAAAATCAATTTTAGGCGCCTATCTTGCGGTATCAGTAACTTGAAAGTCTGTCCTTCCGCACTATTAATTTGATCATATAACACCTCAAGCAAACGCAGTATTGGCGCCTGAACCATTGGATCAACATTCGTTGGGGTATTAAAAGCACATTGTTTTCTGAGCGTTAGCACTAACTCCCTTATAAAAGCACTCATGGCGACGGGCTTAACCATGGCACCATAATCTCGACCATACATAGGATTCAAATAGACACCAATAAAGCAGGTATCTGTAATCGCAACAGACTCATGCATGACACCTGCAGGCACAAAAAGCGCTGTGGTATGGGGGACCAAAAAAAGTACCTCATTTGCCTCTGTCTGTAACAGGCCTTGAAGCGGAAAAATAAGCTGATGCCAACAGTGCTGGTGTAAAACATCCACATAACCCTTCTGCATCTCAATCGTTTTGACAAAAGAAGGCATATTAAGCGCTTGCTCAATAATGGCGTTAATCGAATCGAGTTGGCGACTTAGCATCATTACTTGTCCATATAACGTTATTCAGCCAAATAAAAAGGATTGTAGCATAGCGTTATCCCATAAAAGACACAGGAAAACTCGATGCGCATTCATTGCATTATCCATGAAAGCTATGAAGGTCCAGGCTATTTTAGCTATTGGGCTGCAAGCAAAAACTACAGTATGAGCTTTAGCAGAATCTATCTAGATGAAGCTTTACCAGACAATAGTGATGGTTTTGATCTATTAATTATCCTCGGTGGCCCTCAGTCTCCCGCGACATGCCAAAACGATTGTCCATATTTTGATAGCCAAGCAGAACAAAGGTTTATCAGACAAGCTATCCAAAAAAATAAAGCCGTTGTGGGGGTTTGTCTTGGGGCACAGTTAATCGGAGAGGCATTAGGTGCCCGTTATCAAAAGAGTCCACATGCCGAGATTGGTTACTTTCCTATTGAACTGACTGCGGCAGGAAAAAGTGATGTTAACCTTAAGACATTTTCGACCACTGAAGTGGTCGGCCACTGGCATAACGACATGCCAGGCCTCACTCCCGATTGCGAAGTGCTCGCCACAAGTGCAGCCTGCCCGCGGCAAATTGTACGTTACACAAATTTAGTTTTTGGATTTCAATGCCATCTTGAATTTATCAGTAGCCAATTAGCGCCATTAATTGATCAAGAAAATGCTTTTTCTAGCACACAGAAAATGCCATATATTCAAAGCCCTGAGTTCATACTGGGGCAATCAACGGCTAGGATGAATCAGTTGCTGGGGCATTTTTTAGATAATCTAGTCCTAACCTATCAAGCCGTATAAAGTAAAAAGTGGCTCAAGCCAAAACAAAAACGCCAGCTAAGTTAGCTGGCGTTTTAGATTAATGAATCACGAATCACGAATCGCTTATTGCAGATGACCTGCATTGTGCAATTCACGATCATCCTTAGCAGGCGGATTCCACTGATACATCCAAGTCTCAGACAATGGCTGACCATCGACCTCCAAATAGACTCTCAGGTTAATCGGCTCAGTCCCGTCTCCCGGTGGCACTACGTCAAACATAGCGCGGTAACCATTAATCGAGGCTAGAGGACGGGCAGATTCAATTTCCACTTTGCCTTCAGATGCTGTGATCACGGCTTTAACTTGGGTGTCTTTACCTATCATAGGTAAAGTTCCGCCCGCGAAATCAACCACAAAACGCTTACTGTAGTATTTGCGTTTCTGGCCAACTACGCCGCCAATCCCGGTGAAGGTATCGACAACCCGAGCACGGGGTGATTGAACCGGTGGAATGCCACCCCAGTACATATTGTAGCTGTACAGCAGCTCTTGACCAGGAACAATCGGCTCAGCAGGATTCCAGAAAGCCACTATGTTATCAAAGGTTTCATCCAGTGTTGGAATTTCAACCAACTGCACTGAACCTTTACCCCAACTGCTGGTTGGTTCAATCCATAGGCTTGGGCGTTTATCATAAAACACGCCGTCGTCCTGATAATGATCAAAGTTACGATCACGTTGCAGTAAGCCAAAACCTTTTGGATTTTCATCGCTATAGGCGTTGAATCGCAGGTTTTCAGGGTTACCTAGCGGACGCCAAATCCATTCACCATTCCCCGTGTGCATGGCTAAACCATCGGTATCATGGATTTCTGGACGCCAGTCATAACCGGTGCGGCGATCGTTCTCACCCACCATAAACATACTGGTCAGTGGCGCAACGCCTAAACGTTCAATCGCTTTACGTGGATAAACAGCCACATCCACCTTCATTTTTAAACGTTCACCCGGTTCGATATCAAAACGATAAGCCCCCGTGACACTCGGAGAGTCTAGCAAGGCATACACAGTGGTGATATTCGATCCTGGTTTAGGTTTTTCTAACCAGAAATTGGTGAACATTGGAAACTCTTCGGGTTTTGGCAGTGCAGTATCAACCGCTAAGCCGCGAGCCGACAAACCGTACTGCATTTCTTGACCCACTGCGCGGAAATAACTAGCGCCAAGGAAGGCAACAATGTCACGCTGCCAATCGGTATTAAATTGCATACGGAAACCCGCAAAACCAAGATCCTTAGGCAACTGACTACCTTTGACCTTTGACTTGCCGTAATCGAACATTGAAGGTGAATATTCGATTAACTTAGCCTTACCCTCATTTAGCTCATAAATATGGATAGGGGTATCAAAAAACAGCCCAAGATGGAACAGTTCGGCACGAAACTCCGAATCTTGATCACGCCATAGCGCGGCTTTCTTCTTGAAGTGGAATTGTTGGTAATCATCCCAACTCATGCCCTGAAGGCTTTTAGGTAATTCGCCTTTATGACTCTCATAGGGTTGTGCAGCCATAGTACGGGCATAACCCTTAAGCCAAGCGTAACTAAACTCTTCACCTTCTTGTGGTGACGCCTGCTTACCTGCCGCACATGCTGAAAGACTCAGCAATACGCTACAGGTTAACAATACGCCACCGACCATACGCTGCAAACGGCCGCGACGAGAGGAAGATTGGGCTTCAATCGAGGGTTGTGTCGCCCTCGATTCTTGATAAACGTTTCTTTGTTCGGGAAATAAATTGGGTTGCATAAGCAGACTCTGAATTGGTGTAACTTCCTGACACTTCCCTGCAAATCTGACTCAATTGCAGCGATGGCCCTGTGGAGAACTGTTGATGACAGAGGTAACAATACAGCGATCAGCAACAATTCGCCAGAATCTAGCATACTTTCTGTCGAATGGAATATGGCATGCTAGCTATTTTCAATCTTGAGGCCTATTTATGAAAATATGATTAAAAAATTCCGTTATTTACTGAATTCACGCCCATAAAAACTTCACTGCCAGCAAGAAGGCCGTCGACTTAATATCTGAAGATAAAGTGCACCTTCGGCATAGGTTAATTATCTGCTCAGCGTGTTAACTCGAAGAGATAATATCGCCAGCCCGCAAAATCGGTTTATGGCCTTAAAATCATACAAGTCGCCGTAGCAGTGGCGAGCAGTTTTCCATCTTGCGTTTTTAGCGTACCTTCCGAAATACCTAAAGACTTAGATAAATTGATCACCTTACCCTCAGCCACTAACACTTGATGTTTAGGCACAGGTCGAATCATTTTAATATTCAAGTCGATAGTGCCGTAACCGACACCCGCTTCAAGCAATGTATGCACGGCGCAACCTGTAACAGAATCCAATACAGTCGCGGCAAAACCACCATGAACGCCGCCCAATGGGTTGAGGTGCTTATCATCGGCAGTCGCATGGAATGTCACCGTTCCTTCGTCGGCTTGAACCAGCGACATTGGCATAGTGAGAGAGATAGAAGGTGCGGGTAATTCACCCCTTGCCATCGCCTGTAAAATGGCTAAACCCGACATTTGCTGAATATTCATATTCCACCTAAATTGCTGAGCGTCAAAGCACATGAATAAAAATGACCGCTTAACCACTTTGGATTAGGCGATCATTTAACTGAAAATCCACTTAAACGCTCGGTCCGCATTAACCCCAGCGGCGCCTAAATTGGATCCATATACCACTAAAAAGACTAATAAATATAAGCTCAGCGAAGATCGAATCTATCTAAGTTCATCACCTTAGTCCAAGCGTCGATAAAATCATCGACAAATCGCAGCTGTGCATCACTGCTCGCGTACACTTCTGCGAGTGCACGCAGCTGCGAATTAGAGCCAAAGATCAAATCAACACGACTTGCAGTCCACTTTTGCTGGCCGCTGACACGATCAACACCCACAAACATATCCTCCGCTTTGGAAGTGGGTTTCCACGTCGTCCCCATATCGAGCAAGTTAACAAAAAAGTCATTGGTCAAAAACTCAGGACGCGCAGTCAATATACCCGTTTTTGACTGATCAGAGTTCGTATCTAACACCCGCAGACCGCCAATAAGCACTGTCATTTCCGGCGCAGTTAAGGTCAGCAATTGTGCCCTATCAACCAATAACTCCTCCGCCGAAACAGAAAACGGAGTGGGATGATAATTTCTAAAGCCATCTGCGACAGGTTCAAGTACCGCAAAAGATTCCACATCAGTTTGTGCTTGCGTGGCATCCATACGACCTGGCGTAAATGGAATCGTCACTTCAACCCCCGCATTTCTAGCCGCTTGGTCAATACCTACGCAACCTGCTAGCACAATCAAGTCAGCAAGGGAGATTGTCTTACCACCTTGATTGAACTCAGACTGAATACTCTCAAGCACTTTGAGCACCTTAGCGAGCTGCTCAGGCTGATTCACTGGCCAATCTTTTTGCGGTGCGAGTCGAATTCGCGCACCGTTCGCACCACCGCGCATATCAGAACCGCGATAGGTAGACGCCGAGGCCCAAGCAGTGGCAACGACTTCTGAAATCGTTAATCCAGAACCAATAATCTTCAGTTTAAGATCAGTAACATCCTGCTCATTAACCAGGGAATGATCAACCGCAGGAATTGGGTCTTGCCAAAGAAACGTTTCTGCAGGCACTTCAGGACCCAAATAACGCGTGCATGGCCCCATATCTCTGTGTGTCAGCTTGTACCAAGCTTTTGCAAATACATCGGCAAACTCATCGGGATTTTCAAAGAATCGACGTGATATTTTCTCGTAATCAGGATCGAAAATCAGTGCAAGGTCGGTAGTCAACATGGTTGGCACATGACGTTTTGAGGCATCATGCGCATCGGGGATCACCCCTTTACCCGCGCCATTTTTAGGTATCCACTGATGGGCACCCGCAGGGCTCTTAGTCAGTTCCCATTCATATCCGAATAGATTTTCAAAAAAATTGTTACTCCATTGGGTTGGTGTTGAAGTCCAAGTCACTTCGAGGCCACTGGAAATAGTATCGCCACCTTTACCGCTTTTATAGCGACTCTGCCAGCCTAGGCCTTGCTGCTCAATACCTGCGGCTTCTGGCTCAGGTCCGACTAATGCTGCGTCACCTGCACCATGGGTTTTACCAAAAGTATGACCACCTGCAATCAAGGCTACGGTTTCTTCATCATTCATCGCCATACGGGCAAAGGTTTCGCGGATATCAACGGCGGCAGCGAAAGGATCTGGGTCGCCATTGGGTCCCTCAGGGTTAACATAAATCAACCCCATTTGGACTGCGGCGAGGGGATCTTCAAGATCTCGCTCTCCCGAGTAACGCTTATCGTCTAACCATTTATTTTCCGCGCCCCAGTAAATATCAGCTTCGGGTTCCCAAATATCGACTCGCCCACCAGCGAAACCTAAGGTTTTGAATCCCATAGATTCCAGCGCGACATTACCCGTAAGGATCATCAAATCGGCCCAAGAGATTTTATTGCCATATTTTTGTTTAATCGGCCAAAGGAGCCGGCGTGCTTTATCGAGGTTTACGTTATCTGGCCAGCTGTTTAACGGTGCAAAACGTTGATTACCGCTCCCCGCTACGCCACGTCCATCACCGGTACGATAGGTGCCAGCACTGTGCCATGCCATACGAATAAATAGCGGCCCATAGTGGCCAAAATCTGCTGGCCACCAGTCCTGTGAATCCGTCATTAATGCGAGGAGATCTTGCTTTACAGCAGCTAAATTGAGGGATTTAAAGGCTTCAGCATAATTGAAGTCATCACCCAAAGGATTAGATAAGGAAGAGTGTTGGTGCAGAATATCGAGCCGGAGCTGTTTAGGCCACCAATCTCGATTCGAGGTGCCACCAGCAGAATGGTGCATAGGACATTTGTTCTCAGACATAACGTGCTCTCCTTCTGTTCGCAAAAAATATTCAAGTAAATAAAATCTAAATGACTTTTGCCGCAAGTTTGTACTGCTTAACGCTCTCTACCACAGACTAATCGTTTCAATAGAGAAATAAAAACCAGTCTAACGACCTTACCTTACCTCTAGATGAAACGCGATGAATCCGCTCATTAAAAAATATTCAGCAAAATTACCCTTTCTAAAATAAGCTATTAAAGGATAGTAGAATGATACCAATCATAAAAAACAAGGGCTGCAAAATGCAGCCCTTGTTTTTTATTGGGTAAAACTATGGGATAACTAACTATTTAGCTTCTGCCACAGGTTTGCGTCTATTGTGCGCAATGATCAGGGCAACTAAACAGATAACCCCGACAGCGATACCCACTGGCTGGCTCAAAGGTTGCGGTAAACCTAGGCCAATACCCGCAGTCATAATATAAGACACAGTAACGCTGGTACCGCCAATTGCTGGTAAGCTAACAATCCAATGGAAGGTCCCGCGATCGAACAAATACTTAGTCGCTAACCACAACACACTGGTTGATAGCAGCATATTTGAGAAGGCAAAGTAACGCCAAATCAAAGAGAAATCGATCTTCGTCATAAAGTACGCAATGGTCAGAATAGGCACTGCAACCAATAAACGATTACGCATACTTTGCGGAATATGGAAGGCATCGATAATCGTCAAACGCAGCGAACGAAATGCGGTATCGCCAGAGGTGATAGGGAAGATAGCCACGGCCACAATCGCCATAATACCGCCCGCAACACCTAAATACGTAGTTGCCACTTGGTTAACCACTAAACCTGGGCCACCTTGGTCGAGCAAACTCTTAAGCTCAACATAACCGCCAGGGAAAGCTGCAATACCCGCCGTTGCCCATACACAAGCAACGATACCTTCAGCAACCATAGCGCCATAATACACAGGGCGAACATACTTCTCATTCGTCAAGCAACGAGCCATGATGGGCGCTTGAGTTGAATGGAAACCGCTAATCGCACCACAGGTAATAGTCACAAATAACAGTGGCCAAACAGGTAGTCCATCAGGGTTTGGTTCGAGTAACTCATTGTTGTAATGGCTGTGGTCGAAATAGGCAAACACATCCCCCATTTCAGGTAACTGCGGCGCATTGATCATTAGAGCAACGGCGATAGAAACTGTCATGACTATCATCAACAAACCAAATGCGGGATATAATTTAGTGATGATTTTATCAATCGGCAGCATAGTCGCTAAAAAGTAATAGACTAAAATCACTAACACCCAGAAGGTATTATTGCCAAAGATGGTGTCTTTAAAATAATCGAGATTACTCAGCAAACCTGCGGGGCTCATGATGAAGACCACGCCCACAAAAAACAGCAGCATAGCGGTAAACAGCAACATCACGCCTTTAAAGTAAATATTAAAGTAGTGGCCCGCAATCTCTGGCAGACTCTTACCGTCTTCTTTAATACTGAGCACGCCAGAAAAATAATCATGTACTGCGCCGCCAATAATATTCCCCAGTACAATCCACACTAAGGCTATTGGGCCGTAAAGTGCACCGAGGATCGGGCCAAATATCGGCCCCACACCAGCGACATTGAGGAACTGGATCAGAAACGCTTTAGCCGGATGAACCGGAACGTAATCGACGCCATCTTCGAATCTCGCCTGTGGTGTTATCGCTTTAGGATCGATACCCGCTTGCCGCTCAACAAAGGGACTATAGAACTTGTATGCAAGCACTAAGAGTGCGATACAAATAAAGAAAATTAACATTATTTAATTATCCATACTTTAGTAGGAGGTGATTTAATGGAGAGTTTCATTGAGTTAGCGACTGAGGTCAAGCAACACACTATTAGACTAATGTCGGGTTGATTATCTGAAACAGCCGTACGAGTGGGTATAAATGAACAAACGCGTTTAAAAATAATCCCTATGAAGTATTTATGCACTCAGTAATACAACCAACTATTTTGATGTATCCCAATTGCCTCTTCTTGAACTCTTTGCCCTAGGTATTCCTGCAAACCATCGCTATCGAAAATGAAATGAACACAGACAATATCGCATGTGACTGGCGGCGAGATGCTAGCAGCATAGACGAGTGTTTCGTGACATCCCAATATACAACCCCAAGTTAAATACACTATCTACACTCACAGGCTAAACCCGCAATCTACACTACGATCGATAGCCACAACCTAAAGCTAACGTGCCACTTGATGATGCTCATCTAGCCCATTTTTAGGTTACTAATGGTGCGACTTTATCACTCATTATTTTTAACTATTTTAGAAAACAAAAAACCAGCCAAATGGCTGGTTTTTTAGGGGGTATTTCATCGTAGCGATGCTCAGATCATACCTAAATCAATCACTGTAAACTTAACCTATTGCGACTTACTAAAAGTCGAGTGGCTAAACTAATACAACAAAATGTACAACGAAATACCTTGTTCGACTGCATTACGCCTGTGGGCGCATGGCAGGGAACAGGATCACGTCACGGATAGTATGAGTGTTAGTGAACAACATCACTAAACGGTCGATACCGATACCTTGACCTGCCGTGGGTGGCAAACCGTGTTCCAGTGCAGTGATATAGTCTGCATCGTAGAACATAGCTTCATCGTCACCTGCATCTTTCGCGTCAACCTGTGCTTTAAAGCGGTTGTCTTGATCTTCAGCATCGTTCAGCTCGCTAAAGCCGTTAGCCACTTCGCGGCCACCGATGAAGAATTCGAAACGGTCAGTGATGAAATGGTTGTCATCATTACGACGTGCCAATGGTGAAATATCCGCTGGGTAGCCAGTGATGAACGTCGGTTGCATCAATTGCCATTCAGCAGTTTCACCGAAGATTTCTTCAAGCAGCTGACCACAAGTCCAGAACTTCTCAATCTTCATACCTAAGCTTTTCGCCAAATCGCGCATGAATTCAACATCTTTCACTTGCTCATAGGTCATAGCTTGGATAGTCGCGTTATCAGGATTGTACTTCTGAATCGCTTCTAACATGCTTAAACGTGCGTATGGGCCGCCGAAATCAACTGTGTGCTCGCCGTATGGCATTTGCGCACTGCCAAGCAGTTCGATAGCAATCGAGCTGAGCATTTCTTCGGTTAAGTCCATCAGATCTTTGTAGTCTGCATAAGCCATATAGAATTCCATCATAGTGAATTCTGGGTTATGACGTGGCGACAGACCTTCGTTACGGAAGTTACGGTTAATTTCGAACACACGCTCAAAACCACCCACCACTAAACGCTTCAAGTATAATTCTGGCGCGATACGCAGGTACATTGGCATGTCTAAGGCGTTGTGATGAGTGATAAAAGGACGGGCCGAAGCACCACCTGGGATCACATGCATCATAGGGGTTTCAACTTCCATGAACTCTTTTTTGATCATGAAGTTACGGATTGCAGAAACCACTTTAGAACGCATGATAAAGGCATTGCGTGAATCTTCGTTAACGATGAGATCCACGTAACGTTGACGGTAACGCATTTCTTGATCGGCTAGACCATAATAATCCGCAGGCAATGGACGCAGCGCCTTGGTCAGTAGCTCGTACTGTTCCATGTTGACATATAAGTCGCCTTTGCCAGACAAATGCAGCTGACCGGTTACACCTATGATGTCACCGATATCCAGACCTTGAAAACGCTCTTTCAAATCAGCTTGTACGCTTTTTTCAGCATAGGCTTGAATACGGCCAGACACGTCTTGGATCACTAAGAAAGGGCCACGCTTTGCCATGATGCGGCCAGCAATGCTGGTCTTAAAACCTAAGGCTTCGAGTTCTTCTTTAGTGTTTTGACCATACTGTGCTTGCAGTTCAGCCGCTTTATGGGTGCGACGGAAGGTATTTGGATGGGCATTAGCACTACAGTTTGGGCGGATGCTTTCTAGCTTGGCACGGCGCTCGGCGATCAGTTTGTTCTCATCAATTACTTGTTCAGTCATCTTATTTCTCGTCTATACCTTGAATTAATTACAGCCCAGATTTCAAACTGGCTTCGATAAACTTATCCAGATCGCCATCGAGTACCGCTTGAGTATTGCGGGTTTCAACGCCTGTGCGTAAGTCTTTAATGCGGGCATCGTCTAATACATAAGAACGAATTTGACTGCCCCAGCCGATATCAGACTTAGCGTCTTCTGCGGCCTGTTTGTCGGCATTTTGCTTGAGCATTTCTAACTCAAACAGTTTTGCTTTCAGCTGCTTCATCGCAGCATCTTTATTTTTATGCTGTGAACGGTCGTTCTGGCACTGCACGACGGTATTCGTCGGTAAGTGGGTAATACGAATCGCCGATTCCGTTTTGTTAACGTGCTGACCACCCGCGCCCGATGCACGATAAGTGTCAATACGCAGATCCGATGGGTTGATATCAATCGTGATATCGTCATCGATTTCTGGATAAACGAACACAGAGCAGAATGACGTATGACGACGACCCGATGAATCGAATGGCGACTTACGTACTAAACGGTGCACGCCAGTCTCAGTGCGTAACCAACCAAACGCATATTCGCCAGTAAACTTAATGGTCGCGCCTTTAATACCGGCCACGTCACCATCGGTTACTTCCATCAACTCAGGGCTAAAGCCATGGGCTTCGCCCCAACGTAGGTACATACGCAGCACCATGTTGGCCCAATCTTGGGCTTCGGTACCACCACTGCCAGACTGAATGTCTAAATAACAGTTTGACGCATCTTGCGGGCCGGAGAACATACGACGGAATTCAAGATCGGCAAGACGGCTTTCGAGATAATCCAGCTCTTTACTGGTTTCATTGAAGGTATCTTCGTCTTCCTCTTCAATAGCCAGCTCGAGTAAGCCTTCAACATCTTCAAGACCTGAGTCCATATCGTCTATGGTTTTGACCACAGCTTCTAGGCTGGCGCGCTCTTTGCCTAAGGCTTGGGCGCGCTCTGGGTCGTTCCACACTTCTGAACTTTCAAGCTCACGGGTAACTTCTTCTAGACGCTCATTTTTGGCATCGTAGTCAAAGATACCCCCTAAGAAGCTCCGTGCGCTCGGCAAGCTCCTTAATTTTGAATTTTACTGGATTAACTTCAAACATGAGTTTTCAACTTTCTTTATTTGGCCGCTTTAATTGATCTTCCACTAAAAGGGGCGATGATTAACAGTATTTGCAACCGCGCATTTTAACCTAACCAGACTGGTAAACCTAGGGGTGCACTGTTCATTAAATGGGATAACAAGGATTATTTTCCAAGCTAAAAGACCACAGCACTAAAGCCGAGACTAACAAAAAGCAATGAGTTAAGACTGTGATCTTACTTAAATTTAGCCAAGATAGTGCTATGCGCGAGGCCAATGGCTGACACACAAGCGATCTCCTGCCTAAAAAATCCCCATAATATCAAAGGAAACGCAACTAAAAAGGCCAGATAACGTCAACCCCATCACGATCAAATTAGAGCAAACATTCACCAGCGCACAGTCTGAGCGGGTTTGTGATTCAAGCTGCAATTTTGCAGCAAACTTCACTCGCCCATAAGCGTCTTCTAAAGCTGTCTAGGTATACTCGAAACAACCTAAGCCTGCAGCCCCGCGCTATAGCAGCTAAGCACCCTACATATAAAAAGGCCATGGGATGATAGAACTTCGAATTGATGACCAAGTGTTGTCGGTTAATCCGACTGATAACCTACTGCAAGTGGCGCATGCTGCTGGCATAGCAATACCCAGCTTATGTGATCCCAGTGCAGCCTCGCAGCAATTAGGCGTTCACGAACATGCAGACAAGCAAGCCTGCAATTTGTGTGTCGTCCAGATTGAGAATTCCGACGCCAGTTTGCGCTGCGTACGCGCCTGTGAAACGTCCGCCACAGTCGGCATGCGAGTCATAACTCAGTCTGAATTCTTAAGTCAAAAACGCAAACAAGCGCTGACTGAGATCTTGAGCGATCATTTTGCCGATTGCGAAGCCCCCTGCCAACAAGCATGCCCTGCGGGCGTCGATGTGCAGAGTTACCTGTATCACATAGCCCAAGGCAACCATACTGAAGCCGTTAAAGTCATTAAACAAACTTTGCCGCTGCCACTCTCCATTGGCCGTGTCTGCCCTGCTTTTTGTGAAGCACAATGTCGCCGCGGACTCGTCGATGAGCCCATTGCCATACGCCAATTAAAACGTCACGCCGCCGATCTCGACTTAGCTGATGGCGAAAATGGGGGCATAAGTTATGTCCCGCCACGCCAAACCGACACGGGCAAAAAAGTCGCCATTATCGGTGCGGGTCCAGCAGGGTTAAGTGCCGGATATTACTTATCAAACCAAGGCCATAGCGTTGAGATATTCGAATCTATGCCACAGGCGGGTGGTTGGCTACGTTATGGTATTCCTGAGTATCGTTTACCTAAAACGATACTAGACAAGGAGATCGCACTCCTGTGCCGCAATGGCTTAACCATACACACAGAAACTCGTCTCGGTAACGAGATACATTTAAATCAATTAGTTGAAGATTTTGATGCCGTCTGTCTCGCCATTGGCGCCCAAAAAGCTGTGCCTATGGATTATCCCGGCAGCACACTCGCGGGTTGCTACTTAGGTGTCGATTACTTAAAAGATCATTGTCTCGAAAAGACACTTGTTTTAGGTAAGAAAGTCGCCGTCATTGGCGGTGGCAATACCGCTATTGATTGCGCCCGCACAGCGGTGCGTGAAGGCTGCGATGTCACCCTAATTTACCGTCGTACCCGCGCAGAAATGCCCGCCGAAGCTTACGAGGTACATGAGGCCGAAGTCGAAGGGGTGAAGTTTCATTTTTTAACCAATCCGCTTGAAAACCATAGCGATGCGCAAGGTAGAGTCCATTCAGTCACCTTCGCTAAGATGGCACTCGGCGAAGCTGATGCCTCTGGCAGACGCGCTCCCGTTGATACCGGTGAAACCTTTACTCAAGATTTCGACGCTGTGATAGCCGCAGTATCACAAACTCCCGATATGAGTTTTATGCAAGATCCCGCGAGCCACTTAAGCAATGGTGAACTCGCTCTCAGCCGCTGGAATACCTTTATTGGCTGCGAGCACACTATGTCGTCCGGGGTTGAAAAACTCTTTGTGGTAGGGGATGCGCGCCGCGGTCCTGCTACCGCAGTCGCCGCGATAGGCGATGGCCATAAAGCCGCAATTGCCATAGATAAATTGCTCAAACAAGGCCTAAGCTGTGAGCTACATGCAACTGAATTTAATTCATCAAAAGCCGTCGGTAACACAATAAAACAAGTCTTGCCAACTACCGAGCTCTACCCCTCTGTCGCACGTAAAGCCCGCTTAACCATGCCCGAATTGAACGCGGTGCAACGTTTACTCAATTACGGCGAAGTCGAACTAGGCTTTGCTCCCGATGCCGCCATGCAAGAAGCGGCTCGCTGCCTCGAATGCGCCTGCCAAGCCAATACGGATTGTAAATTAAGGGACTATGCGACCGACTACCATGTCGAACCTAAGTCACTCAGCACTCAAAGCGCGCGTAAGTTTTCGGTCGATAAATCGAGTCCGTTCATTCAATTTGATGCAAATCGTTGTATTAGCTGCGGTAAGTGCGTCGATGTGTGCCAGTTGCAGAGTGGCCATTGTGCGATTCAATTTGCCCATGATTCCTATCAAGCGCTGTCGCAAGACATAAGTGAAACCGCCACGCGCCGAGCACCGAGAGTCGGCTTTAGCGCTAGCATGGCCGATAGCAAATGTGTGCAATGCGGTAACTGTGTGCAGGTTTGCCCAACAGGCGCACTCGTCGATGCGCGGGATAAACGCCAAGGCGATGAAACGCCACTCAAAACCGCCTCAACGATTTGTACCTATTGCGGAGTAGGCTGTCGGCTTGACCTTAAAATCGATACCAGCACGAATCAGATCCGTCATATCGAGGGCAATAAAGAGTCTGTGGTAAACCAAGGCATGTTGTGTGTGAAAGGCCGGTTTGGTTTCGATTTTATTCACAGTGAAAAACGCCTCACCACGCCACTCATTCGTAAAAATGGCCAGCTCACGCCAAGTAGTTGGCCTGAAGCCATCGCCTATGTGGCCGAATATTTACAGCAAATAAAACAGCAACATGGCAGCAATGCACTGGCAAGCTTGGCCTCGGCAAAAGCCACCAATGAAGAAAACTTCCTCCTGCAAAAATTTGTCAGAAGCATACTCGGCACCAATAACATCGACCATTGCGCCCGTCTGTGCCATTCATCCACAGTCACAGGCCTGCAGCAAAGTATCGGAAGTGGCGCTATGACCAACGACATTCCGAGCATTCAAGCATCGGATGTGATTTTTATCATAGGCTCAGACACCAGCAGTGCTCACCCGATCATCGCCTCGAAAATTAAGCAAGCCGTGGCTTTGCATGGCGCAAGATTAATGGTGGCCGATCCTAAACGTGTCGCCATTGCCGACAGTGCACAGCTTTATGTCGCCCACAGACCCGGCACTGACGTCATGCTACTCAATGCGATTATGGCGGAAATTATCCGTAATGACTGGCAGGATAAAAGCTATATTGCAGCGCGCACCGAAGGCGTGGATGCTCTCTATGCTGAACTCAAAAAAGTAGATTACAGCCTAGAAAATGCAGCCTTGATAACAGGTGTTAAAGCCGAAGATATCGCCCGCATCGCCCGTACCATAGGCACGGCCGACAAAACCGCAGTCTACTATGCCATGGGCATTACCCAGCACACGACGGGACACGACAATGTCACCACCATATCTAATCTACAACTTCTATGCGGCAATATTGGAGTTGAAGGAGCGGGGATTAACCCACTGCGGGGACAAAGTAATGTGCAAGGTGCCTGTGACATGGGCGCACTGCCTAACTTCTTCAGTGGTTACCAAAAAGTCACTGACATTCATGCCAGAATGCGTTTCGAGGCACATTGGCAAACGCCGTTATCGGGAGAAATTGGCGTGACCGCCACCCATATGATGCATGATATTTCCAAAGGGAAAATCAAGGCGTTGTATGTGATGGGCGAAAACCCCGTATTAAGCGACCCAGATCAAGCCCATGTGCTTAGGGCGCTTAATGCAATCGACTTTTTAGTGGTGCAGGACATCTTCCTCACCGAAACCGCCGAGCTTGCCGACGTGGTTCTGCCCGCCGCGGCCTTTGTCGAAAAACGCGGTCATTTCACTAATACTGAACGACGAGTGCAGCGACTCGAACAGGCCCTGCTACCGCCAGGTGAAGCCCGGCCCGATTGGCAAATTGTCCAAGCCATTGCCAATGCGATGGGTGCCGCTTGGGATTACCCTAATGAAGAAGCGATTTGGCAGGAAATCAATGAGCTGACACCACAATATCGCGGTATTACTTGGCAGCGATTAAGCACTAGAGTTGACGGTAAAATTCCCCAAGGCATTCAATGGCCTTGCCCAGATGAAGCTCATCCAGGTACTCCCATTATGCACCAAGGCCAATTCACCCGCGGCTTAGGTAAGTTCACGCCAGTGAGTTATCGCTTACCCGCAGAAATGCCCTGCAGTGAGTACCCGCTCACCCTCTCGACCGGACGTTTACTGGAACAGTTTCACACAGGCACCTTAACCCGTAAAACGGCCGGACTTGACTTACTCGGCTCGCCTAAAGTAATGATTTCAGTCTATGACGCCGAGCAACTCGGCATAGGCAATGGCGATAAAATCAAACTCACTACCCGTCGCGGCGAAATTGAAATCGACGCCTTTGTGACGAAAAGAGCCCAAGCTGGCGTGCTATTCCTGCCCTTCCATTTTGTTGAAGCGGCGGCGAATAAACTTACCATCAATGCGCTCGATCCTGTCGCTTTTATCCCAGAATATAAGGTCTGCTCGGTAAGGGTTGAGCGGGTTGCCGAGAAAATTGATTAGAATGAACTGACTAGGCTGAATTGACTAAAGTAGATGGATTAAGTGCTCTTCAAAAAGGTAAATAAGCCAAATAAAAACGGGAGACCTTAAGTCTCCCGTTTTTAATCAAGATTGCTGCAATTAAATCTTAAACTGTCACACTAAATCTTAAACTGGCCAACTAACTTGCCCAAGTTAATGCCTTCTTCCGAGACTGTCATACTGATCCTGGCGGCATCTTCGCTGGAATGAAGTAACTCGTTTACAATCTCTTGGATGGCATACACGTTACGGTTAATTTCTTCGGTTACTGAGCTTTGCTCTGTCGCCGCGGCCGCAATTTGGGTACTCATATCATTAATCGCCGTTACCGCTGAAGTGACTGAGCCTAAACTATCGGAAATCGTACGAGAAGAATCCACCGAACGTACACAGCTTTGCTGACTCTCTTCCATGGCTTTCACGGCTTGGGTCACTAGCTTATGCAGTGCCGATAACATCTCGTTGATTTCTAACGTGCTGGCTTGAGTTCGACTGGCTAAATTACGCACCTCGTCGGCGACCACAGCAAATCCACGACCCTGTTCACCAGCACGGGCCGCTTCGATGGCGGCGTTCAATGCCAATAGGTTAGTTTGCTCGGCAATACCGCCAATGACAGAAAGCACGCTGTTGATCTTCTGTGATTGCTCGCTGAGTGATTTTATACTGCCTGCCGCATTGTTAATTTGCGACATTAAAGACGCAATCTCCTCAAGCGAAGCATCAACACAACGCTGTGCATTCGCCACATCACCAGTAGCAGCGTGAGTAGCTTCGGCTACTTGAGTGGTATTCTTAGCCACTTCGTTCGCAGTGGAGGACATCTCAGTGATTGCAGTCACCACCTGATCGGTTTCATTGTTATGACTCACCAACTGGCTCGACATGACTTTAGTTTGATCATGAATCGCATTGGCTGCCGTTTTTACTTTAGCCGTCGCAGTCGCAACATCGCCGATAATATGCTGAAGTTTATCGACAAAGAGGTTAAAGGAGCGCCCAAGTTGGGCAATTTCGTCTTCACCTTTTACGGTAAGTCGCTTGGTTAAATCCCCTTCGCCCTTAGCAATATCATTTAAGTTATCGGCCATATTCTTGATTGGCACGACCATACGGTGGGCGGCAATCATAATGATAAAGCCAGTAATACCCGTAAGGAAAAGCGCTATCAGCAAAATCGCGAAGGATTTTTCTGCCATTTGCTCAGTCACTGTCTGGCGATAATCTTCAACAACAGCTTCAATATCATCGATATATGCCCCAGTACCTAACATCCAGTCAGTACTTGGGATCATCATGGCGTAACTGATTTTTTCAATCTGTTCATTAGTATTAGGTTTTTGATAGTAATAGGAGAAACTACCATCGCCACGTTTAGCGGCATCGAGCAGACCGACGATAATTTTAGTGCCGCGAGGATCTGTCATATCCATTTTATTTTGCCCTTCTAAACTCGGTATTAGGGCATGGAAAATATTTTTCCCTTGAGAGTCATACATGAAGAAATAACCCGCACTGCCAAAACGTATGTCTCTTAGCGCTTGATTCACATTCCCTTGTTCTTTTAACGATAATTGGTAATTCACTATACCAGCGGCAATTTCGGTAGCTTCTTTAATTTGTTGTTTACGTTCACCGACGAGCTTAGATCTAAAGGTAACCACCTCATCGGCAAGCGCATTTTTCTCGACATAATAAGAAACCGACATCAACACCAATAATGCGAGGATCAAAGGGAACAGCGATAGCAATAATAATTTATTGCGCAAACTCAACTTAGACATACTTGAATGCTCCAAAGGATTACAACTTGTATCTTCGGAGTATAGCTAAGATTGTTGTATTTCTATGCGCTTAAAGTAACAAAATCTTAATCTTGCTCAATAAACATTCGATTAATAACGACTCAGTTCAAAGCATATTAAGCAGCACACCACATACACTAAAACCTAATACCAGTTGTAGCATGGGTGGTTTAAATAACTTTAATGCACCAAAACCGAGCAATACCAAGGCCATATCTTTACCTGAGAATACCGCCTGAGAAAACACGGGTTGATAAAGTGCTGCGGCAAGTAAGCCAACAACACAGGCATTGACGCCCGCTATCGCACCAGCAATTTTTGGTCTTGCGGCAATCGCATGCCAGCTTTTCAACCCCACCAGCATGAGTAAAAAACCGGGTAAAAAAATGGCTGCGGTTGCGATGCAAGCCCCCATGAAGGGCTTATCTAACATCACTTCAGCGCCTAAAAAGGTCGCAAAGGTAAACATAGGTCCTGGCACTGCTTGGGCAAAGGCATAACCTGTCAGAAAACGATCGCCACCTATGGTATCACCCACCGCAGTTTCCAACAGAGGTAGCACAACATGACCACCACCAAATACTAAGCTCCCTACGCGATAAAACTCACCGAAGATCCAAGCTTCAGAGCCTAAATCCACGATAAAAAAACTGCCGATGAGCAACACGAAAAAGAGCAACAAATAGAAGTAATTCAATCGAATCGGTGCCAGGGCTACTGTGTCATCTTGGCTCGCACTCAATTTATAGATGCCGATAGTGGCGGCGCCAAGTAACAAAAGGATTTGCGTCCACATAGATGGCACAATCAAGATTGCAGCAGTACTGACTAACATTAATAGGCGTGCGGATTTGCGTTGGCAGAACTGTTTAAACATGGCGAGAACGGCATCGGCAACCACAACGACGGCCATTAACTTAAGCCCATAAATCATCCCTTGAACATAATGATTGGCGAGCCAAGCCGACGTCGTTACCGCCAGTAAGTACATCAAAATAAAGGAAGGTAGTGTAAAACCGGCAAAAGCAGCAAGCGCGCCAACAAGCCCGCCTCTTTGATAACCAATGGCAAAGCCCACTTGGCTCGACCCTGGCCCCGGCATAAATTGGCTTAAGGCAACCAGACTGGCGTAACGCTTATCATCGAGCCAACCGAGTTCATTTACGAAGGTCTGGCGAAAATAACCAATGTGCGCCGCAGGTCCACCAAAACTCATCAAGCCCAAGGTAAAAAAGCGTAGGAAAATCTGTAGCATAAATCGCCGCCCATCAATGCATAAAGTGCTGAAGATTATGCCACTAAAAAGACACTTTGATGAAGTTTCACGCGAGCAGCGCAGATAAAAGTATTGCAAAGACTCCACATGGTAGAGTCCTTATGATTGTTTGAGCGGACTTCAAGAGTCGTAAAGCGAGTGAACACAAATGCTTAGTGATAAAATGATGAGAGAAAAAGCTAATCCTTCACCAACATGACTAGTACTTCGAAGTGATCCGTGTGGGGGAATAAATCAAATAGCTGCACTTTGGTTAAGTGATAGCCTTGAATATGTTCGAGATCTTTCGCTAAGGTTTTGGGATTACAGCTTGAATAGAGAATGGCTTTAGGGGCAAACTCGCTTAAAGACTGACATAGCGCCTCGCCAATGCCACGCCTTGGTGGATTAACAATGATCAAATCCGGCTTATCGGCAGCGCTTTTACCCTTAGCAAAGTCGGTGGAATCGAGCGCCATAAATTGTACGTTTTCGAGCCCCATCATTTGCGCTGACATTTGCGCGCAGGCAATCGCTTCAGCTTCAATTTCAATCCCTGTGAGGGTAATATCTTTGGATGCACAGTGCAGTCCGAAACCGCCTACACCACAGAAGAGATCCCATAACGAATGAGGTGAAAACTCGGCAACCCATTCACGGGCCGTTTGATATAACTGAGCCGCAACGTGTGGATTGGTTTGGAAAAAGCTCTTAGGCCGAATAAACAAAGGCACATGATTAAAACGTTCTTCAAGCCTAGTATTCTCAGTTAAGAAAATCTCTTCATCACCCTCAAGTATTGCCATATGAACCGGTTGGATATTGACTGACACCACTTTTATTTGCGGATATTCAGCTAATAATGCAGGTAATTCACGTTCGATACGTTCGATACTATTGGTGGACCGCAGTACAAACCGCAGTAGATATTCACCACGCACTTGACTGCGGGTCAGCAGAATAAATTTAAGTTCACCCTTGGCTCTATCTACCCGATAAGGAGGAAGTCCAGCCTGCTGCACAAAGCGTGTTAAGCGATGTAATAAATCTTGCATATCAGATGGATATAAAAGGCAGTCGCAAAGATCTACCGCCTCGCCACTTGGGCTCACAATCCCCAACACAGGCGCATGGGCGACGCCTAAGGCTACCATTTTAGCTTTATTACGAAAGCCGCTGTCCTCCCCAATTACCGGCGGCTGAAAAATATCGGGCAAATTAGCTGGGATAAAAGGCGCGAGTAGTTGCTGTAAAGTTTGAGTCTTAACCGCCACTTGCTGCACCATAGGCTGTTGTATATGCCGGCAAGAAAGGCACTGACCTTGGTTAAAATAACCACATTGCTTGGCGGTATTTACAATAGCAGCATTCACGGCAGATCCTAGATATCAGTAAAAAAGCGCCACACTGTAGCGGTTTTACAGGTAAAAATCACCTTGAAGCATATTCAAATCAGCATCAAGTGCATAATTCACGGCGCACTCAAGATAGGGTGAGTTTATCAACATCAGCAATAGACTGCCGCTTACCTATGGCCTTTTCAATCCATTCAAGCACTTCGGCTGAGGTACTGCGAAACGTCGTTAACTTACCGCCATATAAACTGAGTATTCGCGGATGGGAAATTGATGTTTTCATCAACGTATCCCGCGGTCGCTCAAAGGCTTGGCTATTTTGCTTAGGTAAAACCCGAATACCGCAGAAGGTTTGGGTAATTAAAGCCTTAAGCTCATCAATCTCCGGCGTTAGCGGGAAGTAATGCTTATAAATACCAAGCAGATAATTAATTTCTGACTCGGTCGCTTGGGGCGGCTTATCTAAAGAGGTTAATTCAGTTTCTGTGGTGCCGACTAAGGTTTGACCATACCAAGGCATCACAAATATTACCCGTTTATCGAAGCATGACTCTAAGTACAAGATGCCATCGGGCGCGGGAATATTCAGCAACACATGGGCGCCTTGCACCCAATCGAGTTCAACACCCGCAAGTGGGGGCAAGACTTTGCTTAAAACAGCATTCACCCAAGGACCTGCAGCATTAATCACAAGCTTCGCCTCGGCTTTATGGATTTCGCCCCTGTGGCTAAAACTCAGCTCACAGGTCTCGCGCTTGTGTTCCAACTCAAGAAATTCAGCCTCGGCATACACTTCAGCGCCCAGTGCCTGTGCGCTACGCGCCACCGCTTGAGTGAGCAATTTATCGTCGGTCTGCGCATCCCAGTACTGAAATACGGCTTTTAATCCAGAGAGTTTTAATCCCTTGAAACGATGCCAATGCACAGCAGGTACTGACACAAATTGGCCTAAAGGATCAAATTCACTCAGCAGTGCATACATACTCAGTCCTGCGCGAATGGTCCAAGGACTGCGCTGACTGTTGTCGTACACGGGAATATAAAAGGGCACAGCTTTAACAAGTGATGGCGCAAGATTGAGTAAATGTCGCCTTTCAAGCAATGACTTACGGACTAAATTAATTTGCCCAGTTTCTAAATAGCGTAAACCACCGTGGATAAGCTTGCTGGAATTCGCTGAGGTTTGGCCGCCAATTTCGCCCTTTTCAATCAGCAAGGTGGAATAGCCCGCTGCCGCCGCATATTGGGAAATGCCGACACCGCTGATCCCACCGCCAATAATGGCTACATCGAAACAGGCCATAACTTACTCTCGCTAACCTTCAATAGACGACTGACCCGCTGAGCCTCAAGCATACAACCCATTACACTCAATCGAACCGCTAATAAGCGTTAATATGTCAATAAGTTAATCTTAGATCAAATCTCGATGATAAGAGTTTAATCAATACTGGCATGTAATTGCTTAAGTGCTTGATCGCACATGGTCTTTAAGGCTTTTAGTTCGCTCGCCTCGCCGCCTACTTTACAGCGCATCAAATGGGGAATTTCACTTGCCTGTGTTTTGAGGGCAAACCCCGCTGGCGTTAAGGCCAGCACTCTCACGCGTTCATCCTGCTCGCTACGACCACGAGTCACTAATCCTTTAGATTCTAGCCGCTTCAGCAATGGCGTTAACGTGCCTGAATCGAGGAAAAGTTTATCGCCTAAGGTTTTGACACTAATCCCCTGCTCTTCCCATAGCACTAGCATGACTAAGTACTGCGGGTAGGTTAGATCTAATTTGTCCAACAAAGGGCGATAGGCACGCACCATAGCATTTGCAGCACTATAAAGTGAGAAGCACACTTGATTCTCAAGACATAAGGCATTCTCTGTGCTGGTATTTTCGGCCATATCGACAGTATTAACACGGGTGTTGGCTTGAGTTGTTGCCATAGGAAGATCCGACAAATTAAATATATTGCGCACAATATACTTGCATTCACACCAAAGATCGAATTATAGTTTATCACAATTGAATTGCGCGCAATTTAAATCGATTTACTTAATCCTTAACCTCAGAAGGTCTAATACTATGAAAACACTTTATGAAACACGTGCCACAGCAAAAGCGGGTCGTCAAGGTCAAGTCAGCACTGATGATGGTTTACTGGATGTCGCTTTAACCTATCCAAAAGCCATGGGCGGTAGCGGTCTCGCCACGAATCCTGAACAACTGTTTGCCGCAGGTTATGCCGCCTGTTTCTCAAACGCCGTTCTGCACGTCGCAAAAATCGGCAAAGTGGATATTACCGAAGCGCCAGTCAGTGCGGTTGTTGGCATAGGTGCCAATGACGCCGGTGGTTTTGCATTAGCGGTTGCCTTAGAAGTCAGCTTAGATTTACCGCAAGAAGCCGCAGAAGCCCTAGTGCGTCATGCACATCAAGTTTGTCCATACTCGAACGCCACGCGCAATAATATCGACGTGAAACTTAGCGTAAATGGCTTAACGCTAGGCTAACCATAACCCATCATCGACAACTGTTGATAACGTCAGAAATAGAGCACCCTCGGGTGCTTTATTCTTTATTAGCCAATAACGACTCAAGCTGAGAGTGAGTGTGCATCACACCATTTCACAGGAAGATAAACTGGTTTCAGTTCCCAAAAAATTATTATTCGCGAGTTAACTAACACTTCTTAATATCTAATTTAATCAAAATGATTGATTTAAGTAGAGTAAGAGATAATCGAACCGTTTGACGATACTTAAACCCACTTTCTGTGGGAGGCGCTATGACAAAATATCTATCGAAATTATCTCTCTTTTGCTCGCTATTATTCCTCTTTGCCTTTTCTATCCCGAGCTGGGCCGAGACAACACCCTCAAGCTCAGCGGATCGAACGTGGCATTATGTGAATGATCAGGGTGAGCTCAAAATTAAGCTGTATTTCTTTTGGTCAAAAACCTGTCCGCACTGTGCAGAGGCCCATCCGTTCATTGATTCATTACCGCAAAAATACCCTTGGATAGAACTCGAATCCCATAGGGTGTCAGATCCCGGCGTGCAGGATATTTGGCAAAATATCGCCTCCAAAACCAGTACAGAAGCACGCTCAGTACCCTATATGGCAAGTTGTGAAAAGGCCATTGTGGGATATTCAAGTGAAGCTGTAACGGGTGAATTTTTAGTCAATCGACTGAAGAATTGTTATTTATCCCTTGGCGGTAAACTGAGCGACGCTGACCTACCCACCAAAGGAGCCACCAGCACAACCACAAGCGCTCAAACAGATGCACCGCTCTTTGGCACTTGTGGCACGGATACTGGTGAAGGCACCTGTGATGCCACCAGCTTAAGCGAGCCCGTTGCAGAGCCAGAAGTTCAACCCGTTGAATTACCTTTAGTGGGAGTAGTGACACCAGAGACTATGTCTCTGCCGTTACTCACCTTAGTGCTCGCAGGTGTCGATGCTTTTAACCCTTGTGCCTTCTTTGTGTTGCTATTTTTACTGTCGATAATGGTTAATGCCAAGAGTCGCAGCCGCATGTTACTCGTCGGCGGGATTTTCGTATTCTTCTCCGGCTTTATCTATTTCCTGTTTATGACGGCATGGCTAAACATCTTCCAACTGCTGGGGGCAGGCAGTGATGGCGGTATGATCATTTTAGCAGCGGGTTGTTTAGCTTTGATCGCAGGAGTCATCAATATCAAAGATTACTTCTTTACTAAGGGAGAAGTGACACTATCGATGTCGGCAGAAAATCGTACGAGTCTGATAAAACGCATGGGGAAACTATCCAATTCCAGTAACTTAGGCGCGTTACTCATAGGTTCTACCGTATTAGCTATCCTTGCCAACGCCTATGAATTACTTTGCACCGCAGGCTTCCCAATGATCTACACCAGTGTGCTATCTATGCACAATCTGCCAGACATTGAACGCTATATGTATTTGGTTTTATACAATATTGTATATGTGATCCCGCTGGCTATTATTGTTATCGTTTTCAGTGCGACCTTAGGCAAACGTAAATTAACCGAAAAAGAAGGCCAAACCCTGAAACTTATGTCAGGCGTGATGATGTTGGGTATGGGTATCGCACTGGTTATTGACCCAACAGCACTGCAAAATGTGAGCCTGGCACTTGGATTGATCTTAGGCTCACTAGGCGTTACAGCAATAATTGTCATCGGCCGCAAACTGTTCACGGCCAAGGCAAAATAATTGTAGATTGGCAAATTCATGTGTAACGACTAAAGTTAACCGTGGGTTTGCCGATAAAGGGATCCAGCTTACAATCGAGGTTAGTTATGTCAATTTCACTGAATACCCAAGCTATCGCACCGAATCTAGAAAATGGTGCAATTGGCGTTAAGGTTGCTCAGTTAGCCAAAGAGCAGCAAAAAGCCGAAGGTAAAATCGCGGTAGATTTAATTGCAGCTGCGGCGCCAAAACCCGTAGGCAATGCAGGCCACAACATCAACACCACGGCCTAATTGTTAGCAATACAAAATCAAAAAAAGCGCTCTGATTATCAGGGCGCTTTTTTTTGTTATTTTCTCTAAAACGTCAGGCGAATTTAAGAAAAAGCGTTACCATTCACGTGCATAATAGTGAATGTCCACACCACAAACGCCAGTGGGATATGCACTAAGGCATAGAAACACTGATCGAGTCGCCCCATTCCTTTTGCTAACAAAATCAAATATAAGTGTAATCCAATCACCAAGGGAAATAGCGCTAACAACGGATAGAGTGCGACAGGATTTGCATCGGAAAATAAGCTGTGACTGAATAAAGCCCACGCCACCATAAAGGCGGTCGTCAACGGCGGCGTTGCAATGCGATATTGCTCTGGATAGGGAAACATCCTACGACCTCTGAGTCTCAATCAATAAATTTACGTTGTAGGTTTTCGCGCAATCAACTGTGCTTTATAACTGCTTTGAGTGGACTGCGGATCACATAATCGACCTTCAAAGTAATGTAAAGATTGCCAGTTAGCAAACACTGATTTGAGTTCATTTTCAGTAAGTAAGAAATCTGGGTTGCGTGGCCTACCTATCTGCGCCTGTTGCGTTGTAAAGGTTTCATAGACAATAAGGCCTGTGCTCTTAACCGCCTTAGCAATTTGTGGCAGTAATGGGCGATGCAGATAATTAAATACTAAGACAATATCGTACTCTTCAACCAGCAATAATGCTCCTGCCTCTGCTTCTAAATCCCTTTGTAATTTGTAAGCATTAGCCTGATCAATGTGTGACATAGCGGACAAATCTCGATCGATAAAAGTCACTTCAGCCCCTCGCGCTAAAAACCACAAACCATTACGCCCAGAACCGCAAGCGAGATCGAGTACCTTAAGTCCATCGAAGCAACTCAAGTCTAAGTTAGACACAGATGGATTAGGCCAAGCGAACTCTGTGATTAACGCAGCAGGCGTTAAAGTTGACGTATGGATTACAGACATATCAATTAGCCCTTAATTTCTTTTTTCGAGTCAATTTGCCGACGATGCACAATAGAATAATGCCTGAGCCCTGCAGGACCATGGGACACGATAACTGACAAAAAAAGTATCACGATTAATAGCTCAGGTTTGTAATGAGCCAGCGGCACAAACAGGCCAAGCAAGCCTATTTTTACTAAAGTTAACACTCCCTTAAGCTGGATCAGCCAGCGCCAATCCCGTACGATTTCCCACAACATTAATATGCTGCCCGTCGTCATCGCGAGATACCAATAACTCAACCATTGCACTTTATTTACATCTAATAAAATGCCACCACCGACACCGACGATCCCTAAAATATGTAATGCCCTTAAACTGGTTTTACTCAAACGTTGAAACCAAAAACGTTTTTCTGATATGCCTTGTTTGTGCATTACAACCCCTTAAGAATCAATTGCGTAACATTTAATTAAAATGATAATATAATTTTATACAATAAAGGCTTTTGAAATAACATTATTTATAGAATATATAAAAATAAATAAGCCATCTCCTCAATATACAAGATTAAATTATAATATCTATAAAATACAAATAGATAAAACACACCACCAAAGCCATAATTCATGCCATTTTTATTTTATAAAGTTAAAATCAATCCATTCAATATGTTAACTAACGCATGTTATACCGTATTGAAGCAGTGATTAGTCTCAACTTCATTAATATTTCCCATCCGATTGCACATTTTAAATATGTTATTTTCGCTGTAACAAAGGTTATGTGATCTGAACACACATATACCTCTTTAGATAGTGCTAAATTTGCAAATGGAGAATGCTCTAACAGTGCGTGAGCTGCGTAAAAAATAAATATCACGCCACGATGAATAACCCTTATTAAGTAGATGAATATACGGCGGAGGAACTATCATGTTCACAAGAAAGATTCAAAAAACAGCACTAGCCATGCTGATCTCTGGCGCTATGGCAGGTACTGCCTATGCAGCACCAGAAGTGCTAGCCGATTTTCACGGTGAAATGGGTAGCTGCGACAGCTGCCACGTATCAGACAAAGGTGGCGTCACCAACGACAACCTTACCCATGAAAATGCTCAGTGTGTTAGCTGCCACGGTGATTTAAAAGAACTGGCCGCCGCTGCACCTAAAGATAAAGTATCCCCCCATAAATCTCACCTAATTGGCGAAATTGCTTGTACTAGCTGCCATAAAGGTCATGAAAAATCAGTCACCTATTGCGATGCTTGTCACAGCTTCGGCTTCGATATGCCTTACGGTGGTAAGTGGGAACGTAAGTTTGTGCCTGTTGATGCAGACAAAGCTGCTCAAGATAAAGCCATTGCCGCTGGCGCAAAAGAAACCACTGATGTCGTGATCATAGGTTCAGGTGGTGCAGGTCTTGCTGCAGCCGTTTCAGCCCGTGATGCAGGCGCTAAAGTTATCCTGCTTGAAAAAGAACCTATCCCAGGCGGAAACACTAAACTTGCTGCTGGCGGTATGAACGCTGCAGAAACTAAGCCACAGGCTAAACTAGGTATCGCAGACAAGAAACAAATCATGATCGACGACACCATGAAAGGTGGTCGCAATATTAACGATCCTGAATTAGTCAAAACCTTAGCCAACAACTCATCAGACTCTATCGATTGGTTAACCTCTATGGGTGCCGATATGACTGACGTAGGTCGTATGGGTGGCGCAAGTGTTAACCGTAGTCACCGTCCAACAGGCGGCGCTGGCGTGGGTGCACACGTAGCACAAGTTCTATGGGACAATGCAGTGAAACGTGGTACTGACATCCGCTTAAACAGCCGTGTAGTACGTATTCTTGAAGATGCGAGCGGTAAAATTACCGGCGTATTAGTGAAGGGTGAATACACAGGTTATTACGTGGTCAAAGCTGACGCTGTCGTTATCGCAGCGGGTGGTTTTGCGAAAAATAACGATCGTGTAGCTAAGTATGATCCTAAGTTAAAAGGCTTTAAAGCGACTAACCACCCAGGTGCTACAGGTGATGGCTTAGACGTGGCATTGCAAGCGGGCGCGGCAACTCGCGACTTAGAGTTTATTCAAGCTCACCCTACTTATTCACCTGCTGGTGGTGTGATGATCACCGAAGCGGTACGTGGTAACGGTGCGATCGTGGTTAACCGTGAAGGTAACCGCTTTATGAACGAAATCACCACCCGTGACAAAGCGTCTGCCGCGATTCTGCAACAAAAAGGCGAAAGTGCTTATTTGGTATTCGATGACTCTATCCGTAAGAGCTTAAAAGCTATCGAAGGCTATGTGCACCTGAACATTGTTAAAGAAGGCAAAACAATTGAAGATCTGGCTAAACAGTTAGATATTCCAGCGGCCGAACTCGCTAAAACAGTGAAAGCTTATAATGGCTTTGTTAAATCAGGTAAAGATGCTCAATTTGAACGTCCTGATTTACCACGTGAATTAGTTGTTGCACCTTTCTACGCTCTCGAAATCGCGCCAGCAGTTCACCACACTATGGGTGGTGTTGTGATCGATACTAAAGCCGAAGTGAAGAGTGAAAAAACAGGCAAACCTATTGATGGTTTATATGCAGCAGGTGAAGTCACAGGTGGCGTTCACGGTGCTAACCGCTTAGGTGGTAATGCTATCTCCGATATCGTTACTTATGGCCGTATCGCGGGTGCATCTGCAGCTAAATACGCTAAAGACAAAAAGTAAAATGCAATAACGGAGGGTTAAAGGACTAGCCCTCAGCTCATATAGTACGACTTTCAATATGAGAGCTCTAGCTTGAACACTTCAAGTAAAAGCAGTCAATCAATAAGCGAGCCGTCAGGGGCTCGCTTTTTTATTCCCAATTGATGATAAAGCTCACTCTTTTAAAGGGGAATTTTCTAAGGCTAAGGACAAAAAGCCCTAACTCACTTACACTCTTTGCCAGATAATTACATCAGCAAACCCGTTAGGTGACTGAAATGAGAATTGGATTTTTTAGCGCGAAACATTACGACATGCAGCACTTTAACCGCACAAATGCTGCGTTTGGTGCACAAATTGAGTACTTCGATTATCGCCTCTGCATGCAAACAGTGAAGCTTGCCGAAGGTTTTGAAATTGTCTGCGCCTTCGTCAACGATTCACTCTGTGAAGAAGTTCTGGTCGAACTCGCTAAGGGTGGCACAAAAATTATCGCCATGCGCTGCGCTGGATTTAACAACGTCGATTTAGTTGCCGCTAAACGCTTAGGCATGCAAGTCGTTAACGTACCTGCTTATTCTCCTGAATCCGTGGCCGAACATACAGTCGCACTGATGTTGACACTGAATCGAAAAATCCACAAAGCTTACCAACGCACTCGCGATGCCAACTTCTCCCTCGAAGGCTTAGTCGGCTTTAACATGTTCGGCAAAACCGTCGGCGTGATTGGTACAGGTAAAATCGGCGTAGCAACCATCAAGGTATTGCTCGGTTTTGGCTGTAAAGTCATTGCCTTCGATCCCTTTATCAATCCGGCTGTCATCGCGCTGAATGTTGAATATCAAGATCTCGACTCTATTTATGCCAACAGCGATATCATCAGCTTGCATTGCCCGTTGACCGCGGATAACCGTCACTTACTTAACCAAGCCAGCTTCGCCAAGATGAAACCCGGTGTCATGGTGATCAACACCAGCCGCGGTGGTTTACTCAATGCTTTCGACGCAATGGAAGCATTAAAACTGGGGCAAATCGGCTCGCTTGGGCTCGATGTATACGAAAACGAAAAGGGCCTGTTCTTCGAAGACAAATCGAATGAAATTATTCAAGACGATGTATTCCGTCGTTTATCAGCCTGCCATAACGTGATTTTCACGGGTCACCAAGCCTTTCTCACCGAAGAAGCCCTAGGCGCCATTGCCAAAACGACCTTGAGTAATATAAAAGCACTATGTGCTGGTGAACTCTCAGGTAACGAATTGTTTTAACTGACAGATAAAATCCTGACTGCTAAAGTGAGGCTTCAACGTTTGAAGCCTCATAGAGGAATATAAATATGTTAGTGACTCAGGAAATTCAGGATATCTCCACACCTTCAGGGCTAATGCGCACCTATATCTATCGCCCAGAAGCACAGGGAATATTCCCAAGTATCATCTTTTATTCCGAGATATTTCAGCAAACTGCGCCCATCGCCCGCACCGCCACTATTCTTGCTGGCCACGGTTTTGTGGTGTTAGTACCCGAAGTGTTCCATGAACTAAATCCTTTAGGCACAGTGCTGGCCTATGATGAATCAGGTAAAGATAAAGGTAACGCCGATAAATTTGCCAAACCCCTAGAACACCACGATAGCGATACCCAAGCACTGATCGATTTTGCCACTCAACAAACTTACTGCAATGGCAAAGTTGGCTCTATGGGCGTGTGTATCGGCGGCCACTTAGCCTACCGCGCCGCACTCAACCCCGCTATTTTAGGTGCATTTTGCCTCTATCCTACCGACATTCATTCCAACACCCTACCCTGCGCTTACGGCAATGACTCATTGAGCCGCAGCGGTGATATTCAAGGGGAATTAGTGTTAGTGTTCGGCAAGCAAGATCCCCACGTATCCGCGGAGGGACGAGTACTAATCCACCAGCAATTAATGGCGCTGAACCGTAACTTCACTTGGCTTGAAGTCAACGCCCAACACGCCTTTATGCGTGATGAAGGCGAACGCTATGATCCCGCACTCGCACTGCAAATGTACCTGCAAGCGGTAGCTTTTTTTCAAAGAGTGCTTCACTAGTTTATAAATTAAACATACAAAAATATTAAATACTTAAGGAAAGAGTAAAAATGAAACCCTATAAAAATTTATCCTCAAAAAACTTAGCATTACTATTAATGATTACCCGAGTAACAACCGTTGTTTCGTTATTAGCCGTCGTGCTTTCATTAATTGGCCTAGCGAGTCAGTTTTGGATGACACGTGGATTTAGCCTTAACTTTTGGTCGACAGTGGGCATAGCTACTCTTATCCCCTCTCTACAAGTGCTTTTGGGCTCTGGTATCATAGCTGCTATCATTGCATTTGAAGAATCCTACCGCCAAAAGTCTGAAGCCTTTATCGCCTCGTTAAAATAGCATTTAGTGTTGCCAAAAATACACCTAACGATCTAACTTTTTAAAATAAAATGAATCACTAAAACCTTAACTAATATTATGGTTTTAGTGATTCATCCTTTCATATATTAAACTGCTAGTAAAAAGCAGATAATCACTATTCGGAATATATTTCATCGATAAAGCCATCTAAAACACCTATCTACAAAAGGGGAAAACCTTTACCCCAAGAAATATCATATCCAATAGTAATGGCATTTGAACCTAGCTTACCAACACCAAGGCTGTATTCATTATTTGCATGAACTTCGATCAAGCATGGCAACAAAAATGCCCAAACATTGGATGAGGAGAGCTCAATATCTGCAGGAACAATGTCAGAAGAGGTAAGGAAATGAATAATCCTAGCAGTTGCATCTTTTCTAATCTGCTCTGCATTATTGATGAGTTTATCGAATGCCTCACATTGGGATACTGTTGGTCCCTCTTTTGTCCCCCAAATACGTATGAGAAAGCCATCCCCTAAATAAGGTATATCTAACTTCCTTTCCCAGATTTTTGATTGACCTTTTCCTGAAATATCACCAAAAGGAAAAATGGTTATTGACTTTGCAAACATGCGAACTCCAAATAACTAAGGTTGCCAACCATGGTCAGATCTATCAAGTTTTTTCAAAATTATATACACGTATTACTCTGACTGTTCTCAATTACAAAGCAGTCATTATCTCCTTTAATTTTCGTGAATATTTTTTGCTGCCTGGTACTCTTATTTTTTTAAGATAACGTTCTAGTTCATCTTGCTTTTCAATTAAGAGGCAGAACTCAATAATGTATATCACCAAGAAATTTTTATAAAAAGGCAGTGTTGCGATAACATCATCATTGCTCTCTTGCTCATCTGGTGCATCAATAAAAGTATCTATTTTTTTATCGAAGAAACGAGTAAATAGTGGCATGTTCGATGACACTATCTTCTCCATCTCTAAAATAGAAAACTCGGCGGCGTTTATTTTTTGTGCATCATAGGCTAATAACACTTTAGGTAGATCACATTCATTCACATTTACTTTGCTATTCTTTTTTGCATAGACGAGTAATGAACTATAAAGTTCAGTATCAATCAATTTGCCAACATCTTCTTCAATGACCATGTATCTATATCCTTTGTTACTCAGGATCAAACTTCTTTTTGCCTTCGAGTAACGCCTGACGTTCGGCTAAGGGGGTCTGATCAGCCAGCTTTAACACTGCCTTTTGCAGCATGAGGTTATTGGGATAAGTAATGGTATCGCCATTGTCGCGGTGAATAAGCACATGGAATAAAGCGATTTCGATGATCACTCCGCTAATATCTTCATCCTTATCAACCACTCGAATGCGCTCGCCGATACGGTAAGGAAACACGAAAAAGATCAGCACGCCAGCGGTTAAATTACTCAATATCGACCATTGAGCAACCAATGCTACGCCCATTACTGCAAAGGCGGATGACACAAATAGCGACACATCCTGATAGCCCAGTCCGAGCGAGACCGCCATCAAGGACAGAGTAATAAAAAACATCACATAGGAAATAAAACGGGTCACTAAACTGGTCCGTGCAACACTCACTTGCTTCATTTGCGCGAGTTTTCTAACCCAATGGGTTAAGGCGCGCTGTAAAAAGATAAACACTGCAAGATAAATACAGGCAAGCAGGATTTGATTTGTCATAATAGCGGCTCAATTAACTAAAACTGTCTGAATTCTAACTTTTTTGCGCGAGCAGTTATAGCCCGTGCAAACAAGCCAAACAGCTAAACCGAGTAATTAATCCAATATGGCCGATTCGACCCTCTTACATGAAACCCAAGACGCACTAGGCCCGATTCGTGTAATCGATTACGACGACTCACGGATCCTGTCCTTTGGGGATAACGATGAGCAGAGTAAGATCCTCAAGGCGGCGCCCTATATTCCCCAGCACACTTATGTGCAAGCCATGTTGTTGGTTTTACTGTTTTGTAAGCCTAAGAGCGCTATTGTTTTAGGTTTAGGCGGCGGCTCGATTATTCACTCACTGCGCAATTTCGACGCGGCAATAAAGTTAACAGCGGTGGAATTACGCCCCGCGGTGATTGAGTTAGCTAAGCGCTATTTTCAGCTGCCGATAGGTAAAAAGCTCAATCTTATCAATGATGATGCTATTGCTTTTTTAGCTGCTGGCGATCATAAAAAAGTGGATGTAATTTTTGCCGATATTTACACAGCCAAAGGCGTTGAAACAGGGCAGCTTTCGCCAATATTCCTTGAGCAGTGCACTAACCTCATCAAACCCAATGGGTATTTAGTGCTGAACTGCTGGAAAGAACATAGCCAAAATCGCGAGTTGTTAGCCGACTTACAACAACACTTTGCCCATGTGAACGCTTGTCTCACAGGCGGCGGGAATTGGGTGATTTTTGCGAGCCAATCGCCACAGCTTTTAGGCACCTCGGCCCTTAAAAGTAGTGCTCAATCTTTATCGCAACAATTGGGTTTTGCCCTTGATCGATCATTGACACGCTTTGGGCCTTGGATTTAATACTAATATCAGCAAAATAGCGTAAATTAGTTAACCCTAAGGCTGAGCTTTGATATTCTTCTCACACTTCCATGATATGAGCTGTCACCATGAAAAATAATAATAAATTGATATTAAGCGTTATGGCTCTGGCGTGCCTTAACTCTCTCAATGCTAACGCCGAAAGTTTTAGTTTTGACACTCGTAGCTCACTGAATTCAGATACACTAGTGCTATTCCAAAGCGCTGATTCTACTACCTATGGGATCGACTTTTTACCTCAGTCGACCCAAGATCAATTAAACCTAGCAACGGCGGATAATATTTTTTCCGGCAAACGGGGAGAAATCCTCGAGATTTTGGTACCCAGCGAAATTGATGCTAAACGGGTCTTACTGGTCGGCATTGGCGATGCAAAAAACTTAACGCCCGGCGACATTAATACCATCGGTGGCAATGTTGCGGCTAAACTCGATACGGTTCCCCAAGCCACAGTGCGTGTACTCACCCAAGGCTTAACTGCCGCGCCGCTATTTGCCTCTGAGCTTGCCCACGGAATTGAACTACGCAGTTATCGTTATACTCAGTTCAAAGCGAGCCCCCGTGCCGAGAAGAATTACCAAATCGCTGTCGATGATTTAAGTCGCAACCAAAAACACCATAAAAATCTGCAAGCGGTTGAAGCAGGTGTGTTTTTAGCGCGCGATCTGACAAACGCACCTGCAGACATTATGTATCCCGACAGCTTTGCTAACGAAGCCAGAAAACTCAAATCCCTCGGCGTTAAAGTCACGGTATTAGAAGCCAAAGATATCGAACGTCTACAACTGGGCGCCTTAGCTGCTGTAGGTAAAGGCAGCGAGCGCCCACCTAAGTTAGTGGTCGCCCATTGGCCTGGTAGCAAAGACGCGCCAATCGCACTGGTCGGTAAAGGCATCACCTTCGACTCGGGTGGTTACAATATTAAGGCGACAGGTACTTCAATCGCGCGGATGAAGTCAGATATGGCAGGTGCAGCCACTGTGCTAGGCACTATTAAAGCCATGGCGATTCAAAAAGCGCCTGTCAACGTAGTGGCGATTATGCCCATGGCGGAGAACATGGTATCGGGTCATGCAATGATCCCAGGTGATGTGATTAAAACCGCCCAAGGTCTCACCGTTGAAGTGCTCAATACCGATGCCGAAGGTCGCCTAGTGCTGGCCGATGGCCTCTGGTATGCCAGAGAAAATTATAAGCCATCGGTGATTATCGATGTTGCGACACTGACTGGCTCAAAAGTGAGTGCGTTAGGCAATGTTTATGCTGGCTTGTTTACCGATTCTGAGCCTTTAGTGCAGCAGCTAACTTATGCAGGTCAACAGGTTGGCGAAAAGGTCTGGCGCTTACCGTTAGATCAAGCCTATGCGGATGAGCTTAAATCCACTATCGCGGATCTCACAAACACAGGTAAAGAAGGCAGCGCGGGTGCTTCCTCTGCGGCCATGTTCTTAAAACGCTTTGCGGGCGAACAGCCTTGGGCACATTTGGATATCGCGGGCAATGCCTTAACCGCCACTGATACCGCTGTTGTGCCTGCGGGTGCAACAGGTTACGGCGTGCGCTTACTCAGCACTTGGTTAACTCAACCCAAAGCACAGAACTAGAACCTAGAACCTAGAACCTAGAACCTAGAACCTCAGTATCTTGTTTTAATTGTATTTACACTTTAAGGGATATCATTGATATCCCTTTTTTATGCTCGAAATTTATCTTATCTCAATCAACAAAAACCAGCTGGCTAAACCCTGACTACACCCAATCACGCCAAACCCGCAGCCGTCGTAGAAAAACCGATTGAGTCCGACCTAATCGCATCATAATTCGACTAAACCGATTAGGATAATAGTTTTTATCCGTTATCTTAATTTTAATCGAGTCGGTAATATGCTTCACATCGACAGGACGCAAGCAAATGTCCTCGTTATGAACTTAAGCCATCATCAACTAAATGGAAGCATAAAATGACTCAATCAATTATCAACAGCACAATCAAACCATTCAAAGCCACTGCATTCCACAATGGTGAGTTCGTTCCAGTAACTGAACAAGACCTGTTAGGTAAGTGGTCAGTCGTATTCTTCTACCCAGCTGACTTCACCTTTGTTTGCCCAACTGAATTAGGCGACATGGCGGATCACTACGAAAAACTGCAAGGTATGGGCGTTGAAGTTTACTCAGTATCAACTGACACACACTTCACTCACAAAGCATGGCATGACACGTCAGACACCATCAAGAAGATCAACTTCCCAATGCTGGCTGACCCAACAGGCACTATCAGCCGTAACTTCGGCGTGATGATTGAAGAAGACGGTTTAGCACTGCGTGGTACTTTCGTGATTAACCCAGAAGGCCAAATCAAGGTCAGCGAAGTTCACGATTTAGGCATCGGCCGTAGCGCTCAAGAGCTAGTTCGTAAAATTCAAGCAGCTCAATATGTTGCTACTCACGATGGCGAAGTTTGCCCAGCTAAATGGCAACCAGGTGACGAAACATTAGCACCGTCTTTAGACCTCGTTGGCAAAATCTAATTTAGCCTGCAAAGCGTCAACCCCGCCAGTCTAGCGTCCCAAGCTGATTGGCGTTACAGCCAACACAGTTGTAGCGCCACGCAGCAAAGGATTAAGCCCGCCCCTGCAAGAGCCTAGACTGGCCCCCTTACTTCTCCCTTTTAAGCGATTTTGGAGTCATCACATGTTAGATGCGAATTTAAAAAATCAACTGCAAACCTATCTGCAAAACCTCAAGAGACCAGTTGAACTTGTCGTGTCTGCAGATGAGAGTAGAAAGTCTCAAGAATTAAAAAGCTTAGCGCAAGACATTGTCAGCCTATCTTCTCTGGTGAGCCTGAAAGAAGTTCAGGGCGAACGCACCCCGGCAATGACAGTGATTAACCCAGAGCTTAATACGCAAATCAGCTTTGCTGGTCTGCCTATGGGTCACGAATTTACCTCACTCGTGCTGGCATTACTGCACACGGGTGGACACCCAATCAAACTCAGCGATGACATTATTGAGCAGATCCGCAATCTGCCAGGCAAATATGCCTTTGAAACTTACGTCTCACTGACGTGCCAAAACTGCCCAGACGTAGTACAGGCACTGAACATGATGGCGGCCATTAACCCGAATATCACCAACGTGATGATCGACGGTGCCCTGTTCCAAGAAGAAGTAACCAGCAAAAACATTATGGCGGTGCCTTCTGTCTACTTAAATGGCGAAGTGTTTGCAGCAGGCCGTATCAGCATTGGCGAGATCCTCAATAAACTGGATACCAATGCAGCAAGCCGTAAGGCCGATGAAATTAATGAAAAAGCGCCATTCGAAGTCTTAGTCGTTGGCGGCGGCCCAGCCGGCGCAGCGGCCGCTATTTATGCAGCACGTAAAGGACTTCGCACCGGTATTGTTGCCGACAAGTTTGGCGGACAAGTGGCTGAAACCGTCGGTATCGAGAACTTTATTTCGGTCAAAGCGACCGAAGGTCCAAAACTAGTGGCAAACCTTGAAGCCCATGTACGAGACTACGAAGTCGACATCATGGACAACCAAAAGGCAGTGTCGTTATCAACAGATGGCTTGTTCGAGCTTGAACTGGCAAGCGGCGCTAAATTACGTAGCCGTACCGTATTGTTAGCCACAGGTGCACGCTGGCGTGAAATGAACGTCCCTGGCGAGAAAGAATACCGCGGCAAAGGTGTCGCATACTGCCCGCATTGTGATGGCCCGTTATTTAAGGGCAAGCGTGTGGCGGTGATCGGCGGCGGTAACTCAGGTATCGAAGCGGCTATCGATCTTGCGAACATAGTAGAACATGTGACCGTGCTGGAATTTGATAAAACCCTGCGCGCTGACGATGTACTGCAACGTAAAGCGGCTTCTATGGGTAACATTAAAATCATTACCCAAGCTATGACCACTGAAGTGACTGGCGATGGTACTCGGGTTAATGGTCTGAACTACACAGACAGAACCACTGGCGAGAGTCACCATGTCGCACTTGCAGGTATCTTCGTGCAGATAGGGCTAGTACCGAATGCGGAATGGTTAAAGGGCACTATCGATTTAACCCCAAGGGGCGAGATCATAGTCGATGAGCGCGGACAAACCTCAGTCCCAGGTATTTTTGCCGCAGGTGATGTCACTAACTCACCTTTCAAGCAAATTATCATTGCCATGGGCAGCGGCGCGACCGCATCACTGGGCGCATTTGATTACTTAATTCGCCACAGCGATGAAGAAACCGCCGAAACGAAAGCCGCATAATAGTGAAATATTAACCGCATAAGATAAAAAGCCAGCGCAAGCTGGCTTTTTGTTTTTAATAGGGTTTACTTCTAATATTTTGATTTTATCGACCGCTTTAAACTATGGTCTAAACTGGCAAATACGAAGGTTGAAAACAACAAGATTAAGCAAAGTAGTCTCACCCAAGGCACTTGTCCCTCGAGTAACCAATTCAAAAAAGCGGAGGAAACCATAAAACTGGCAAAATAGGCATAATGTAGTTTTGTCATCTGAATTTCCTTATCTTAATCATGACGATGTCAACGAGGATAATCTCAACAATCCTTTTCTAAAGGTAGGCATTCTCAAGCCGAATTTGCATCAGGGTTTCAGGATGATCCACGGTACCAAAACCAAACTGGGCGTAGAGTCCATGGGCATCACGGGTGGCTAACATTATCCGTCTTAAACCTTGTAATTCAGGATGTTCAAGAATCGCTGTTATCATCAACTTGCTTAAACCTAAGCCGCGGTGCGACTCAAGTACAAACACATCGGCAAGATAGGCAAAAGTGGCTTTATCTGTGATTAAGCGGCCAAAAGCCACTTGTTGATTGTCCTTATCAAATACCCCAAAACACAGGCTATTGGCTAACGCTTTTTGTAGCAGCGCCTTTGGCATGCCCTGCGCCCAATAACTATTACTAATAAAGCCATGGATAACCTCAAGATTCATTTCAGCTTGATCTGTACTGACTCTGTATCCTGTTTCCTGCTGCATTTTCCTTTCTCCGAAATTTTCCGTTAACGTCAGCTCAGGTGTTATTGGCACTCATAAATATCATAAATGCCATCGCTAATAACACCACTTTAGCTAACGAATACAAAGCCCCCGCTAAAGTACCACCGCCATGATAACTAAAGGCTAAGTGGCGATTGATTTCATACTTAAAGGATTTAGCTAAATAACGGTAAGCGAGAAAGTAAAACAAGGAGGCTGCAGGCCAAATCCCCATAAGCAGCATTTGCCCCTGAGCCTTAGTGGTGAGTAAGGTTGAGATAAACGGTATGCTTAAGCAGACAACATATATCCAAGCAAAACGCTTAAGTAGCTGGCGGATTTTTTTATCGGATAATGATTTCAACTTCACTCCTTGTCATCTTACATAGCTTCGATTTGCTCAACCATAAGTTGCAGCGAAAAATTGCCGCGATACTCATTCACATCGAGTTTATACACAACACGAGCATGATTAATCGTCGCATCTGGCCAAGTGTGCAAATCCACATTAAAAGCAATCGCATCGAGCATCACAGTGCCGCATTGGGTTTCGAGTACGAGCTTAAGGTGGCGCTCACCGACAAGACGTTGTTGCACTATCGTGAAGTAACCATCGAATAACGGCTCTTCGAAAGCTTGTCCCCAAGGCCCCGCATTACGCAGTAACTGAGCCATTTCAAGATTCAACTCTGCGGGAGTGAGTTCGCCATCGGACCAAAGCTCGCCCGTTAACAACTCAGGTTTAAGCTGCTCACGCACCGCATCATCATAGGCTTTAGCAAATGTCGCAAAACTGCCCGCTTTGAGCGATAAACCCGCCGCCATTGCATGACCACCAAATTTGATAATCAGTCCCGGATGGCGAGTGTTCACTAACTCCAATAAGTCGCGCATATGCAAGCCTTTGATCGAACGCGCCGAGCCTTTAATTTCACCATTGCCTGCATCGGCAAAGGCAATCACGGGTCTATGGTATTTGTCTTTAATGCGCGAGGCCAAAATCCCGATCACGCCCTGATGCCAATCCTCTTGAAATAAGGCAATTCCCCAAGGCAACTCGGCTTCGTTAAGCTTTAAGTGCTCTAGGCTTTTTAAGGCTTCCTGCTGCATGCCGACTTCCAGCTCACGGCGCTCTTGATTCAATCCGTCAAGCTCTGCCGCCATACGCCGCGCATACATCATGTCTTCGCAGAGTAAGGTTTCAACCCCAAGTGCCATTTCGTCCAGCCTGCCTGCAGCATTAAGCCTTGGGCCCACGGCAAAACCAAAGTCAGATGCGACAATCCGCGCCGGATTTCGCTTCGCCACTTCAAGCAACGCAGTAATCCCCACACGGCAACGCCCGGCTCGCACGCGCTGCAAACCTGCTTCAACCAAAATACGATTATTGGCATCGAGTGACACCACATCGGCAACGGTGCCAAGGGCAACGATATCGAGTAGTGTGCCTAAATTGGGCTCAGCAATACCGTGGGTTTGATACCAGTTTCGCGTCCGTAATTCAGCCCTTAATGCCGTCATCAAATAAAAGGCCACGCCGACACCCGCTATCGATTTGCTGGCAAATGGACAGCCCGGTTGGTTAGGGTTCACTATCGCATCGGCAGCGGGTAACTCATGGCCGGGTAAATGATGGTCGGTAATCACCACTTGCATACCAAAGGCTTTGGCCGCCGCAACACCGTCAATTGATGAAATACCATTATCAACTGTGATGAGTAGCTCAGCCTGTTTGGAGGCCGCAACTGCTACAATTTCAGGGCTTAAGCCGTAGCCGTAATCGAAGCGATTAGGGATCAAATAATCCACTCTCACCGCGCCCATCATCCGCAGCGCCAACATACACACACTGGTCGATGTGGCGCCGTCTGCGTCAAAGTCACCCACGATCAGAATCGACTTATTCGCCTGCATGGCATCGGCAATAAGCGCCGCAGCTTCAGGCAACCCTTTCATGGTTTCAGGTCTTAATAGCCCCTTAAGGACAAGCTCGCATTCGTGGGTTAGCGCACCACGGCGAGCGTAAAGCTGTTTCAATAGCGGCGAAAGATGAGCGGGTAAATGGCTATCATCAACGGTTGGGCGACGGACTATCTTATGGATCAAGGGACTCAAACTCTCATGAAATCGTGGCAATAAGATAACAAAAAGGTGAGCCTTAAGCTCACCTTTCGTGGGATAAATTTTACATTTTAGGCTGTTACTGACGTGCCTCTAAGGTGCGTAATAAGTCTTCAGGCGGTTGATAACCAGGGATCATATTGCCATCTTCTAATACGATTGCAGGCGTACCATTAACACCAAAGGTTGTGCCTAACGCATATTGCTCAGCAATTTTAGCATCACATGTTGCCGCGGCAACTTTGCTGCCCGCTTTAGCATCAGTCATGGCTTTTAATGGATCTTTAGCACACCAGATAGCTTGCATCTCGTCGGCATTAGCTGACGGCACACCCGCGCGCGGGAAGGCTAAGTAACGCACTGTAATACCAAGTTTATTGTAGTCAGACATTTGGCTATGCAATTTACGGCAATAACCACAGCTAACATCGGTAAATACAGTGACCACATGTTTTTCGTTTTTCGCTTTATAGACAAGCATATTCTCTTCAAGCGGCTTCATCATTTCTAAACGCGGACCCGCTAATGCGGCTTCGGTTAAGTTTTTCATGCCCTTATCGATATCATACACACTACCGTGGAATAGTTTTGAACCATCACGGCTAATATAGAGCACGCCGCGGTTGGTCATGGCTTGATACAAGCCCTCAATCGGTGAGTCCTGCATAGAAATGACTTCAACATCTAACATCTCACCGAGTTTTTGCTTAATCGCAGCGGTATCGGGAGACGTCGCAGTGGCAGCGCTGGCAAGTGGTGCAACTAGGAGGGCAAAAACTAAGGATAATGCTGGGGTCAACTTCATGGGACATCCTATAAATTGTGTCGCTACAACGAGATATTGGGGCCGTTCTAACTCGAGATATTCAATAGACCCTGTATAGGGGCAAAAAGTTACAGACAAGCCGCGCGGAAAGCAAATTTATGCTGTAACTAAATCCTTTTTTAGCCTCTAGGATGATGCTGTTGATGCAATTCCTGCAATCTTGCCCGTGCTACATGGGTATAAATCTGTGTCGTCGATAAGTCGCTGTGACCTAATAACAGTTGGACAACCCGCAGATCGGCACCGTGATTGAGTAAATGAGTGGCAAAAGCATGGCGTAAAGTGTGCGGTGATAATGCAGTTTCAATCCCCGCACGCAGAGCATAAAGTTTAATCCGATGCCAAAAAGTTTGCCGCGTCATCATCTGCCCGCGTTTCGACGGAAATACCACATCAGATTGTTTATTACCGAGCAACTCTTGGCGAGCAAATTTCATGTAGCCCTCCACTTCGGTAATAGCCAATTCCCCCAGCGGCACAAGACGCTCTTTGCCACCCTTGCCCACAATACGTACTAAGCCTTGGCGCAAACTCATTTGCTCCATGGTCAAGCCGACAAGTTCACTCACCCTGAGGCCAGTTGCATACAAAAGCTCTAGCATTGCCTTGTCACGGCATTCGACGGCATCATCCACATTGGGCTCAGACAGTAAACGGTCAACCTGCGACTCACTCAGAGAATCCGGCAAATGGCGCGTTAACTTAGGCGACTCGACTAAGGCCATAGGATCGGCTGAAATCTGCTTGGTCTGCACCAGATAAGTATAGAAACGCCGTAAGCTGCTGAGCAGCCGAGCGCTACTGGTACGCGCAAAATTCTGCTCAACTCTAAAGGCCAGATATGCCCTAACATCGGCCTGAGAAACCGCGAGTAACGTCACGCCTTGCTGACCTTGATAACGATCAAAATGGCGTAGATCGGTACGATAGGCCGATAGCGTGTTATCACTCAGTCCCTTGCTTGACCAAAGATCATCAAGAAAAGCATCGATAAGTGGATCTGGCATATAGGTTTTAGGCACAAATACTCCATAAAAAAACGGCGTAATCAAATGATACGCCGTTGATATTAATTTAAATATGTCTAAGCCTGCATAAGCTTAACTGAGTTAAGCATAAAGACGAGAACTAGAATGCAAAGCCTAGGCTGCAGCCGTTTGACCACGGCCACGACCGAATACTAAACACAGTGCAATCGTCGCAATGGTCGGCAATAACCAAGCCATACCTTCTTCATAGAGTGGCAGCTTAGATAACACTGGAGACATAACATTCACTATATGGATAAAAACCTGTGCTAAGCCATTCATGGCTTGACCATCAGCGTCAGTCAAACTTTTCGCTGCCACTTTAAGACCATCGAAGATGCCGAAAAACAGTGCCACGCTCAGTACTGCGCGATGTGCAAACTGTGGATTCGCAAAATAAGCGGTCAGGAAAGTCACAACCACAAGAGCAATAGCCACAGGATAAATCGTCATTAATACGGGAATACTAATAGCAATCAACTGACTTAGGCCCACGTTCGCAATCACAGCGCATATCAAGCTTAAAAAGATCACGAGGAAACGGTAAGACAGTTTAGGCATCAGCTCATTAAAGAACTCAGAACACGCACTCACCAGCCCAACCGCAGTGGTTAAACAAGCTAAAGTCACGACTGATGACAACAAGACTGAGCCTAGTTCCCCAAACTCGCGGGTCACGTAATTTGTTAATATTTCGCCACCATTTTTAGTGCCGATAGCGATATCGCCAGCAGTTGCACCTAAAAAGAACAAGGACACATACACAAAAGTTAAACCAGCGGCGGCAATAAAGGCTGCACGGATTAGATACTTAGTTTGATCACTGGGTTGGTCAATGCCCTTTTTACGCAGGATATCAATAATCAACATACCAAACATCAAGGATGCTAACGTATCCATAGTGTTATAGCCTTCCAAAATACCTTTGGTCAGCGGATGCTGTTGGTAGTCCCCCACAGCTTGGCCCACTTCGGATGCAGGTAAAAACAGCACGGAGACTGCTAATCCGACCAACAAAATCAATAAAATAGGTGTTAATACTTTACCTACGCTATCGAGCAACTTACCAGGGAAAAGCGCCAGCAACATAGTGACAGCGAAGAAACCTAATGTGTATAGCAGTTGCGTCAGGTTTAATTCTAAACTGCCCAGCAAAAACGTTGCCGTGGTGTCATCGATAAATGGCTTAGCGCCAATCTCGTAAGCCACTAATCCCGTACGCGGCGCAGCAAAAGCAGGGCCGATAATAATGTAAATCGCGACGGCCAATGTCGTTGCTGCAAATACTGGCAGCATAGCCATAACCTTACCTTGAGCCTTAGCGACAGCAATCAGTCCAACTAAAGGTAAACCTACGGCGGTAATCAAAAAACCCAACATGGCGAGGGGCATATTTTCGCCCGCTAACATACCCGCGAATGGTGGAAAAATTAGGTTTCCCGCACCTAAAAAGAACGCAAAGGTCATAAAACCTAAGCCTAATGTATCTCCGATACTCATCTGATTGTCTTGCACTGGAAGCCCCATCTTGTCTTATTGTTTTTTTACAAACTTAAGTGATTATGTGTCGATTAGCCATAGCTAAAACAAAGCCCATCCGGAGTGCAAATCTATGTTTACACAATTCCGTGGTAAATATGTTCGATATCTGCCGAGTTTATAAACGATGGCGAACGTTTATGTAGCCTAACTGACGACTAATTCACCAACAAACTCGTTTACCTATCCGTTAATCTTAAAAGTGATTAAAAATGGGGGCGAAACTAATACCAGACTTAAAGCGTCAATACAAGACAACAAGTCCGTTCAGGCAAAAAAGTGAAATAATGCTAATTAACTGCTAATAAAAGGTTTCTAAGGCAATAAATTAAAGCGTTAATTAAGTGAAATCGGTATTGCCACGTAAAATAGTAAATGATTTGGCGACACAAATTCATACAGCTAGGACAGATGCGACTGTTTAAAAACATTAGCTAAAAACGAAGGCTAGAATTAGAATATTGCGCGCCCAATATTGGGCCTAAATCACTTTAGAACGGCAAAATTAACTCCCCATGGCATTCACTTTTAAACAATTTCATATCGATGACATGAATTGCGGCATGGCCGTAGGCACAGACAGCGTCGTCCTTGGGGCATGGGCACAACTGACCACCGCGAAATCAATCTTAGATATAGGCGCAGGCAGCGGCTTACTCAGTTTAATGGCCGCTCAGCGCAGTCAAGCACATATCACCAGTGTCGAATTAGACACCAATGCCGCCCATGCTTGCCAACATAACTTCCACAATAGTCCTTGGGCCAATCGACTGACCTTAGTTAATTGCAGCATCCAAAACTTTTGCCAACAAACTGAGTATCAAGGGTATTTTGATCATATAATTTGTAATCCCCCCTATTTTGAGCAAGGCACGCAAGCGATACAATCCCAGCGCGCTATGGCCCGCCACACAGATAACTTAAGCTTTACCGCACTACTCGATGCCATTCATGTGTGCCTAGCACCGCAAGGAAAGGCAAGTCTCATATTACCAATGCAGAGTATGGTCCGTTTCGACGAAATCTTAACGCACTCTCAGCTCAATTTGATTGAAATAACCAACCTTATCAGCATTGTAGGGAAAAGCGCTAATCGAGTACTCTGCGTACTCGCCCACAAGACTCATCCACAAATGGCTCCAAAGCTCAGTGATATCACTATTCGTGAACGTTCTGGCCAATACACACAAACCATGGTGCAATTGGTCCAAGATTTTTACCTTAAATACTGATATCGAGTCCAATCCTGACAAGTTAAGTAAAGCTAGCTAAGTTTGGCAAATTTAACGAAAGGTCCAATTTCCCACAAATTAAATGCTAATACATTGACCTAAAAGTAATTAACTTATGCCAATTACCATAAAACTTTACTAACACAGAAGATAAACACAGGAGATCTAGATAAGTTATTTAAGTTAACCGCCATAACCTTTATAATGCTTCGCTATTATCCGTCGAGACGCTGCGCATGCAATTTGAAGATTTCCAGCTTGACCCTAGCTTATTAGAGTCGCTTAATGCCATGGGGCATCATTCACCCACTACGATTCAGCAAGAAACGATTCCTTACGCCCTAGAGCAAAGAGATATTCTTGCGCGCGCCCCGACAGGAACAGGTAAAACAGCAAGCTTTTTACTGCCATCGCTACAGCATTTGATCGACTTTCCCCGTCGTTTTGCTGGACAAGCAAGGGTGCTAATCCTCACGCCAACCCGTGAGTTAGCCAGCCAAATCCACCGTTATGCGAGTCACCTAGCCACAGGCCAAGGTTTAGATATTGCTATCGTTACTGGCGGCGTTCCTTATGGACCACAGGAAGAAGCCTTAGCAGGCAACGTCGATATTCTGGTCGCGACCCCAGGCCGCCTGATGGAATATTTAGACAAAGGCAATTTCAACGCCCAAGAAGTCGATATCTTAATTATCGACGAAGCCGATCGCATGTTAGACATGGGCTTCTCTTCTGTGGTGCAAGCCATTGCTATTGAGGCCCAAGGCCGCAAACAGAACATGCTGTTCTCTGCCACCTTAGAAGGCGGCGGTGTACAACGTTTTGCCCGTGAAGTGTTAAACGACCCGATTGAAATCGATGTCGAAGCCCCTCGCAGTGAAAAAGCCAAGATCCACCAATGGATCCACTTAGCCGATGATAAAGAGCATAAATTTGCGCTGTTGTGTCATCTGCTACGCCAAGAAGATGTCAAACGGACTATCGTATTTGTGAAAACCCGCGACATCGTTTCTAGCCTAGAAGGCCAGTTACTTAAAGTCGGTATTCCCTGCGCCTTTATGCGTGGCGATATGGAACAGAAGAAACGCTTCCAAGCCTTGAGTCGCTTTACTAAAGGTGAAGTCAATGTCTTGTTGGCGACCGATGTGGCTGCACGCGGTATCGATATCGACGATATCACTCATGTGATCAACTTCGATATGCCACGTTCTGCCGACACTTATATCCACCGCATTGGCCGTACTGGCCGCGCTGGCGCAAAAGGTACCGCGATTTCGCTTGCCGAAGCCCACGACATGCGTATCGTTGGTAAAATCGAGCGTTATATCGAGCAACCGTTGAAACGCCGCGTGATCGAAGAGCTGCGTCCAAAGAATAAAGAAGCGCGCACACCGGGTAAGAAAAAAGCCAAAGTGAAAGCGAAAGAAGCTGCGAAGAAAACGAGCAAGAAAGAAGCGGCAAAGAAAGCGAGTAAAATCGCCCGTAAGAAAAAGTAACACCCGCTTAAATTCACCAAACTAAAGCCGCTATATGCGGCTTTTTTATTACCAAAATATAACTTACGTGGGTGATTTTACTAAAAATATCCTGCTATGTTTAATTATATAGAATGAAATGCGGCGGTTTTAGAGCGGTTAACCCCAATGCGTATTCATTCTTATTTCAATATATTCCAATCACCTAACTGAACCTTTCATCACCTTTCTGCTCTAATTTTCGCCCAAATATCGATGCACGATGCGCATATCTGTCACGGCATCACTTTTAGAAACATTTAATTTACAAAAATAAATTTATTGGCGTGGCCGACTCTGCTACTTTAACCCCATTACGCGATTAGCATGGATTTAACCATTATATGATGAAGACCCTACTGAGGAGACTGTCTCCTTTTCTTATTCTGCTGCTGTTTGTCTTTGGCGCAGCCTTATTAATGCAAACGAAGGAGGCGCCAGAACAAAAACCTGAAGAGATGCCCATTCCTATCGTTGATGTCACGCAAGTGACTCAGCAAACAGTATCGCTAAACTTACCTTCCTACGGCGTGGTTACCCCAAAGTATAAAACCCAACTCGTGACCGAAGTTCAAGGCAGAATGCTCACTATCTCCCCTCATTTTGTTGCAGGTGGCATAGTCAAGAAAGGCGACCAATTAGCACAAATCGAGCCCTCAGATTACGAGGCTGACTTAATGCAAGCCGAAGCGACGCTGGCCCAAGCCACCGCCGCACTGAACGAAGAAATAGCCCGTGGTGAAGTCGCTAAAATCGAATTCAAAGGCTACGACAAGGGCTTGCCCCCTGAGTTAGGTCTACGTATCCCGCAACTCAAAAAAGAACAAGCTAACGTAAAATATGCGCAGGCAGCACTGGCGCGTGCCCAACGTAACCTTGAGCGCACAGTTATTCGTGCGCCCTTTGACGGCATAATCAAAGTTAGAAATGTCGATTTAGGTCAATACGTTAGCTTAGGCACTAATCTAGGTGAGCTCTACGATACTCGCGTTGCTGAAATCCGCTTACCCATTTCTAATGATGATTTAGCCTATTTAGAGTCTGTCGATAATCCCGATACCCAAGTCACGCTTAGCGCCTCTTTGGCGGGCAAAGAAAATACTTGGGAAGGCAATATTATCCGCAGTGAAGGTGTTATCGATGCCGAAAATCGCATGGTGTATTTAGTCGCAGAAATCAAAGATCCCTATCTGCGCGCGAATAAAGAGCCAGGTAGCTTACCGCTTAAATACGGCAGCTTCGTCAATGCAGTCATCAAGGGCCGCACTGTCGATGGCATAGTCAAATTGCCCCGCCATGTGGTTCGTAACGACCAAGTCGCCCTAGTCAACGACAAAAATATCATTGAAATGCGCCAAGTAAATGTGGTTCGTAGTGATTTAGAGAATGTGTTCATCAAAGACAGTCTAAAAACGGGCGAACGCGTCGCTACGACCCACTTCAACAGTATGGCAAATGGGCAAATGGTTAAAATCTTAGGTGAAGCGGCATTGCCCACTGAGACACCAAAAGAAAAGACTCCTGAATCGAGTCTTGCGGCCGCTGGAGTCAAATAATGGACACTCAAAAAGGGATCTTAGCTTGGTTCGCCCGCAACAGTGTGGCCGCGAACTTATTAATGTGTGTTTTGCTCATCGGCGGCCTGTTCAGCAGTATTTTGATTAATAAAGAGGTTTTTCCTTCTTTCGAACTCAATTTATTAAATATTTCCGTCGCCTATCCAGGTGCGGCGCCACAGGAAATCGAAGAAGGCATCAATATCAAGATTGAAGAAGCCATCCAAGATATCAACGGCATCAAGAAAGTGACTTCTGTGGCTAGCGAAGGCGTTGGCTCGATTACCGTTGAAGTTGAAGACGGTTACGAAGTGCAGACCATTCTCGATGAAGCCAAACTGCGGTTAGATGCAATTTCAACCTTCCCAGTGAACATCGAAAAACCGAATATCTCACAAATCAAACCTGAGAATAACGTCATTTGGGTTTCTGTTTATGGCGATATGACACTCCACGATATGAAAGAATTGGCTAAATCGGTTCGTGACGATTTAACCCAACTCCCCGCTGTAACCCGTGCGAAAGTCACAGGGGTGCGCGATTATGAAATCGGTATTGAAGTTTCTGAGAATAAGTTACGAGAGTACGGCTTGACCTTCTCACAAGTCGCATTAGCAGTGCAAAACTCCTCCTTAGACTTACCAGGTGGCTCTATTCGTGCTCAAGATGGCGATATTCTATTGCGCACCAAAGGCCAAGCCTACACGGGCGATGACTTTGCCAATATAGTCGTCACAACTCGCGCAGACGGTAGCCGCGTGATGCTGCCGCAAGTGGCGACCATCAAAGATGATTTTGAAGAACGTTTGGAATATACCCGCTTTAACGGCAAGCCCGCTGCGATTATTGAAGTCACCAGCATTGATGATCAAAACGCCTTAGACATTGCAGACCAAGTCAAACAGTACGTCGAGCAGCGCCGCGCCACACTGCCAGCTAACGCTCAACTCGATACTTGGGGTGATATGACCCACTATCTCCAGGGCCGCTTAGACATGATGATGTCGAACATGTTTTACGGTGCCTTGTTGGTGTTTATCATCTTAGCTATGTTCCTCGATCTGAAGTTAGCATTTTGGGTCATGATGGGAATACCCGTGTGTTTCCTCGGCACTATGTTGGTCATGCCGCTCGAACCTTTCTCCATGACGATCAACATGTTGACCCTATTCGCTTTTATCTTAGTGCTCGGAATAGTGGTGGATGATGCCATTGTCATCGGCGAGAGTGCCTACACAGAGGTCGAACGCCACGGTCACTCGGTTGAGAACGTGATCCGCGGTGCGCAAAAAGTGGCGATGCCCGCAACCTTCGGGGTCTTAACCACAATTGCAGCATTTATTCCCATGTTAATGGTTTCTGGCCCTATGGGGATTATCTGGAAATCCATCGGTATGGTGGTCATCCTCTGTTTAGCCTTCTCACTGGTAGAGTCTAAATTCATTCTGCCAGCGCATTTAGCGCACATGAAGTTTAAAAAACCTGGCGCACCAAAGGGATTCTTTGGCCACCTAAAAGCCAATTTTAACGACAGAGTGCAATACTTTATTCACCACAGTTATCGCAACTTCCTCGAGCGCTGTATCAAACACAGATACAACGTGGTCGCGGCCTTTATCGGTGTATTGATTCTGTCGATTGCCTTAGTCGCCAGTGGCAAAGTGCGCTGGGTATTTTTCCCAGACATTCCCTCAGACTTTATTCAAGTTGAGCTTGAAATGGATGAAGGCAGCTCCGAAGGTAACACCTTAAAAGTGGTACAGAGCATAGAAGAAGCCCTGTACAAGGTGAACGAAAAAATGGAGAAAGATAACGGTTATCAAGTGGTGAAGCACAGCTTTATCAATATGAGCTCCCGTACCTCGGCCTTCATTTTTGCCGAACTGACGAAAGGTGAAGACCGTGAAGTCGATGGCGTGACGATTGCTGCGGCCTGGCGTGAACAATTGCCCGAGCTTTTGTCGGTCAAAAAACTCAGCTTTAACGCGAGCACCAACGATGCCGGTGGCGATATTTCCTTCAGATTGACCTCGAGTGACCTCGATGAGCTGTCCGCAGCCTCTAAAGAGTTGAAGCAAAAACTTGCCAGCTATGAAGGCGTATACGATATTGCCGACAACTTTTCATCGGGCAGCCATGAAATTCGCCTCAAGATACGCCCAGAAGCAGAAGCCCTTGGCCTCACGCTTTCCGATTTAGCTCGCCAAGTACGTTATGGTTTCTACGGTTACGAAGCCCAACGGATTTTGCGTAATAAAGAAGAAATCAAGGTGATGGTGCGCTACCCATTAGAGCAACGTCGTACTGTGGGTTATCTTGAAAATATGCTGATCCGCACGCCAACGGGCACCTCGGTTCCCTTCTCGACCGTGGCACAAATTGAAAAAGGTGAATCCTACGCCTCAATTACCCGTGTTGACGGCAAGCGAGCGATTACCATCACGGCAAATGCCAACAAAAACATCGTTGAACCTTCAAAAGTAGTGCAAGAAATCCAAAAAGATTACCTGCCACAATTGCAGGCCAAGTACCCTAAAATCCAAACTGCACTGGACGGTGGCAGTTTGGATGAACAGAATGCCATGGTCGGTTTAATGCAAGGCTTCTTCTTTGCACTGTTCACCATTTATGCCCTAATGGCAATCCCACTTAAATCCTACAGTCAGCCGTTAATCATCATGTCTGTGATCCCCTTCGGGATTATCGGCGCTCTGTTTGGTCACTTAATTCAGGGACTCGCGATGAGCGTGTTAAGTCTCTGCGGCATAGTGGCATTAGCAGGTGTGGTGGTGAACGACTCCTTGATTTTGGTGGACTTTGTGAACCGTGCGCGGGAGCAAGGGCAATCGGTCAGGCAGGCGGCGGTCGATTCAGGCTGTTATCGTTTTAGGGCGATCATCCTGACGTCACTCACCACCTTCGTCGGCTTAGTGCCTATTATTCTCGAACGTAGTTTGCAGGCGCAAATAGTGATCCCTATGGCGACATCCCTCGCCTTCGGTATCCTGTTCTCGACCGTTGTGACGCTAATTTTAGTACCCTTGCTGTACATCATACTCGACGACGTTAAGCGCACTAGCAGCCGCTTCTTCCATTGGTGGTGGCAGCCTAAAAAAGACCATGAAGTGGACTTTACACCTGAGCATTTAGAGCCGCCAGTCCCCACTGACTATAAAAAAGACTATCTATAGGAAGTTAACTAGAAGCAGTTAATCAATATATTGAACCTTAAAAAGAGAGCTTAGGCTCTCTTTTTAATCCTCAGTGCGAGTCAATAACCTCTCAATCATCTATGTCACTTTGAGTCTGCCGCGAGTGGCTTGAGCTTTCAAGTTGCGATCTAGTTGACAGTTATCGCATCAGGCTTTCGCTACACTGTGTTTAAGTCGTCAGCTATCGTTAGAATGAAACCCATCATTATGTCTGAGCATCTGCACAAGCAAAATATTGATAAACCACAAGTTGTCACCACAGAAACCCTAGCGAACGGTCACATAACAGATGAAGTTTGCACAAATGAAACCTGTGCGACTGAAACGCTTGTCTATGATATTCGTCGCAGTCGCTACCTTAATATTACGGGTCGCTGCACCCTGCGCTGCGCGTTTTGTCCGAAACATAATGGCAGTAAACAGATCCACGAATATCAACTGGCACTGTGTCACCAACCTAAGCCCGAAGAAATTATTCCACTGCTTGGCGATGTTAAAGACTTCGAAGAATATGTGTTTTGTGGCTATGGCGAACCGACCTTAAATCTTCCAACTTTGCTGGCGGTGGCGAAAGAAATTAAACAAAGAGGCGGGCGAATACGCATTAATACCGATGGTTTAGGTAATTTAGTCCATAGGCGCAATATTTTGCCAGAACTGGCTAACTGCGTTGATAGTTTATCCATTTCCCTTAATGCGGATAATGAAGCCGCCTATATGGAACATTGTCGCCCCAAACTCGCCGGTTCTTATGCCGCCGTACATGCTTTCATCGCATTAGCGCCACACTATATTGAAACGGTACAAGTTTCGGCCATCGAAGGATTAGCGGGTGTTGATATCGACATCTGTCGTGAACAAGTTGAGTCCTACGGCTGCGAATTCAAGCATCGCATATTAGGTGCCTTAGGCTAAACGGCATTCTAATACAGCCAAAATCGACTGAAATACCCAAGCAGATAACACTGTCGATTACGTGAGTGGTACATGTGTGAATCGTCTTAACTTTTACTCAAGAAATCTTGCTGAGTAACTTGGCACTGTCGTAACAATTCTTTCGTGTTAACATAGCGAAATTAACAGTTCACCCACTCATAATCGGTTCATGCTGAAGAATAACCCAAGCACGTATCCCCTTGCGCCACTGCTCTCTTTAACTCAAGGGATCTATTGGTCGCATCAACGCTTACTCGCTATTGCAAGCCAGCTTTCTATGCTGGTGATTGGCATGATTATTTTAACTCACTTAATCATTACTTTAGGTGAACGACGCCTGCAAGAAGAGTGGGCAACGCAAAGATACAGTGAACTGCAAACCATAGGCTCATTGATCGCAGATAAAGTGTCTTTTCAGCAATTTCGAACCCAAATTTTCGCCAATGGGGAACTGCTAAAACAATACTTAAGCAATCCTACCGCCAAGCAACAACTTAAATTGCAGGAAAACTGGCAAGATCTAGTAAAACATATTCCTGAGTTACTCGGCATTGCACTGTACGATCCCCAAGGTAACTATAAATTCTCAACTCCCCCTAATTTCAATAAAGATGCCTTACCACCGACCTTACTTGGAGCGAGTCGGAGCATGGGTGGCAAGGAGGTCTATACCTCGCCCCTGGAATTTGTTCCGATAGACGGCATGCTTGAACCTTATATGTATCAAATGGCGTGGCTCGAGAAGCCCGATCAGAGTTCTATCGGTTATCTGGTGACGTACAACTCTATGGTAAAAATGCTGGAGGCCATAAAACCAGCCTTTTCGAGCAATAAATCCCCTATGTTAGTGCTGGATACTCAGGGATTACTCTATGCTGGCGCGAGCGATCTCGCCCCTCTAAGCAATATGCCAGAGACCTTAGGAGCAAGTTTAAGACAGAGCTATCCGGCCCTGTGGCGCGATATGTCCATGAGCAACTTTGGACAATTCCACGGTGAAGAAGCCACTTTTGTTTACCTTAAAATCGAACTCACAGCCCAACCTGAGACTCACAGAGAATATTTTTTACTCTCCTATGTGCGCAACTCAGACATAGCAGCTCGTTTCTCACAATGGCAAAACATTGTCATTGTGGCATCGTTAATATTAACGGTTTTAGCCGCTTGGGTTGTACTACTCAGCCACATGTATCGCTTACAACAGCGTTCACGCCAATACAGTATTGATGTTGCTAATGGCTTATTTAATAGTGACATCGGTTTTATGATGGTCAACGAAAATGCCAGAGTCATCAGTGCCAATACTAAAGCGGCACAAGCGACCTTAGTCCCATTAGATGAACTGACAGACCGAAGCCTACAGCGTACCTTATGCCTCGATGATAAAACCTACTCGGAGTTAATGGAGCAGGTACATAAAACAGGTCAATGGTCTGGTGAAATCAGTCTAGACAGTATCGATGGCCCTACTTTACGCGTTCATATCCGCCAAGCACCAAGGGCGAGCCGAGGCTCACCACATCTATTAATCACCCTTGAGGACATCAGTGAGTTAATCAGCAGCAAACAAAATGCTTTTCTCAGTGAGCTTTTATGCGATAACACAGTCGCGACAGCCCTCACAGATGCTAACGGTAAACTGATTAAAATCAATCCAGTATTCGATGCGCTAATGCAACTCAATGGCGATTTAAATCAAGATTTAGCGTCATTACTCGCGAATGATTTGGGCAATCAATGGCAGAGGATCAGCGCCCAAATTGCCATGCAAGGTCAGTGGCAAGGGCAAATTCTATGCTCACCTAAACAGGCGCATTCCAATTGTTTGCAAGCCACCTTGAAGGGTCATGTGGCCGCCGATGGTGAGATTGATTATATCGTCTGCACTTTAGAGCAAGCCGCCGAGCGTGGTCGAGGCACAGAGAAGCGTAACCTTGTGCCCCATCGCAGTACTATTCTGCTGAATTTGGCAGATTTAGAACGTTACTTTAACTCTCTGCCGCCACCAAGCCGTCTCAGTTCAAGCTTACTGTTAATGGATATCAATCCAGAGGGCATGCTAAGCCACATGAGTGATATCGACCAACTGGCAAATCGTCAGCAAGAAATAGAAGTGCAATTATTGCTTGAAATTCCAGCTAATTATCAAATTCTGCATTGGCAGCTAGGGAAGCTCATTGTGATGTTACCTGACACAGATGCCACCCATGCGCACAACTTTGCCCTCAATATGATGGAAAAGCTCAATGGTAATGGCTTAGGGGAAGGTATTAGTATTGGTATTGCGGGTTATCAAGAAGGCCAGACATTAGAGCAATATCTGAATAATGCCGAAATCGCCCTAAAACGGGCGAAGCAAAATAACGATCAGAATATCGGTCAAGCCTTTACTCGTCATCAATCGTAGATTCGGGTGCATTAACGGAGTCAGGCAACTGACTCTGGGTAATTTCTATGATTGCCGAGCGGTTCATGGTGATTTTATAGCGGATATACTGCGGGGCTTCGCGCCCATCACGCAACACTAAAATCAGGTTGACTTGATAGCGCCGCTCAACCGATTCATAACTAATTTTGCCTTCAACTTCCTTATAAATCTTCGCTTTACCCCGTTCTAAATAACGGGCGAAAGGCACTAAGCTAAAGCTCACTTGCTCTTGAATAGTCGAATATCCCGCTTGGAATTCACTCTGATTCACCTTAGTGGCGATTTTATAGTGCAGAATTTCCGCATCGACTTTATTTTGGCTATGTCTGTGCTTTAGAATGTCACTGACTTTTTCCGGTAGATCTTGCTGACGCATAAACTCAAGCCATACCAACTGCTTAGCGATAACCGCCTGACTCGTAGTATCCCGTAAAATGCGGCTCCAACGTGGTCGACCCCGCTGAATAAATCGCCACATGGCATTGCGCACATCGTCCTTAAAGATTTCCCTGAAACCGTAGATCACGGCTAAGGTCAGCACTAGCGCAATAGTAAAACCACTAAAGGCGCCCTGCGCTTGAATTATCAACGCAGACACCACCAACATCACTAACGCGGTTGCCAGTCCTGTCGTAAACTTTTTAAGGCCAATCCCTAAAGGCTTTAACTCTTCTTTGAGTACCACACCTTGTTGGATTAAACGGCGCAACAACAACATCTTGTTAGAGATACGGTTAGGATCTTGCTTAGTTTGCGCTGAGTTGTACTTATGCTCATCACGATAGGCACATTCATTACGGCAGAGTGTGAGTACCCGCTCTAAAATATCGTTGAAATCACTGGTACGAGTGGCATAAGCGAGCACTTTGAGTAACTGCTGCTCACAAAACCAAGACAAGTAGTTATCAGCATTTTCAAAGTAAGATTTCCATTTAGGATCACCTGGTTCGTTACGACGAAACTTTTTCAGCAACTGAGCAATTTGCTCGCGTAATTCGTCGAGGGCAAAATAAAAATGGGTTACATCTGTGATTTGATTGAGTTCTTTAACATCGTTTTCAACCGCAACCGCAAACTGATAGGCGAAAAGATTTAGGTACAATCTGAATTCTTCAACAGTACGGCGATTTAAACTGGCAAAACGCCCCTGCACCAGAGGTAAGTGCAAGCCTTCTGAATAGTATGAGCGACGTCCAACTATTGAGCTGTAGTAGTACTCTTCTTCATTGAGCGTGCGCGAGCCTATGCCCATTTCCTTAGGTAAAAAGAAATAGAGATCGAGTTGACGATTATCGCCCTTTTCCATCTGATGGCTGAACTTAATCGACAGGGATTCTTCTTGCTTTACACGTATCTTAGACACAACACCCTTTTCATGAATCCCTCACAGGAGACTCACCACAGTAATCACAAATCAATGAGCACTAATCTTAACTGAAATAAACTCAAATTCACTGATTAAATTCGACTATTTACGATTCTGCATCCACAAATGGTATTGCTAGGCTGAAAAAGGACCACGGCATAATCTTTGGTGTCATCCATATCTAACACCTCGATACTGAGATTGTGCATTTCCGAATCATTAAAATGTAAGCTGCTGATATAGGAAAGATATTTCATATGTTCTGGCCAATTTTTTTGCTTTTCAATTTCAGATTCCGTTTTCGTTTTAACGGTAACTTTGTAGGTCATGCTATTGGCCTCAATACTGTCGACTTTGCCTTGCATTAAAATATTGCCCGCACTCGTACCGTCAATATTAAAGTAACGATAATTGATCTGCGTATTGTCAGCGGCAATCAAAACATCCACGAGTAGGTAAAATTTACCATCACTGCTAACACTCGAGCTGCCGCTAGGATTGGCACTAGAATGGCGGTCGAATAATTCAGAGCTGCAATTTAAAATCATCGTCTGATTAGTAGCCGACTGTTTGTATATCACACCACAGGCCATAATCAATGCCGACAAGATAACAATATTAATCGTCCACTTTAGCCATTTAGCCACAGATGTTAACCTCCTGCAGCCAAGCAGCATCGATAAAGGTTTTCGGTCGAGTGAAATCACTGATTTTAATATTACGGATCACTGACTGACCGAGTTTTTCGCCTCGAAAAGTAATATTAAGCACTTGTTTATCATGGGACAAAGAAGCATAGACATCAGCCCAATCACTTTGACCGCAGGCGATTAATCCTGCACTTAAGCGCTCACCTAACTCGAAGAGTAAAGTGTTATTAGTATTGGAATCAGCAAATAAGTGTAATCGTACTTGCTGGCCAGAAGCCAAAGGTAATATTGAGGTCATAAGTGCTTGGGTTGGCTTGCTGTGATCCGTATGATTCAAATAAAACACCGAAAACGCTAACATAAACCCGAATAACACTAAGGCACTCCACAAAGGCACTGTGTGCAATCTGAGGTAATTAACACCTCTAAACTCAGTCCCATTAGATGGTTGGAGTAAATAACCTTGGCCTTTCACGGTTTCAATCAAGCCCTCATATTGAGGTCCAAGAAAGCTGCGAAGCATAAAAACAGCACGGGCCACAGAGGTATCAGTTAGCGGCGGATGTTTTCCATCCCCTGTCTTCAGCATGTGCTTAGAAACTAACTTACCTTGATGCTCAACAAGCAAATTAAGTACTTGTAACTCGGCTCGAGGAAGATGCCAAGATTCATCGCGAGACAACTCAATCAGTATGCCTCGTTCCCGATCAAACCTGCAGTCTCCCAATTGCATCAACATCCACTCAACTCCATAAAAACACAAAGTTAAGTCTATGCAAACTAACTAATGATTAATGTGATCTTGCTAACCCAAGTCAGCAAATAGTTAATTTTCGTGAGACGACCTCCAAGTTCAGCGCTATTAGGTAAAAACATGCGTTAACTCACAGGAATAAATGCCATTTAGCACATGGGAAATTCGGCATAAATTTACATAAATATAACAAATATCGGGACGATGAGCACTTTGCAATCTGTTTAGTTAATTAAAATGCATAATTTAAGTCGGTTAATCCTATTGTAGTGACGCTATTTACCGCTCATGTAAAAGGCAAATATCCTCCGGCGTAAATCACAATATTTATCTCAAGCATGCTTAGAATTTACGCCATCAATTTATCTTTAGCATTTGATAAATAGAAGTAATCCTACATAGAGGAAATACATAATGAGCATAAATAGACGTCAAGCATTAACCCGTATTATTGGTATTAGCACCGCTGCGGCAGGTGCAACCCTCATGGGAACATCGGTTCTCGCGGCAACGAATGCCGATGGTCAATATCAATTAGCGATAGGTGAGAAACTTAAATACGTTCCACTTGATGCAATGGCAACAGCAAAACTGGCCTATGAAACGGGTGGTGGTTGTATGCACCAAGTTTTTCATGCCGTTGTGACTATGCTAGCCCAATCTAATAGTGCCGATGCAGACAAGTTCAAAACAATTCCAACGGCATTAGCCGCCTATGGTTTTGCAGGGGTAACGGGTCAAGGCACGCTCTGCGGTAATCTTAATGCGATAGGCATGTTAGTGAATATTTTAGATGACATTAATGGTCACAATAACGCCGTGATAGCTAATACCTTCCGCTACTACGAAAATACAACGCTCCCTTTATCTTCACCTGAATTTGTTACTGGTATTGGCTCGACAGCAGAAAAAACGGCTCTTGTGGGCAGTTCATCAAAAGCCAAGAGCGTGTTATGTCACTCATCTATCAGTAACTGGTCAAAGGCTTCTGGCTTACCATTCGCGAAAAAAGGTGAACGCTGCTACCGCTTATCCGCGTCTATGGCTTATTACCTAGTAGATGTATTGAATCGTGCCTATCAAGGGGAGAATATCGGCGCCCTTGTTGGTAGTAAGCCAACACCAGATGCGCAAGATTGCCAAACTTGTCATGGTAGCACTAGCACACTAGGCTCAGCGGCAAGTGTAAAAACAGACATGGAATGCACCACTTGCCATACAGGGCATTTCAATTAAGGAGACTGTGATGAAATACCCATTACTCACATTGACCCTCGCGACATTAATGCTCGTAGGATGTGGCAGTGACAACAATAACACTGAGCCTGAAGCTCCGCCGACGCAGCCACCTCCCGTCGAAAATGCAGTAAACATTGATGAAGCAACGCAAATAAATCTCAAGCTTGAGCAATTTGACTCGAGTACAGGGACAATTCAATTTTCACTGACGGATGCGCAACAAGAAGCGATCACTGCGGCAAAAACCTATGATATTTACTATTTTGGGTTCCCCGACAAAGCCAAGGAATCCTCGAATCCGAAGGCATGGAAACACTGGCATGTTACCCAAAATTATCGTTGCCAAAGTCTTGGAGAATGCAGCGGTAAATTAACCGAAGTCACAAGCGGTCAATACCAATTTGAGATAGCAGGCTTAGATTGGGCTCAGCAGGATCCAAGTGGTTCAGTGGCACAAATTAAAGTCGCGATTCAGATCTACGGCGCAAAAGCCAATAACGAGCTGGATTTAATTCAAGTGCTACCGCAATAATCCTTCCAATGACATATCCAAACAAATAGAGGCATCCATCGGATGCCTCTATTTTATTCATTGATATCTAGACGTTATGCGATTGAATTTTGTTAGATCGATGTTGTTCGCTAAATAATTCGCTACAAAACGACTCACAAACGTCAATACAGCCCAAAAGATGAATGAGCAGTACTTTTATTTAGAACATCGCAGCATTGAGCCACATATGTACTAAAATGCTCGCGATATAACCCAGCGCAATGACAGGTGTCCAACGCAAATGGGCACCAAAGGTGTAAATCCCCCTAGCTTGTCCCATTAACGCGACCCCTGCAGCACTGCCAATTGACAATAAACTGCCCCCAACTCCTGCGGTTAACGTTACCAGTAACCATTGGCCTAAGGCCATCTCAGGGTTCATCGTCAACACAGCAAACATCACCGGAATATTATCAACAACCGAAGACAACAGACCGATAGCCACGTTGGCATAGGTCGTATCCCAATTGGAATACAAAGCCTCAGATACTAAGCTCAAGTACCCCATAAAGCCAAGGCCACCCACACATAGCACTACACCATAAAAGAACAACAGGGTATCCCATTCAGCGCGGGAGATCCTGCTAAACACATCGAAGGGCACCACACTACCAAGCTGCTGAAGACGCTGCTCGTCCTGACGCAATTCAGCCTTTGCACGTTCGCGGGCAACGGAACGATTGAAGGTTTTGCGCAGATAAAAACCAAAGAATTGTAAGAAACCTAATCCCGTCATCATACCCAATACAGGTGGCATACCTAAGAAGGAATGAGCACACACTGCCGTAGCGATTGTGAGTAAAAACAACGCAACAATTCGCTTAGCACCCGGCTTAGTATAAACATGCTCTTTTTCTGGCTCTGGCACGAAATGTGGGATAAACACACTCATAATGGCAGCGGGTAATGCAAAGTTCACTAAAGCAGGAATAAACAGATGGAAGAAATCGCTAAAGTGCACTAATCCTTTTTGCCACACCATTAAGGTCGTGATATCACCAAACGGGCTAAACGCGCCACCCGCATTAGCCGCAACAACAATGTTGATACAGGCTAGGGTGATAAACTTGCGTTGCCCTGCCCCCACCTTCATCACCACGGCACACATCAATAGCGCAGTCGTTAAATTATCTGCCACGGGTGAGATAAAGAACGCCATAAACCCCGTCAACCAAAATACGGTTCTTAGACTAAACCCACGGCCGACAAGCCAACCACGAATGGCATCAAACAAATTTCGCTCTTCCATAGCATTGATATAAGTCATCGCCACGAGTAAGAAGAGTAGAAGCTCCGCATATTCAAGCAAGTTATGTTTGAATGCCGCTTCCGACACTTCAGACATACCATTTTGTACATACACAAAACCTATCATGCCCCAGATAATCCCTGCCGCGACCAGCACAGGTTTCGACTTGCGTAAATGTAACGACTCCTCAGCCATCACCATTATGTATGCAAGTACAAACACAAAGACGGCAACATAACCCACACTCGAGGCGGTTAAATTAAGCCGTTCTATCCCTTCTGTCATAGCCCATGCTGCAGGTGAGAATCCGCTCAATATTGCAACGCAGAATAGACTCCATAACGCCATTCCACTGCCTTTAAACAACCGCTGTAATTTCATTAAAGTTCATCTCTACGTAGGAAATTAGTCGAAAATTACCATAGCTTCGGCATAGTAAATGTTGATAAAACGCAACTTTCTATGCATTACCCTATAACCAAAGGCGTTTAAAACATTAATTTTTGTATAACTACAGCGATAACTAATAAAGAAACATTTAACTTAGTCTAAAAAGAGCCAATAAAAAAGCACCTCAAAGGTGCTTTTTAGTTTCTAATCAGCGTCACAGCTTTAGAAGGAATATAACAAGGTCATATTGGTTTCTGTATCTGTACTTTTCTTATTGTCCAACGGCTCGCTGTTGTAACGCACAATAATGGCAAACTTCATTGCTAATGCGCCGATAATATTCGCCGTTAACGAAGTTTCAGAACGGGCATCGAGCTTATCACCGTAATCGGCAACGAAACGTTGTTGGAATTTAGAGGTGTCAGTGATTTCGGTTTCAAAGTTGATCACGCCATGAGCGACGACGCTGTCATTGGTGTCATGGCCTTCGATAAGTGCTTGCTCTGTATCAAGACGCTGATAGATATAACCTGGACCGACTTCGACATCTAAAAAGGTCTTGTTAGTATCATAGAATCTATAACCATAACCCGCGGCGCCAGATAGCGTGTAATCATAACCGGTGAAAGGATCGACTTCATAATTACCGTTAGCAAACAAGTAGCTACGATCTGTCATCTTGTAGTTACCTTGTGCACCCGCTAAATAGCGTTTCGCGGTAACAGAACCTGTATCCTCTTTATATAAACCTTCGAGTAAGTACTGATTCTCCCAATCGCCAAGCTCATGCTTAAGATTTAAACGTCCTTTGAATGATGAGGTTTCAGTGTTACCTGTGGTTAAGGTTGCACCAAGCTCAGCTTCACCTGCGAATGTCTCATCGCCTTTTACAAAATCGGCCCCAGCTGTCGCCATAAAAGGTGCAGTCATTAATAGTGCTGCGGTCAGTACTTTCTTCATGTTTATCCGTTCCTGTTCCGTTAAATCCAATCCCTATAAATATCTGTTCGTCCCAGCGATGCTGAATAAGCACATATTAATAAGGGTTAGTATTTTCCCCTGAAAATCTGCGCGATATTAACATTTACGATTAAAAAATGAAAATTGCAGCTATTTTAAGTATAAAAAAACCCGCTTTAGCGGGTTTTTATCTCAGCGATAACGCTTACATATTGATCTTAGGATCTAACGCGCCAGACTGATACGCTTTATACATTGCTTGTAAAGACAATGGCTTAATCTTAGATGCTTGACCTGCACAGCCGAAAGCTTCATAGCGAACCGTACAGATATCGGCCATGGCTTCCATTGATGCTTTCAGGAATTTACGTGGATCAAATTCACTTGGGTGTTCAGCTAAGAATTTACGAACGGCACCCGTTGATGCTAAACGTAAGTCGGTATCAATGTTGACTTTACGTACACCGTGTTTGATACCTTCTACGATTTCTTCTAATGGCACACCGTAGGTTTCTGGGATCTGACCACCATATTGGTTGATGATCTTTAGCCACTCTTGTGGCACAGAAGATGAACCGTGCATCACTAAGTGAGTGTTAGGAATACGCGCATGAATTTCTTTGATGCGGTCGATACGCAGTACATCGCCCGTCGGTTTACGACTGAACTTATATGCACCATGGCTAGTACCGATAGCAATCGCGAGTGCATCAACATGGGTATCGGCAACGAAACGCGCCGCTTCTTCAGGGCTAGTCAGCATTTGATCGTGACTTAAAGTACCTGATGCACCAACACCATCTTCTTCGCCAGCTTGGCCAGTTTCTAAGCTGCCTAAACAGCCGATTTCACCTTCAACTGACACACCACACGCATGGGCAAATGCCACTGTACGACGGGTAACATCAACGTTGTACTCGTACGATGCAGGCGTTTTGCCGTCAGCCATCAAAGAGCCGTCCATCATGACTGATGACATGCCTAATTGGATAGAACGCTGACAAATATCAGGATCGGTACCGTGGTCTTGGTGAATACACACAGGGATATCTGGGTACTGCTCAAGAGCCGCTGCCATCAAATATTTTAAGAACTGTGGGCGAGCGTATTTACGCGCGCCAGCAGAAGCTTGCACTATCACAGGGCTGTCTGTTGCTTCAGCGGCCTGCATAATGGCACGCATCTGCTCTAAGTTGTTAACGTTAAACGCAGGCACACCGTATCCATGTTCTGCTGCGTGATCAAGTAGTTGTCGTAGGGAAATTAACGCCATTTTTTAACTCCAATAATAGGGTGATATCTATCACCGAGGTCGCTATCGTTTGGATGGATTTTTATACCCGCATTCAACTCTGTACCTTAATTAAACAACTTAAATTAAGTACCTTAGATGAATACGGGCGGTTTTTTTATAATTTTTTACTTTTTATCAAAGCTTTGATGTTATCAGAGCTTATCGCAGCGTCTTATGCGCCGCGTTTTTAAAACTTAATGATTAAGCGCCGCGCTTTTCTAACATAGCCACAGCGGGTAATTCTTTACCTTCGAGAAACTCGAGGAAAGCACCGCCGCCAGTCGAAATGTAAGACACTTTATCGGCAATACCGTACTTATCGACTGCCGCTAAAGTGTCGCCACCGCCTGCGATAGAAAAGGCTTTTGAATCAGCAATCGCTTGGGCGATACGCTTAGTACCTTCACCGAATTGGTCGAATTCGAACACGCCCACAGGGCCGTTCCACACGATAGTGCCAGCAGATTCGATGATTTTAGCCAGTGCTTCAGCGCTATCTGGACCAATATCGAAAATCATTTCACCATCAGCGACTTCGCTAACCGATTTTAACGTTGCCGCTGCTGTTGGGCTAAACTCGCCCGCAACGACCACATCGGTCGGCACAGGAATATCGGCGCCACGGCTCTTAGCATTAGCCACTAAACGCTTAGCTTCGTCGATCAAATCCGCTTCATACAGCGATTTACCGACATTGTAGCCCGCCGCCGCAATGAAAGTATTGGCAATACCGCCGCCAACCACTAACTGATCGACTATGCCTGAAAGACTTTCTAGCACGGTCAGCTTAGTCGACACTTTAGAGCCACCGACAATCGCCACCATAGGACGCGCAGGATTATCTAATGCCTTGCCTAAGGCATCTAATTCTTGTGCCAGTAATGGACCGGCACAGGCGATTGGGGCAAACATGCCCACGCCATGGGTCGATGCTTGGGCACGATGTGCTGTACCGAAGGCGTCCATCACATAGACATCACACAGCGCCGCCATTTTTTTCGATAAGGCTTCGTTGTTCTTGCCTTCACCCACGTTGAAACGCACGTTTTCGAACACAACCACTTCACCCACGGCAACGTCAACGCCATCTAAATAGTCGGTCGCTAAACGCACAGGACAAGACAGGGCTTTTGCCAAATAATCGACCACAGGTTGCATAGAATATTCAGCATTGTATTCACCTTCGGTCGGACGACCTAAATGCGACATCACCATCACAGCCGCACCTTTTTCAAGGGCCAACTCGATAGTCGGTAGAGAGGCGCGCAGACGTGCGTCACTGGTGACGACGCCGTTGCTGACAGGGACATTGAGATCTTCGCGGATAAGCACGCGCTTACCTTGTAGATCCAGATCTGACATATTGATAATTGCCATGGTAACGCTTCCTTTTATAATCAAAAAACAAACTGTTTCACACTATAGCCGGTATGAATTGACTGCCGCTCGGCGCTCGACATCCCGTCGAATTGGCATAAATTCAGTAACCCACAAGTGAATAATCTACTTTTATCAGCCTCGCTTGGCCGCGATCATCGCCAAACTCGTATCTAACATACGATTGGCAAAACCCCACTCGTTATCGCACCACAGGAGTAACTTCACCAACTGACCGGCGCTCACGCGGGTCTGGGTACCATCGACAATACTGGAGCGCGGATCATGGTTGAAATCACATGAGACTAAGGGCTCATCAGTATAGCCTAAGATGCCGTTAAATCGCCCATTGGCGGCTGATTCCAGCACCTGATTGACTGTGGCAATATCGACGGTTTTTTCTAAGGTCACGGACAAATCGATGGCGGTCACGTTAATGGTGGGCACGCGCACCGAAATCGCTTCAAACTTATTTTTCATGTGCGGCAAGATCCGCTCAATGCCGCGGGCAAGCTTAGTGTCTACTGGGATAATCGATTGGCCCGCGGCGCGGGTACGACGCAAATCATCATGATAAGCATCAATCACTTGCTGATCGTTCATTGCCGAATGGATAGTAGTAATGGCACCGCTTTTAACGCCGAAGTGGCGATCGAGTACGTCGATCACAGGCACGATACAGTTTGTGGTGCAAGAAGCGTTGGAAACCACAGTGTGTTCGGCGCGGAGTAAATCGTGGTTCACCCCATAGACAATCGTGCCATCGACATCGGCTGAGGATGGATGACTTATCAGCACTTGTTTAGCGCCAGCATGAATATGGGCTTCGCAGCTTTGACGATCGACTAATACGCCTGTGGCTTCATAGACAATATCTATGTCCATCTCGTGCCAAGGGAGTTTTGCCGGATCAGGCTCGTGGAGGATTTTTATCGCATCGTCGCCAATCAGCATATGATCATCAACAAGCTTCACTTTGTGCGCAAACCGACCGTGGGTGGTGTCGTACTGGGTCAGATGAATAATGGCTTCAGGTTTAGCTAATTCATTAATCGCGACAATCTGCATTTGCTGCCGTTTTCCAGACTCATATAAAGCTCGGAGAATAGAGCGGCCGATACGGCCATAACCATTGATAGCGACTCGGATCATTGAGGTCTCAATTTCCTCTTAATACAAAAACGGCCTGCAAACGATTGCAGGCCGCATTATACAGATTAACACTTAAAAAGTTTAACCTTTTGTATTGAATCTAATCCCTTGAGCCATTAGCCCAATGATTTTGCAGCATTCAGCACATTTTCAACGGTGAAACCGAAGTGATTCAATAGCACGTTACCCGGTGCAGACTCACCAAATGTGGTCATGCCCACAACTGTGCCTTCAAACCCGACGTACTTGTACCAGAAATCGGTATGCGCCGCTTCGATAGCCACACGTTTAGTCACAGCACGTGGTAATACAGATTCTTTATACGCGGCATCTTGCTTATCGAACTCAGTTGTCGATGGCATAGAGACGACGCGAACGTGTTTACCTTGCTCAGTCAGTGCAGCAGCTGCATCCATTGCCAATTGTACTTCGCTACCAGTTGCGATCAGGATCAGTTCTGGTGTACCCGCACAGTCTTGCAGTACATAAGCACCTTTAGCCACATTAGCTAATTGCTCAGCGGTACGCGCTTGCGCTTTCAGGTTTTGACGGCTGAAGATCAGTGACGTAGGTGCATTACGGCGCTCAATCGCAGCTTTCCAAGAAACTGCCGTTTCTGCCGCATCACATGGACGCCATACGGCCATATTTGGCGTCATACGCAGGTTAGCTAATTGCTCAACTGGCTGATGCGTTGGACCATCTTCACCTTGACCGATAGAGTCATGGGTATAAACGAAGATGTTTTGAATGCCCATCAGCGCCGACATACGTACTGCGTTACGAGCATATTCCATGAACATCATGAACGTTGCGCCGTAATTGATGAAACCACCATGCAGCGAAGCACCGTTCATAATGCCACTCATGCCGAATTCACGCACGCCGTAGTAAATGTAGTTACCAGCTGGGTCGTCTTGAATACCTTTAGAACCTGACCACAGTGTCAAGTTAGAACCCGCTAAGTCAGCAGAGCCGCCTAACAGTTCAGGCAACATAGCGCCAAATGCACCAATAGCATTTTGTGAGGCTTTACGGCTCGCAATGCCTTCGGCTTTGTCTTGTGATGCTTGTACGAATGCCTGCGCTTTTTCTTCGAAATCAGCCGGTAATTCACCTTTTAGAACGCGACGCTCATATTCAGCAGCCAGTTCTGGGTGAGCAGCGCGATATGCTGCAAACTTCTCGTTCCACGCCGCTTCACGGGCAGCACCGGCTTCTTTGGCATCCCAACCGGCATAAACATCAGCAGGGATTTCGAATGGCGCATGTGGCCAGCCAAGGAATTCACGGGCGGCTGCGATTTCTGCATCGCCTAGTGGCGCGCCGTGACAATCGTGGCTGCCAGATTTGTTGGGTGAACCAAAACCGATAATGGTTTTGCAGCAAATCATTGTTGGTTTATCGGTAACGGCTTTAGCCGCTTCGATAGCAGCACGGATTGCCGCGCTATCGTGACCGTCGACACCGGCAATCACATGCCAGCCGTAAGCTTCAAAACGTTTTGGCGTATCATCGGTGAACCAGCCTTCAACATGGCCATCGATAGAAATACCGTTATCATCCCAAAATGCGACCAGTTTACCTAAGCCTAAAGTACCGGCTAATGAACAGGCTTCGTGGGAAATACCTTCCATCAAACAGCCATCGCCGAGGAAACAGTAAGTGTAGTGATCAACGATATCGTGACCATCACGGTTAAACTGTGCCGCTAAGGTTTTCTCAGCAATCGCCATACCGACAGCGTTGCTGATGCCCGCACCGAGTGGACCCGTTGTGGTTTCAACACCTGGGGTGTAACCGTATTCTGGGTGACCCGGGGTTTTAGAATGCAATTGACGGAACTGTTTTAGCTCTTCAATTGGTAATTCATAACCAGTCAGGTGAAGTAAAGAGTAAATCAGCATTGAACCGTGACCGTTAGAGAGGATAAAACGATCTCTATCTACCCATTTCGGATTGTTCGGGTTGTGCTTAAGGAAATCATTCCACAGCACTTCAGCAATATCTGCCATACCCATTGGGGCGCCGGGATGGCCTGAATTTGCTTTTTGAACTGCATCCATACTTAACGCACGGATTGCGTTTGCGAGTACTTTACGGGAAGACATGCTCTCTCCTGCTTGTTTGTGGGGTCTAGCGGGCAATTTGGATGCATATTTTCCCCTACATGCCAGTGTGACGCAAACTAAAATTGCCATTCACTCAGCAAAAGATGGGCGAATATGTACCCAAACAACCTGAAGATGCAGGATTCAGGTTGCTTGAGTATATAAGTCGCAGAAATAAGCAAGTCACTTTGCTCGCGTTTACTTGAGAGGGCATAGCAAGGATCACTTATAATGGAGAAATAAATTTCTCAAAAATATAGTAAACTTAATACTATGAAATATAAGCAAAATAACCTATTTATGACAGAGCGTAGTCGTTTTCAGGTCACAATCTGAGAGGATTTTTTATTATCGGGGGTGATCGGCAATCGGATTTAAACTAAAATAGCCGTCTAGATGTAGATGCTTCTACACGTTTGAATGCTAACGACGAGATTTTCCTACTATGGCAAAGCACTTGTTTACTTCTGAGTCGGTCTCAGAAGGTCATCCCGATAAGATTGCAGATCAGATTTCTGATGCTGTGCTAGATGCAATTCTGGCTCAAGATCCAAAAGCACGCGTAGCGTGTGAAACTTATGTCAAAACCGGCATGGTATTAGTAGGTGGTGAAGTCACTACCTCTGCCTGGGTTGATATTGAAGAAATCACCCGTAAAACGGTGCGTGAAATTGGTTATACCCATTCAGATATGGGGTTTGATGCAGACTCGTGCGCTGTATTAAACGCCATTGGTAAGCAATCACCCGACATTAATCAAGGTGTAGACCGCGCAGACCCTGCAGAGCAAGGTGCTGGCGATCAAGGGTTAATGTTTGGCTATGCTAACAACGAAACCGACATTCTGATGCCTGCACCTATCACCTATGCTCACGCATTAGTGAAACGTCAGTCTGAAGTGCGTAAAAATGGCACGCTACCTTGGTTACGCCCAGATGCGAAAAGCCAAGTCACTTTTGCCTATGATGATGGCAAAATTGTCGGTATCGATGCAGTTGTGTTATCGACTCAGCACAGAGATGACGTTTCACAAGCCGACTTAATTGAAGGCGTGATGGAAACCATCATTAAGCCAGTATTACCGGCTCAATGGTTAAACAAAGAGACTAAGTTCTTTATCAACCCAACTGGCCGTTTTGTTATCGGTGGTCCAGTAGGTGATTGCGGCTTAACGGGTCGTAAGATCATCGTTGACACTTACGGCGGCATGGCCCGTCATGGTGGTGGCGCATTCTCTGGTAAAGATCCATCAAAAGTGGACCGTAGCGCGGCATATGCTGCCCGTTATGTGGCAAAAAACATAGTTGCAGCTGGTCTTGCTGATCGCTGTGAAATCCAAGTGTCTTACGCTATTGGTGTGGCAGAGCCGACCTCTATCAGCATCGAGACCTTCGGTACCGGTAAAGTGTCTGAAGAAGTGCTGATCAAGTTAGTACGTCAACACTTTGAACTGCGCCCATACGGTTTAACGGCCATGCTAGATTTAGCACGTCCAATTTATCAAGCGACCGCCGCTTATGGCCACTTTGGTCGCAGCGAATTCCCATGGGAAGCGACTGATAAAGCCGAAATATTGCGCGCTGACGCGGGTCTATAGTCTTAATTCATTTCAATTTTTACACTTAAGACCCATGAAAAACCGCTACCCAGCGGTTTTTTTATGTCTGACATTTAGTTAGATTACAAATATGGCAAAATAAAAGCAGCATATACACAGACCATTAGAGTGCACAGACCCCATGACCGATAACGCCATCTTATTACAGCAACTTCAATCTTGTACATGGGCAGCCAACGTAGGTCTGCCAGAGGAAACAGCAAAGACATACGGCACATTAGAGGAGATCGCCGCTTTTCTTGAATCCGATCCTGAAGCCTTTTTTGAAACACCTTACGAAATCCAATATGAAAGCCTGTGTGTAACTGATCATGACTTGGCAAATTCGTTAAAAACAAAGGCAGTAGTAAATGATGTGCATGCTTGGATTTCTGACAGCGAAGTCGATGAAATTTCTAAGTCAGCTTACCTCTCCACTTGGAAAATTATTCCCGTTGCAGAAATATGCGCGCTGACATCCGATGACGCTGATACGCTCGCAACACTGCTCCTAGCTGACGTTAAACTTTCAGCCTTTACGAGTGAACGCCTATCTTGGTATCTCTGTGGAAGAATCCCCTTTGGTTATATTGGTACTTACCCAAACGGGCAATGGCTGATTCTTTAGGCTTATACGCTAGCACCTTTGATTTTTCTGACTTCATCTAGGGTCTATTGAGCTTTCGAGGATAATTTTTAGACAGCATGCCAATACTGATGCTAACCAATGCACGCTGGGAAACACTATTTCCTTTAATGAAAAGCACAGGCCGTGTTTATGATAAACCTGAACATAGACAAACATTCGAAGGCATTCTTTACCGCCTTCTAGCAGGCCCCCCTTAGCAAGATTTACCCAAAGAGTTGGACCATTGGAGTACGGTCTTTAGACGGTTTTATTTATGATCTAAAAAGACATTCAGGCCTATTTACTCAAAGCTTTAGTGAAAATGGCCGACACGGAATGGGTCTTTATTGATGGCTCGATAGTGCGGACTCACCAGCACAGTGCAGGTGCACTGAGTAATGAGTAATGAGTAATGAGTAATGAGTAATGAGTAATGAGAGTTACCCTATTGTTTAATTGATAGTGGATACCTTTATCAAACGGGTAACTCTCAGTTTTATCTATCGCCCATGAATATCAAATAATGGCTAATGCACAGGGTATTCGTTTAGAAACGTACATTCATACCAACCCAGAAGTTACGGGCCTTATCTTTGTTATTAAAATCATCAACGTAAGATGCTGTGTATCCGTTTTGGCCATTGTCGTCAGAGACACAAGTGGTGCTAGTGTCACTACATTCGGTGAAGACAATATCGTATGTAGTAAAATCTTTATCAAACAAGTTATTTACTCGCATGTTGAAGGTGACAAACTCACTCGCCTGATAAGAACCACCAAGATGGAACACGTTATAACCCTTATAGTAAAGTGCAGCATCATTAATGATATCCCAAGAGCGATAACGTTTAGCACGGTATTCTGAGGTCAAGAATACGTTAAATGAGTCGGTCAACTCCCATTTTAATGTCGCGTTTGCCATATGCTTGGCACTGTTGCCGAGTGGACGGCCTTGCTCTGCACCGCTTTTCTGCTCGCTATCTGTGTAGGTATAATTAGCATTTAACGTTAAGGCATCTAGAATTTCCCAACGTCCCGCGAGCTCAGCACCTTGAATAGTAACTTTATCTATGTTGACTGTTTTGCTACTGACTGCATAACCTAAATCAGCATATTCACCCGCATCGGAACATTCTATGCTCGTACCTTTACCACAGGGTTGTGAAGCAATCTTATCGTCAAAGTCATTTTTAAAGATAGTGGCGTTAAAATTATGGCCATCTGGATGAGACCAATACAGGGCGACTTCGCTGGACACACTGGTTTCAGCTTCGAGATCTGGGTTACCAAATTGCGGTGAGGTTCCTTGGCCACCAAAGCCAACGACACCATCATACAATTGTGTGGTTTTAGGTGTTTTAAAGCCTGTGCTCACCCCACCCTTTACAGTCCACTCATTATTAATGGTGTAAACACCGTATAGACGTGGGCTGAGTTGGTTGCCAAATATTTCATGATCATCATGACGTAAACCCGCAGTAACAGATAAATCAGAAGTCATGCTCCATGTATCTTCAGCAAAAACAGACCACATATTATGTTCTTGTACTGCGCCCGGCGTACCTTCTTCCATACCAAATACACCGTCTTTCAACTCACCACGAATCACCTGCGCACCCGTCACTGCGACATGATTTCCTGCAGCTTCAAATGGAATATCGAGTTTCATATCAAGCGTATATTGATTACTTGCCATTTCGCGTTTAGGTCTAGGCAGGAAAGTGGATTCAGCAATCGCTTTACGTTCGGCTTCAGTCATGCCGGTGTAATCCCCTTTACCATCAATCATCTGCAGTAGTAATACTCGTTCAGCAGTGGTAAATGGCAGTGTGCGGCCATTATTTTGTGTGTCTACATAGGATAGTGACACAAAGCTTGTACCAAAATCCCAAGCACCTTCATGGGTTAATGCCCAAGCATCACGGGTAAATTTTTGAGTCTCGCTGTAACCCGCTCGCGGATTTGATCGTCTTGCCCATTCACCACCGCTGGCTAGACAAGCAGCCTCACGGGAACCTACGCCGCCTTTGCAGAAGTTACTGGCAATCCAGAGACTATCGATATTATCAACAGTACCAAGCGGATACTCTCGTTCACCGTTATCATTGATCAGTGGTGTATTATCATAATCTTGAGATGAGGAATCTAAATCAAACCAAATTTTGTGATGTTCATTTAGTGTCCAACTTAAACTCCCACCTAACATATGATTTTCGTTATCGACGGTTTTACCGCCACCACCAAAACCGAGTGAACGAGTGCGTACTTCTCCATTGGGATAATCTACTGGTGCATACTCTGGTGTAGACCCCATTCGATCATAAATACTGCCATGAATCGATAACCCAAGAACGCCTTTAATGAGGGGACCCATCACGCTGAAATCGGTAGTGATATCTTCACCATAGGCATCATTGGTTTGATGAGTTCGGCTGTGAGTGATAGAGCCAGACCATTCGTCGCCCACTTTTTTAGTGATGATGTTCACCACACCACCTAGAGCATCTGCACCGTATAACGTTGATGCTGGCCCACGAATAACTTCAATTCGATCAATAGCATCAAGTGGTGGTACATGACCAAATTGATTGCCACCAAAACTGTTTGGATAAATATCACCATGGTTATTCTGACGCTTACCATCGACAAGGATTAAGGTATAGTCAGATCCCATACCGCGTAGACTGATGGTACCTTGCCCTGTTTTATCACGGGTTTCACCAATATCAACCCCTTCCAAGTCACGCACTGCATCTAGGAGAGTGGTATAAGGTTTTATCATCAAATCTTCTTGGGTGATAACAGAAATACTGGCAGGTGCATCAACCAATTTCTGTTCATATCCAGAGGCAGTAACAACCATAACTTCCATTTTTCTGTCGGGAGCCTCTTCGGCTTGGACAAAATTACCCGCAAATACAGCGGTAATGGCAACTGCCAAGCAAGTTTGACGAAATAACATAAACCTCTCCTGTTTAGTAAACTTAGTTTACAAATGTAACCTATAAATGATTTCGCGAATGATAATGATTAACATTAGTGAGATCAATCAAAAGTTGAATGCAACAGACATAACATTTACGTTTTGTAAAGTAATCACATTCAAGAAAGAGTTTTTGACATGAAATTTGAAGTTATGAGTGAAGAAAATACCGCGATTGTGGATGCGCTGGTAGACGGCGTTCGGCAATATAATGCTGGGCTCTTAGGACCAGAGAAATCAGTACCTTTGACTGTCATTGCACGTGATGAAGCTGGCAAGTTGATTGGTGGTGTGGGTGGCCGAACTATCTATAAAAACTTCTTAATCAATGTTGTCTGGGTTGATGACCAAACCAAAGGCACAGGGCTTGGGCGTAAACTGATGGCGCTTGCTGAAGCAGAGGCGAAACAACGGGGTTGCTTGGTAGCTCAAGTGGATACCTTATCGATTCAAGCCCCTGTATTTTATGAAAAACAAGGGTTTGAGATCATAGGCACAGTCACCACTACCCCTCAGCGCATCTTTCTGATGAAGAAGTATTGATCAAAAAGGTGGTTGAGGCAGAATAAGCGCACTTAGCAATGGTCGAAATGGGCGTTTTGCATGCACAGTAGACCAATCTGCTCTTGGGATAAAATAGCGCATTCTAACGCGCTCTTGGAGTTTACACGGCTAAGTTCCTTATCGGTCAGTCGCGTAATCACCGTCGAATAGGCATTGATTCGGCCACAATCGAGCCAAATATCTCCCACTTGTACCCAATAATGTTGCAATGCACCTAAGTCAGATAAAAACTCGACTTCAAATCCCCTCGCCTCATACTCATGGTGAGCGCATTCTGATAAGACTAACCTCAAGCTGTCCCAAGCCGATAAATTGACCTTGGCATAAGTCGTTAATAATGACTCAACAAATTGCACACGCATGTATTTATCTCCGTTATTGATATCAGTAGAGATTTAACCCTTAATTCTTATCGTTGAACAACTAAGCTTGGGTCTTTGCCGCCATTAAATAATAATCTCTTGCCGAAACGGTGAAAAAATCCACAACCTGCATGTGCGCTTTACCCGAGTGAGCGGCAAAGGAACGTTCATTATCTTCGGCAATAAAGGTCAACATATAGCTAAAATGCGGAGCAAGTTGGCGACGAATTTCACAGACTAATGCCTCGAAAATCCCTTGCCCACGGTAGGCTTGCTGCACCCATATCGGCCCGTATTGGCAAGAATTGACCTTAGTTAATTTAGGTCCATCCCAATCGAGTTGCCCTAAACGATTCAACAAAGTGCGGTAAATGGGCCAATGTTCGAAAAATCCCCAGCGGCCGGCAATCACATAACCGACGATCTGCTGCTCAACCTGCGCCACCACGACCCAATGGTGCAACACTAATTCGCTCAGTTCACCGTGGGAAAAAGCTTGCCCTTGTAACCCTATACTGGCGGAAGCTAATTCATCATTAAGATGTTTTTTCTCTAGCATCGCTAATAAATCAACATCTTGAGGTAAGGCTAGTCTAATTTTCACAGTGTTCTCACAGCATTATTTCGGCTTTGGGCCCAATTTAAGGCCGTCAGTATACTCGGTTGGGTTAATAGGCACAGCAAGAACGAGGCAATATTTAGGGCTTTGATTTGCTAAATATCCTTTTATTTCCCAAACTTAATGGATATTTAGCCATAGCTAGGCGTTTGTATGTTGCCAGAAACCATTAATCCCAACTTGAGTTTACTTGATACCGATAATCAACAAGTGAATCTCACACGCTGGATGCACCAATGTGAGCTCATCAAAAGCTATTACAACGCCAACACGGTTTTCATATTCCAAAAAATCAGTGCAGGGTTTGAGATCATCGTCAGTTCAATCACTGAAACACCACAATTTACCGCGGGCACTTTATATCCACCAGCACTCGAACTCTTCAAACAGATACAAAACAGCCAACCTGATGGTTTATATCAAAACCTCGGCAGCTTTATGTTAGAAGATTTACCAAGGGATTTTGATGGTATTCAGCATATTCTCTCACGTCCTATCGCTTGGCCGGATGGTAGCCAATTTGGTGCCCTGTGTGTACTCAACCCGCATATAACAGAGCCACTAGTCAATGCCGCTATGCTCGAACCATTTCAGATTTTACTGCAACAGGAATTATCCCTTCTGTGTCAGAACCATAGAATTGAATCCCTTTCGATGCGCGATCAAGAAACGGGCATGCTCAACCATTACGGCTTCTTGATGATGGCGCCAAGACAGCTCAATTTAGGCCGCCGCTTTGGCGCCCATGCAGGTATCATCTTCTTTGAATTACTGAGCACGGATAACACTCCAATACCACTCGAAAATAATCACCACAGACTGTTAGGCAAGTTAATCCAAGATACGATAAGAACCGCTGACGTTGCCGCCCATTACAACAGCACTCAATTTGTGGTACTGGCCTTTGTGGATGGTGAACGGGATGTTCTACATATTATGAAGCGAGTAGAAAAGCAGCTAGAACAACAAAACCATCAGCTAAAACTCGATGTGAGCTACAGTTTTTTTACCCCAGAATCCAGCGCCAAACTTGCACCTATGATGGAACTCGCACGGGGTAAACTCGATTCAATGCGCCCACCTGTACCACAAGCCGCAGACACGCCAGTAGAACCCGCCATTGACTCAAGCTTGTACGATAATCCCGCCGCAGATTCGGCAGAGCTTTGATTTAATGAAATTTAAGCTTAATTAGGCAGTACAAAATTACTTGGAATGCTCATCTTGGCGCTTCGCCCATTGTATAAACAGCACCACAGGATAGGGCGACATTAAGACCAACCCTAAACCAATCAGACTTGAGATCAATAACATGCCGCTTATCTCTAGACTCCATTGCGTCAACATATAAAACCCAAGTCCACAAACTAGCATCAATACACCTAACCAATGTAAAAACTTCAACAAATTCAGAGTGCTTTTAAATGAGCCTGTCATATAAACCCCTTTAGATCTTACGAAAAACTTGTCACACTATGGCCATAATCATGGAAAAAGGAACCGCAACGATGTTAAAACAAACATTCATCTTAGGTGCACTACTCTTAGGCATCACCGCCTGCCAAAGTGCCGATATAGCCCCAAATGATACCATTCCATTAGAAGGCCGCTGGCACATTGAAATGGTCCAAGGCCAACCGACTATCGATTACAGCCCAGCGCAAATCACCTTTGAGGCCGAAGGTAAATTACATGGCAACAACAGCTGCAATAACTTTTTCGGTCAATATACTCAGCAAGGCGAAGAGCTTAAGCTATCTCCTGCCGGTAGCACAATGAAAGCCTGTGTGGATGCCCTAATGCAGCAAGAGCACAAAGTGATGCAAGCTATGCCATTAGTTACCAAAGCAAAATTAGTGCAAGGCCGACTTACCTTACTTAACAGCGACGACAAGCCAGTGTTAGTGTTAAGCCAAATGAAGTAACCATAAAACTTGTCAGCATAAAAAAACCGCCAATGGCGGTTTTTTAGTTAACGAACCAGCAATAAAAAGTCCCTATGCTTTGACACTCTTAGCCGCTGCAATTTCGAGGGCGATATTCTGTTCGGCTATTACGGCGCTTTGATCTATGTCGGCATTATAATGCGCCATATCCAACTCATCTTCAGACTTTGCAATGACAGTCGTCGCCACTAAGTCACCGGAGACGTTTACCACAGTACGCACCATATCTAAAATACGGTCAATTCCCGCAATCAATGCCACCCCTTCTAAGGGAAGCCCTACGGTTGTGAGTACTAAAGTCAACATCACTAAACCCGCACCGGGCACACCCGCAGTACCAATAGAGGCCAACGTCGCCGTTAAAATAATGGTGAGATAATCAACTAAAGTCAGGTCGATACCAAACGCCTGTGCCACAAACAGCACTGTGACCCCTTGGTATAATGCTGTGCCATCCATATTGATTGTGGTGCCTAGCGGTAATACGAAGCTAGAGATCTTCTTATGAACCCCCAAATTTTCACTCGCACACTTCATACTCACAGGGAGCGTGCCTGCAGAGCTCGACGTGGTAAACGCCACTAACATGGCATTGCTAATCCCTTTAAAAAACTGCAGCGGGCTTAACTTCGCAAATCCGCGCAGTAACAAACTATAGAATCCAATCACATGAATAATACAGCCAAGGTACACAGCAATAATGACTTTGATCAGTGGCCAGAGCATATCAATCCCATACTCCCCCGCTACCCAAGCCATTAGACCAAATACACCGTAGGGTGCGAGCTTCATCACCATGTCGGCCATTTTATACATGGCCTCAGCTAAACTTTCGAACACTTTAATTGCAGGTTTTCCATGCTCGCCAATCAGCACTAAGGCGATACCTAAAACAATCGCAAATACTATAACTTGCAAAATTTGCCCGCTTGCTAAAGCCGCAATAGGGTTCGTCGGTACTATGTCGATCAAAGTATCGACTAAAGAAGGTATTTCTTTGGCAGTTTGAGCCGCGCCATCTGCCAATGACAAACCTAAACCAGCACCGGGTTGAAGAACATAACCGACAATTAAACCGATAGTGATCGCGATAGCCGTGGTAAAGAGATAAAACGCAAAAGATTTAAAACCAATACGCCCCATCTTGTTCGTATCTTGCATCGAAGTGACGCCTACAATCAGTGAGCAAAACACCAATGGCACAATCAACATCTTAATGGAATTAACAAACAAGGTGCCTATCGGTTTTAAGTGAGTCGCTTGCTCGCCGAAGATGATGCCCACTAAAATACCTAGCACCATACCGATAACAATTTGCAGCCACAGCGGCACTGACATCCAGCGAGACCAAACACGGCCTAATGCTGACGACTTTTGTTTTGTCATATTGATAACCTTGAATTCGAAACTATGATGGGGCAAAGACCAAAACTAGCGCGCTAGTTTCTCAGTCTAAATGGGGCAATCGCCGAGTCTAGCAGAGGGGTTTTAATCGAGGGATGATCTGGGTCACGTTGAGCTAAACCGCCTTAAAATCAGTAATATTAACCAAACCAACTTTGTTAAATTGGCCGCTGAGATGTTAGTTTTCCTGCTTAAGCATCAAAATATTCTGTGACTTTTTTTGGTGCTATTTGCTGACGATAAAGCGACGCAGGCGGTTGCTCACGCTCAATCAAATAACTCCAATAATCGTCATCAAAACCACTGAAAATAAAGTCGGACTTACCGTTAGCTTTTAAGACCAACCACCACCAAACTAAACCCCATAAACCGAAGCTCAACAGCGTTAAAATAAAATGCAGACGATGATTTATCTGTTCATCAGCAGCAATATCATAGACGGGTAAAATCTTAAGTTTATAGCGGCGAGTAGACTTAATAAATCCCATCATTAACTCACTTAGTTCAGCGAAAGGACACTAGAGACAAGCCTAGCAGATAAGACTTTAGTCGTACAAATATCCACAGCAATAAATAATATCAGTGCCTAACCTGCCACTGCCAAACTCGTTATCCCTCGTCGTTCCATGCTAAAGTGAATCACAAAATGTTGTTTACTAAACAAGAGCGGTATTGCCAAATAACCGCCTAGGAGTTGTAGTATGTTGATTCGTAAAGCTAAGGCTCAAGACCTGATCGCCTTAGTGCAGTTTAATCAGGCCATGGCCCAAGAAACCGAAGGCCTAGCCTTAGATGAAGCGACACTGACTCGAGGTGTGGGCACGCTACTTGAGAGCCCGCAAAAAGGGTTTTACCTGGTCGCTGAAATCGCAGGTGAGCTAGTCGGCTCGCTCATGGTGACATTTGAATGGAGCGATTGGCGTGCGAAGGATTATTACTGGATCCAGAGTGTGTATATTCGCCCGCAAAATCGTCGCCAAGGCATCTATGCCAAACTCTACAGCGAAGTCAAACAACTGGCCGAAGCCAATGGTGGTGCCGCCAGCTTCCGTTTATATGTCGAGCAAGAAAACCTCGCCGCACAGCAGACCTATCAAGCGTTAGGGATGAAGCAGAGTTACTACTTAATGTACGAAGAAAAATAAGCGATTCAAATCTTATACGTAATAAAAAAGGATCGGGCCAATGGCACGATCCTTTTCTTTTTACGACTCACGATTCACATTCAAACCGCGTTCCTACTAAGATTAAAACTTAACGAAAGAAGCCAAACAGAATAGCCGTCATTGCCAATAAACCCGCTATAACCACGAAGATATTGCTGATGCGACCACGGTGCGCTTTTAATGCTGGCACTTTGTATACAGCATACATAGGCATCAAGTACAGGATAGCCGCGATAATTGGGCCACCTAAAGCTTCAATCATATTCAAAATACTTGGGTTTTTGATTGCCACGGCCCAAATCGTCACAAACATAAACACCAGAATAAATTTGTTGATTTTTTGCTCTGAAATGCCTTTTTTATTCGTGTCTAACTGCTTAACAATAATCCCCTTCATGCCTTCTGTCGCGCCCATGTAATGGCCAAAGAAAGAAGACACAATCGCGATAAAGGCGATTAATGGACCAAAGTAGCTCACAAAACCACTTGAATGCACGTTGGCGAGATAAGACAAAATCGGTAGATTCTGAGCTTTCGCTTCGGCCAATTGTGCTGGCGATAATGACAACACACAAGAGAACACAAACAACATCACAAAGCCCACTAACATCATGGAAGTATTACGTAAAATAACATCAGCTTTGCGAGAAGCATTCGCGCCATGGTCACGTTTCAATGACACAGAAAACTGTGAAATCGCTGGAGAATGGTTAAAGGCAAACACTAAAACTGGAATCGTTAACCAAACTGTGCCTAAAAATGCACCCGCTTCTGGTACAACGAGTAAAGCATCCATTTTCCATTCAGGGATCAGGTAGATAGACATAAAGGCCAAAATACCCACCAGCGGATACACCAGCAATTGTGTCACTTTGAGCATGAATTTCTCACCTGCGACCATTACAGCCATCATACCGAGGATCAATACACCCGATAGAATGAAGCGTGGTGGCGATGCCATGCCTAACTGATTGACGATAAAGCTATCAACAGTGTTGGTAATACCCACACCGTAAATTAATACAATCGGGTAGATAGCAAAGAAATACAGTACGGTAATGGCTTTACCCGCGCCAACACCAAAATGCTCTTCAACTACTTGAGTAATGTCGCTACCAGGAATGCTTGATGAACAAACAAAACGAGATAAACCACGGTGGGCAAGATAGGTCATAGGACCAATGATCACTGCCATTAACACAAGAGGCCAAAAGCCGCCCATGCCCGCATTGATAGGTAAAAATAAAATTCCAGCGCCAACGGCAGTGCCGAACAAACTCAACATCCAAGTCGTGTCTTGGCGAGTCCAAGGTAAGTGTTTCGTTGAATCTAGATTCTGTGTGCTTTGAGGTGTTCCAAGAACACTGGTCGCATCTTTTTGCATATAAAAGTTACCTTACGGTGTGACTAGCATAATAAATTCGCGCTAAGGATAACCAAAAAAAGCCCATAAAAGTTGATCTGACACGGCTTTATGTAAGGGAATTTCATAATAAACTGATATTGAGATCTAGATCGCTGATTTAATGTAATAAGTTTTCAATACAGCATCAAAACATATACATAAAAAGCCACTTAAAAACACAAGGTATTCACCTCAAGCCAAATCCAGTGACATTGCATAAGCGCCGAGAAAAACAGCTAACCGGGCATGCGTCGCAAAAATCAACAAAACGAGACTAGTCGCCGCATACTCACACCTAAGGTAGATCGAGATCACAGTCGTTAATGTTAAATTTTTACAAATCGCTATCAGTCGCAAACACGCATAAAAAACGGCTCATCCAGATTCAACTCCGAAGTGAGCCGCTAACGATTAAAGCGCAAAATCTGACTTATGGTTTTTGTAGTGTCAGCTCAGTCGTCGACACTACAGCAGGGGCTATGTCAGCCTCTTTGAACAACAAAGGACGGAAGCTTTTAGCACTCGAGTACAAGATACTTTGATCAGCAAACGCAGGTATTAAGATATTACTCGACTCAGAGTAAGTTAAAATCCCCCGCGCCACAGGCCCCTCATCGGTAAAGTTCACCGCCATCATCCAACTCGACCCGTAACGCACTTGGTATCCTTTCGCCGTTAAGCCAGAACTCATCGCCTTGCCTGTGACTACATCCATCACAGCAGCGTATTTGTGCTGCGGGATCAAAGTGTCATCACCCGACAAACTGGTTGAAAACACGTTGAATCCACCTTCAGCATTATGGCTACCCGGCCAAGGTAAACGCGACCCACTTGGCGTTCCATCTGGCAGAGATTTCTCCACAAATTGCACATCCCCTAATGGCGCATCTAAGGCAAAGCCTGCGGCCTCAAGGTTAAGCGCACTGTGCGCCAAGGCCTTTAAGGCACTGCCATCCGTAGTCAAGGTTTTAGGTGTCGTTGCCGCATTAGCGGGATCGAATCCTTGGGTCAACATGGTTGTTTGGCTGAATAGATGGGCAAATTCACGTAGTAAAGCACCACCTTTACTGTCGTTATCTTGCTTACCGTTCCACGCCTTTAAAGCCGCACAAGCCGAAGAGATATCCTTAGATAAACTCGCCGACACCACCACAGGTGTACTGCCTTGGGCATCACACTGGGCAATCAAGTCAGGCAGCACTAACTCGGCGAGATAACTGCGATTCGACAGCACAGCCGCTTCGAGTTCTTCCAAGCTGAACTTGCCATCAGCCCCCGCGGCATCCTGCATTAAACTCAAGCCCATCCGTGTCCGCAGTGATAGCTGTCCAGCCTCTGCGCCGTACATAGGCGAGAAGTAAGTCAGCGGTTCATTCAAGTTAGTCGACCAAAAGGAGTCATTGGAGTTTTGCACAAAGTCGCTGCGCTCAAGCTTGGGCGCACGCTCATAGGGCGTAGGACCATCGAAGCTAAACAACGAAGTGTTACCGGGTAAAATCGTAAATCCGGCTTTTGCCTTAGCCGCTTTAATATCCGGTGAGGTTTTTAACAACACAACTGCCGATTCAGATAATCCTGGCACAGTTGAGTCGTCGATATAAAAAGCATTGCCCTCTTTATCGGCGTACATAGTGTTATTGAAGATGACACCATCGTAGTCCTTAAATGCCTGTTGGAACTCTTCTTTGTTCGTCGCCATGTTCATGGCTAACCAATGGTCAACAGGGTCCATAGTCCCCATATTGGCATCTTGGATCATAAAGGCACTGCCATCATCCCAACCAAAAGGCGCTAAAGCAGGAGGAGCTTCGACCATAGGGCCTTTGGCCGTAGTATAAATATCTTTCTCGGCGACCAGCATGCCCGCAGGACCTGCATTCACTAGAACCGATACTGTCTCTTTGGTGATCGGCATAGGTTTACCATCAAACAAATACTGCATCCGATCACCCGAGACTAACTCAAGGTTATACATCACAAAATGCTCAGCGGTAGAGAAGGTATGAGTCCAAGCGAGATCTTTATTGAAACCAATATTAATCGGTCCAGGCATACCCACTAACGAGCCGCCCATCATATCTAAATGCCCTGGGATCGTAATATGGGATTGCCAAAAACGCAGGTTACCCGTATGCGGGAAATGCGGATTACCTAGCACCATGCCCTTACCATTTTCGGTTTTATCCTTGCCTAAACCCCAACCATTTGAACCTAAATCGCGGGGATTGGTTTCTGGTGTCGTGATACGAGCCGCGCGGGCAATCAACTTAGACTGCATATCGGCCACAAACGCAGTTTGGTCTCGGCTAGGCGCGGGCCCAACGATACGCGGCATGTATTCCTGTGCATCTCCTGGGTTAGCGTAAAAAATCAGATCGAGAAAGTTAGCTGCGCCCGGTAATAAGGCGATAGAAAACAAATAAGTCACCACATCTTCTGGCACTATGGGTTTCACCCAAGGCTGACCGCCACAGAAAGGTTCTGCCGTTTGTGTGCCCGCTTCGACATCAGCAAGATATTGGTTATAACCAGAGGTAAAACCTTGGATAAGTGCCCGAGAGTTTTCACTAAATTTCGGCCATTTTTCTTCGGCTTGCGCTCTGATCTTTAACGCTTTATAGGCAAAATCTGAGATAAGGTTACCGTTATCTTCCGCCGTAGGTTGACCCGTAGTGAAGTCAATCGACGCATGGGGACCAAAGTACATAGAACGCTGTGAGTTCGCCTTGATAAAACCATCGGCTAATACACATAAGTTGTCCTGTGCCTGCGCATAACCACTACCAAAACCTAAACTTTCTAAGTTGTCTGCTTGGATATGCGGCACGCCAAAGGTAGTACGGCGAATACTGGCTTTGAGTAAACCATTGGGGGCAAAAGCTTGCAGTTGAGTTTCAGGTTCGGTAGGCGTAGTGCTATCTTCGCTATCGTTACAGCCGGTCAGTATTACACCGCAGGCCATTCCCATAGCAATCACGAGTTTGTTGAATTTCATTATTATTATCTCTTGGTTTGGGTTCCTTCAATGACATAGCCTTACTGCCTATTCCAGCCCAAATTACTGAAGGAGCAATAGTTGCATGTCGCTTCCTAGTCCCTAAGGCTGGCTATTGCCTCCCCTACTGTTGGCTTTTTTACTGAGCTTCGCCGACGACTGTGGCAGAATAGAAAACCCAAACGCTTAGACACCTCAGACCATTTAAGCAATGATTCAAACGAGCGTCCACATTAAAATCCAAAATAAATAACTTATATGCAACAAAACATTGTTAAGATAAAAGTGGGTTCTAAAAACCCGGTAAAAATCAACGCGGCAACTAACGCCATGGCACAGCTGTTCCCAGAGAGCATCATAGAAGCCAGCGGTATGGATGCCCCTTCTGGTGTTGCAGCGCAGCCAATGACAGATCTCGACACTCGCCAAGGGGCGATCAATCGGGTGCGCTATTGTCAACAGCAGGACCCGCAAGAGACTAAAGCCGACTACTATTTTGCGATGGAAGGCGGTGTCGATTGTTTCGACTTTGGCCCAGCCACATTCGCCTATATCGCGATTGGCCATAAAGACCAGCTTGCCATTGGCCGCAGTGCGATTTTACCTTTACCAATGCAAGTTTATCGGGCATTAGAAGCGGGAGAAGAACTCGGGGATGTCATGGATAGGTTGTTCAATACAATCAATATTAAGCAAAAAGGCGGTGCCATAGGTTTACTCACCCACGGCCATGCGACCCGTGAAAGTAATTACACCCAAGCGATTATTCTCGCCATGGCGCCATTATTGAATCCTGATATTTACACAGTAGATTGTTAGTAATATGTTGCAAGAGGAATTAAAGCCCGCTAACTTAGTTGTGACATGCAACCAAACTTATTCGACTATGGCTCAAACAGACGCACCATTGGCTCAAGATCCCGCGAAGCCTGTGACTCAAACTAAGCAAACGACTGAGTCAGGCTCATCCGCCCAACTCAGGCATTTGTCTCGCTATCTGGTGAGAAATTTAGGCATGCTCAACGCCGCCTTTGGGGATTTACCCCTTTCGCCCGTGCAAGCCCATGCCCTGTTTGAGATAGGCAAGCAGCCCCTGACCATCAAAGAGCTTGCAAGCAAACTCAGCATAGATAAGTCCAATGCGAGCCGCGCTATCAAACATTTGATCGATAAACATCTTGCCCAGAGTCAGGTGCACCCACGGGACAGTCGCTGCTTAGTTGTGCAACTGACACCTGCGGGTAAGAAGTTACTCGTTAAATTGGATACTCAGCAGAATCAATTATTCCAAGGGATCTTAGCCCAACTGACTCCATTGCAAACTTCACAAATCGAAGAGGCCCTTGTGTTATATAATCAAGCCGTACATAACGCCAAGCAGCAAAGTGGTTGCCACATTCGCCAAGCCACAGCCCAAGATGATGCCGCAATTGCCAAAGTCATCCGCGATGTTTCGGCCGAATACGGCTTAACCGCGGATAAAGGCTATAGCGTGGCGGACCCGACCTTAGATTGCCTAAGCCAGATTTACTCCCAAGCGGGCGCCAACTATTGGATTATTGAATTAGAGGGCCGCATTTTAGGCGGCGCCGGTATTGCGCCTTTAGCTAACAATGATGGCGTCTGCGAACTGCAAAAAATGTACTTTATGCCAGAAATCCGCGGCAAAGGACTCGCAAAACGCGTAGCGTTAATGGCACTCGATTTCGCCCGCGAAACGGGTTATCAAAGCTGCTATTTAGAAACCACCGCTGTACTAAATGAAGCCGTAAAACTCTATGAGAAATTAGGCTTTGTACATCTGTCGGCTCCCCTAGGGAACACAGGCCACGACGCCTGCGAAATGCCGATGCAGCTAGATCTTAATCAATAGGATATGAAGCAGAATTCCAATCAAAGTAACAATGCCAAACAGCCATGATTAAACTTGTTTGGCATTATCAATTTGTATCAGCAAATGTTATTCAGCAAGATGATTTTAATTATCAGTCTTAGGGCATAGTTTTTCTTAACTTAAATGCATTAAAATATGGCAATTTACCTCACTCAATTTTTAATAAATTGAAAGGTGTTTGATACCATTTTGTTAACGGCATTAAATAGGGAACATTATGCTCAGTTGGATTTTTAGTGATAAGAAACTCACACTTCGGGAAATATGCCTAGATAACACGCTTTCGACCTCGGCTAAAATAAAGAAAGTTGATCAATTTCTTGCCGATAGTGGAGATCTCAACTTTATTGATCTCAATGTTTCGCCCTGCAATATATTAGTTCCACTATCTTGCAGTCCTCAGTCCGATTTAGTGCTTATAAAATACTTGCTCAGCAAAGGTGCTAAAATCGAATGTAATGGTTTCAGTGCCTTGCATTCGGCTATTGAATATAACAACTCAGAACTCGTTACCCTATACCTAGACTCTAGTGCCAATCTTTACTTTCAAAATCAATATAGTAATTGCTGGCTCAACTATCTATTTCATCCTAATCCGCAATATATCTATCAAGACCATCAACGTAGAGACATGATCGACCTTCTACTTGCAGCTAACTTAGATATCAATAAACCAGTGAGCTTTTGGACTAATGGTGAATTAAATCACCCACTAGAAATATTATATGATGAACGCAATAAAGATCTGTTCCTGCATATCATTAATAAAGATATTCCATTAGACATTGGCAAATTAAGCCTAATTGAAAACATTATTTCTTCGAGCGAATTTTGGGGAGTAGAAACATTTTCTCCCTTAGTTAAACGCTTCCCTGCATTTAAAAAGTCACGCTATATTATGGCCAACGATAGCAGCTTCTGGGATGATGCTAATTTACTCGAACTATGCGTTTACGCTAAAGCGCAAGACTACACTGAATACCTGTTAGACCATTATCCGCAGCTCAAAGCCGACTCCCACGCTAAAAGTTTGGTCTATGCGGCATTGACCTCAGAATTTGACCTTAGGATTATCGAAAAACTGATTAAGGCCACCGTCGATATCAATCGCATCTATAGGATGACACCGCCTGATGCCGACCATTCACCCTTGCTCAACCAATATATTAATAATGCCCAATTTACCGATCCGAATAAACGGAGTTACATCTACCAAGCCCTTGAACTGTTGCTCAAATATGGCGCTAATCCAAATGCCGAATTTGTGAATACGGGTAAATCCTATGAGATGTTAGTCTGGTCGAATTTACGACTATTGGTTTATCCAATGGTCGAAAAGAAAACCTTTCTGCCCGAGTTTTTCGATCTGTTCCTGCAATATGGTATGGATATCAATAAAAAATTTGGGGCGGTGGATGAACCAACCTTACTCACTATCTGCCAGCGTGGTTCAGGGAAAGAAGATCAAGCAACGCTTATCCAAGTGATGGAATATCTGCTCACCAAGGGGCTGGATTTAAGCCTCACCAATATCTACAACACTAACTATGTGTCCGCGGCGGCCATCTCCTGTCGAATCCAACTACTTGAATGGCTCATTCACCAAGGCGGGGATATTTTTACCCATTGTGGCCACGATAATTCGCCCATTCTACACAAGGCGATTTCGACCTACTGGTGGGATGAAATTACCGGCCCTATGCGGCGAAAAACCGTAGAACTATTACTGCGCCATGGAGCAAAGTTAGAAGAATTCTCAGTAGATGAGCAATTTACGCCACTGATGTGCGCCTGTTACTACGGCGCACAGTCCTGCGTAGAGGCGCTACTCGAACATGGCGCCAACCCCAATGTGCTCAATGGTGAAGACACCACTCCTGCCCTTTGCGCTGTGATAGGCGGCAGTTCAATCGAGTTCCCCCGCTTTGAATCAACAGCTGTGCGGATCTTAAGACTTTTGCAGCAATATGGCGCCGACTTAACCGTGACCAATAGCTTAGGCAATAGCCCGCTAATAGCGGCTATTGAGCAAGAATATAAAGAGATTTTCGAAGCGCTGCTGCAGATAGCCTCCTACAGTGAAACTCAGCTTGAGCAAGCACTCAGCAAAGCCCTGCCGCAAAGCTATTTCCAGCGCCGCCTGCTACAAACACTGGGGCGCGAGATACCGCCAGCGCCCACAACCATAGCCCACAATCACGCAATACCAGCAACAGCTTCGAGCAATGCCGAGCCTATGACGGCCAATCCGCAAGCATCTGAGGTGAATGTGACACCTGCCCCCGTCAAGCAAACCAAATTAGAGGTGAGTAATGCGGCGGCAAATCGAGATCAAATCCCAACGCTATTCGATCTCAAAACCAAAGTGCAGAGTTTTTTTAAACTGATCGCCACCGATCCCACGATCACAGTTGAGCAACTCAATTCGGTGAGAGTCCTTATTGATCAATTGATAGAAAAGCTCGACAACTTTAGCTTTTTCCGCAATCAAGCGACAAAGGCCGAATTTGAGGAAGGTGTTCAGGAATATATCGATGAAACCGTCGAAGAAATTAACAGAATTATCGAGGATGATTATCCAGCGCTTACCGAAGCCTTAGTCGATTCAGTTTGGACTATTTTGCAGTACTTTAGGGTTGATATTGATATCGAGACCGCACTTAGAAAGCGCTTTTGGTAACTGTAAGTCACAGATTAACGTCTCTTTGTTAGGGACGTTAATCATTAAAATAGAGTTTGAATTCTCTGTTAGCTAACAAACTTACACCCTTAACTAAAGAAAATGGCTCTTTAAAAGACACCAGTGCCGATAAAATCTATTCAATGAGGAGATTCAACCATATGAAACATCAAGTACTATTTGGTATAAAGTCAACAAGTAAAGATGAAAAAACAATTCATAATAAACTCAAAGAATTTCTAGTATTAATAGATAGAAAAACATCTACAGCTAAGAACCCTACTATGCTTGAGAGTTTTTTACCATTCAGGATAAAACATTACCATTGGAATCTAAATAAAGAGACAGGCACATTCATTAAATTATTTCCCAATGTAGATCTTGATGCAAATACTTTCGCACCATCAAAACCAGAATGCAGCTGGTTATTGAGTATCATTTTCCACAAAGATTTTCCTGGATACGAAAGAATTAAATCCGAAGATTATATAATTAGCTTGTTAGACTCATTGAACTATGAATATGAAATGATATATGAAACAGATAGTCGTGATTCAATTAAATATGGCGACATTAAGTAGTAAAAGACTATATTTATTCCCTTAACGCGGGAGATAGTAGCCATTATCTCCCGCAGAAACTATATCTTAGAAATCTTTTAAGTACTAAAGTACCATGCTTAATATCAGCATAAGGGCACTTATGTCAGTAGTCAGTTTACTCAAATCACTGGTGCAAGTGATGTTTTAACAAGCAGTAACTGGCTACGAATGATTTGACGTATCTGATTATGCAGTTCAAATACTCGAGCGCGATCATTAAGATTTAGCGATAGATTTTCCAGCATCACCAGATCCAAATTGAATTCAGGATAATGCAGTGTCATCGACATATAGCCAGATAAATAGCCCGTATGACTGTATTCGATGAGACCATCGTCCTTATTGATCCTCACCCCATAGCCATAGCGCATATTCGGCCATAAGAATTGGATCTCGGTATACGCCGTTGTCATCCGTTGATAACTCTTTGCACTCATCAACTTGCCAGAATGTAATAGATGCTGAAAGGCGGCATAAGCTGGCGCTGAAGCAATTAATCCCCCTGCGGGCAACAAAGCTTCATCAAGCACTAAGTCTGTCTCTTGATCAGATCTTGATCCCCTGCGCCATCAGATCCTTGGCGGCAAGAAAGCCATCCAGTTTACTTTGCAGGGCTTCCCAACCTTCCCAGAGGGCGCCCCAGCTGGCAATTCCGGTTCGCTTGCTGTCCATAAAACCGCCCAGTCTGGCTATCGCCATGTAAGCCCACTGCAAGCTACCTGCTTTCTCTTTGCGCTTGCGTTTTCCCTTGTCCAGATAGCCCAGTAGCTGACATTCATCCTGA
>NZ_JAKKRZ010000030.1:0-47244 GCF_025653725.1 Shewanella sp. SM74 | reverse complement strand
ATCCCATCCCGAACTCAGAAGTGAAACGCAAACGCGCCGATGGTAGTGTGGGGTCTCCCCATGTGAGAGTAGGTCATCGCCAAGCGCCTAATTTAGGTTAACGTGTAGACGTTAAGCTAAAGGAGCGGTAGTTCAGTTGGTTAGAATACCGGCCTGTCACGCCGGGGGTCGCGGGTTCGAGTCCCGTCCGCTCCGCCAACATTAAGAGATAAGCCTCATCGAAAGATGAGGCTTTTTTCGTTATGGCGTTGTGGATAATCCGTCCCAGTGATGCTATCGCTCAAATGGTTATCGTCATAGCCGGCCATCCCAATGCCTACGAGTGTACGTTATTGTTATTCGGATCAGTCTGAGATAATTTTAATCTCTTGGCTTGTAGCTGACGCCCTATCCCTACTGGTAACGTCTATCTTTTTCTCGTCCTAATTGACTTAATATCGTTTATATTGAAGTATTTATTATTAAGCAGATACTTAAATTCCAAGAATGATTGAAATTGAGTAATTTGCCCCAAGATCGTCTTAAGTGCTGCAGTTTTGTAGCGTCCATCAATGAGGTCTATGCCATGCTTTATGATTTAACGGTTGTACAATTTAGCAAGATGCTGAAAAATTTAAGCGTTATTCTTGAAAAAGGCGAATGCTTCGCAAACCTCAAGAAAGTTGATATGGCGGTTCTTTTAAACTCACGTTTAGCGCCGGATCAATTCAATCTTATTCGCCAAGTTCAAATTGCCTGCGATACTGCCAAAATTGGCGTAGCACGTTTGACTGATAACTTAGATACAGTACCAAAGCATGATGATAGCGAGACGACGCTGGCTGAGTTGCAAGCGCGTATTAGCTCGGTTTTGGATTATTTAGCGACGTTTAAAGCGGATGATTTTGCTAATGCGGCCACGATCCATGTCTCACAACCACGATGGGAAGGAAAATATCTTACAGGTTATGAGTTTGCCATTGAGCACGCTATTCCGAACATTTACTTCCATGTAACAACAGCCTACGCGATTTTGCGCCACAACGGTGTGGAAATTGGCAAGAAAGATTACCTCGGCGCTATGCCATATAAGTCGTAAATCTAGGCTAGATGTAGTACTGTTGCGTAGCCTAATTGTTGCGCAGCAGCGCTTTGCCGCTCGAGCTTACCAACCTTTCTGCATTGCTACCTGTTCTTTCTCTACCTATGTTATGCCGCTTTGTCGTCGGAAAATTTAGGACTCGTTAGGGTTCTGTTGCGTCGATGAAGTAAATCAATACTCAGTTTTTCATTTCGACCTTATGTCTCGATCATCTTCATCTTATCAGCATGTATTTAATCTTGTTGGCTTAGGTGAATGATATGGACCGTAAGTTTATGAGTCGCCAAATTATCTGTTACATAAATAGTGAATGGCGAATTGACTCATTATAGATGACCTGTTTTTTCGTCTAGAGCAGGGATTTACTGGAAGAGCCTATTTAAGGTTCTAATTAAAGGAGTTAGCTATGTCTATCGAATCTCAAGCCGTTGAGAGTCCTACGGATGCAACGACAACTGATTTACCGATGAAGAGCAAGAAAGCCAAAAAAGCCGCCATTACCAGTGGTTTGCGCCTCAAAGACAAGTTGACCCAAGACACTCGCCGCCGAATTGAAATTCTGCACGAGCAACGCCAACTATCCAATCGTTTCGGTGTGGATATTGAAATTGACTAAAGCCATTGGCTTGTCGCTAAGTATTGGATATCACATTTAGATATTTAGCCCGCATGTACAGCTTCACGACGTCCGTCGTGGAGCTTGCTCTCTTAACTTAGTAACTTTGCAGACTCAATTCATACTCCATTATCGTGACTATCTCGCCCTTATAATCTTCATGTGAAATCATTGACCAACCCAGCGCTCGATAAAAATCGGCTTTATCTGCAGTAAATAAATAGATTTTCTGTAAACCAATCGCTCTAGCATGCTCAATGACGGCATTGACTAGCAACTTACCTAATCCTTTATTTCGATGGTTTGCATTCACATACACATTGGCGAGCCAAGGGCTTAAGTCAGTTCGGCTGTCCATATCTGCAGTGATTAATGAAGATGATCCCATCACTTGATTTGCCTGTTCGCAGATAAACATCTTGGGGATGGCGGCGTCAGTTAAATACTCGTTCATTTCCTCAATCAACATAGTGACTGAAGCATCCGCAGAACTCAAATGTGCCCATGCTTGATGATGCCACTCCGCCAATTGTGGAATGTGTTGCGGGGCAGATTTTAGGTCGATAACTTTCATATAAATCTCTAGACTGATTGGTGAAAGGGATTTGAATGGGCAAATTATACCCTCTATTAGCTTGCATGAACTCAGTGGGCACAAGCCGAGTGAGTATACCGTTTAATTCGGGAGCGGCAGAAATACGCTGGCTTTAAGTCCGCCTTGTTTCGCATGACTAAAACCGAGTTCGCCTTGATAACTGTCGACGATATCTGTGCAGATAGATAATCCTAAACCATGGCCCTGGATGCTTTCATCTAGCCGAATGCCGCGCTCAATGATAACGGACAGCGCGCCATCGGAGACGCCTTCGCCATCATCACTCACTTCTATCCCATAGCCAGTAGCTGGCACGTTTTGCTGACTGATATGGATCTCAATATTTTTGCGACCATGCTTGCAGGCATTATCCAGCAAGTTGCCTAAGAGTTCGAGTAAGTCATCCCGATCAAACGGCATTACTAAGCCGCTCGTGTAATGGCTGTGAATAATGCGGTCTGGGTAAATGCGCTGCATTACTTGAATCAGCGGCGCAAGATCGTCATCGAGCACGGTATAACGCCCTGGAGTGGACAGGCCGACAATCTTAGTGCGCTTAAGCTCTCTCTCGATGATGTGGTGCAGGCTTGCGAGCACTTTACTGCCCTCACTTCGCTGTTCAGGCGGAAGGCTTTCTAGGTAGGACTGCAGCCCTTGTAACGGACGTTTCATTTCGTGGGCCAAGTTACCCAAGGCATTACGGGAGCGTTGTACTCTTTGGCCCAATTGATTGACTAAACGATCTATCTCTTCGATCAGTGGGACTATCTCACTTGGCACTTGGTCAGGATTGATTTCTTGCCCTTGGGCGCGCATCTGCCGGATAGCTTCTGGCATCTGCTCTAAGGGTTTAAAGCCGCGTTTCAGTAGCTGATACTGCGCCATTAATAGAATAACAATCGTGAGCAACACGGCTGCGCTGGCAAAGGCTAAAAATTGCACTTGGGTTTGTTCGAGCTCGCTGATGTCTTCTGTCACCCACAGAGTAACTAATTGGTCATCTTTGATAACGGCCTGACTGAACATCAGCCAATGCTCTTTGCTGACAAACTCAGTGGCTTGGTGTTGCTCACCAGCGGTCAGTTTAGGCATGTTCACGTTATGGTCGAATAGGGAGCGTGAACGCAGAGTTTGCTCGCCGATTTGAATCGCAAAATAATGCCCAGAATTAACCCTGTGGTACACATTGGGCAAGCGGTCGGTGGTGAGCGCCCATGTGCCATCGGGATTATGATTCAGGGCGGAGATCAGGCTGTCGGCATCGTGTTGTAGACGCGAAGCGACAAAGTCTTGGGTTAATATTTGGATGCCTTGGTATAGAAAATATAATAACAGCACCATGGCAAAGGTGAGCGTGATCAGCAGATTGCGCGTCAGATAACCCTTGAGTGAATACACGCCTTTTACTCCTTGAGTCGATAACCTTGGCCGCGACGGGTTTCGATATAATCCTTGCCTAAGCGTTGGCGCAGGCGGTTGACGTACACTTCGATGACATTGCTGTCTTTGATTTGATCTTCTTCGTAAATGCGTTCACTGAGCTCTGACTTAGAGACGATTTTGCTGGGATTGACCATTAAATAATGCAGTAGGCGATATTCAATCTTAGTCAGCTCTATCACTTCACCGTCGACATTGGTGACGGCTTGTTTGTCGACATCGAGGGAGACGCCCGCATGTTGCAACACATTGTCGGCGCGGCCAAAGTGGCGGCGGATCAACACTTCGAGCCTTGCGAGTAGTTCTTCGATGTGAAAAGGCTTGCCGAGGTAATCATCGGCACCCGCCTTGAGGCCATCGACCCGTTCGTGCCACGCATCGCGAGCGGTGAGGATCAGCACTGGCATAGCTAAGCCTTTTTGTCGCCATTGGCCGAGGACTTGTAGACCGGGTTTGCCGGGTAAACCGAGATCGAGGATCACGGCTTCGAAGTTTTCTTCTTCGCCTAAAAAGGCGCCATCAATACCGTTATCGGCGTGCTCGACGGTATAACCCGCCTTGTTAAGGGCGGGAATGAGGCGCGCGACCAGATCGGTATCATCCTCAATCAATAGCAAACGCATCAGTCGACCTTTTCTTTTAGCCACTCGCCGGTTTTGGCGTCAATCTTGATTTCATACACTATGCCATCGTCACGAAGGATTTCGAGCTCGTAGATGATCCTGCCATGTTTTTGCTCGACTTCGAGATCGAGTAACCGTCCCTTTAGCCGTGATTCATAGCGTTGCATTATGGTGTCGAAGGGCAAAACCTTGCCCTCCTTAACCCACTCGACCACCTTGTTTGAAAGATCATCGTCGTGGGCATTGCAGCTGGGGCTGCTAATCATCCCAACGGCCAAAGCCAGGAATATTAACGGTATCTTCATCGAATATGCCCTTCTCTGCGAGGTTGTGACAATTGCTGCATTGACTGAATGAGCCGACTTTGGGGTTATCTTGCACCATACGTCTTAGGATCTCATCGTGTTTGCGAATAAAAAATGCCTGTTCTGTGATCTTCTGCGGCCCAGCGCCTGCAAGCAGTGGCGTGCTGTTTTTCATCACCTTACCATTTTGCGCTGCATGTTGAACCAGATATTCCTCAATTCTAGCAGTGACTTGAGGATCTAGGCTGGCGTTGTCCCCAAAGTGGTTCTCAAGATTTGCGGTAATGGCGCGCCACTTGTCGGCGGGGAGTAAATTGGCTGGATAGGCCATGTGGCAGCTACCACATTCTGCCGTGTATTCCGCATTCTGTGGAATGGCGCGGGTGAGCTCGCGGCCATCGTCCGCATAGCCTGTGCCAGTTAAGGTTAGGCTGACACCGATAACGCCAATGGCTAATGCCGCAGCTGTGAGTGATGAACCTAAGAACCAGCTAATAGGGTGTGCTTGTTTAGTCATGACATCTTCCTTTTTGTGCCGTTACCTTCTGTGGAAGGTATTGAAATTAATCGATCTAATTAAATGAGTTATTGAATGAGTAATACGGTCGAAATTTGGCGGCTATTGCAGGCTTAACCAGAGTAAGGCATCGCCTTTTTCCTGCGGCGTGCAGTCGCGTTTAAAGGTCCAGTTACAGTTACGGCTAAACCATTTCTCAATTTTGGCTGAGTCGGTTAACCGATCTGCGGTAATCGACGGCGCCATAGGGTCAATGGGTTTACGGGTATTTTGGTGCATCCCCATGCCAGTGACTTTGGCGGTATGGCAACTGGCGCAGCTACGACCGTCCATGTCCTGTAGCCAAAGATTTTGTCCTGCGGCGGCGGTAAAGGGCCCAGCGCCTTGGGCTTGATAGCTTTGCAGTTGCGTGCCAATACGCTCGGCGCTAAGAGGCAGGCTTTGCACTTTACTGTTGGCGGCGCTAACGCTAAGGCTAGTCAGCAGCAAGGTGGAAATCGCGACGATAGCAAGGCGACTTTTATTCGTGTGTTTGGTTAATCTGTTCATAGGGCATTCCTTTTGGGCTGGATATCTTATTGCTAAGCAAAATGGCTAATGGATTAATCTTTTTGTTCCACAGGGCGTTGTTTCTTGCCCGTGACCATGGCTCTGACTAAGTTTTCTTTGTGTAAAAGGCTGCTGACGATGACGCCGCCAACATGGATAACCACAAGGAACACGGTGAAGTTGGCAAAGAATTCATGGACTTCTTTTATGGCGCCTTCGGGCCAAGTGGCGAAAAAGCTTGTGGCTAATGGGCCGTGTCCATCGGTAGCGTACAGCGCCATGCCCGAGAATCCCGTGATGGCGATGCTGGCAATCAAGGCCACTATCATCATTGCTCCAGCGGGGTTATGGCCTATGTAGTCTTTGGCTTTGCCTGTGATGAGCCCTTTGAGGTACACCAGCACTTCTTTAGGGCGAGTGATAAAGTTGCTAAAGCGCGCATTGTGGGTACCCATCACGCCCCACAGCAGGCGAAACACCAGTAAAATTAAGATGCTATAACCTGCGTAACTGTGGATGGTCATCCACTCGTCTTCGCCTTCAGTGAGGTAGGCTAAGGTAAAAAAACCGACGAGTGACCAATGGAATATGCGGATCAACAGGTCCCAGACTTTGATGGTTTGCAGTGTGTTTGATGACATGGTGTGACGCTCCTAAGTGGGTTTAGGTGTAGGCTACGTAACCCAAACTTAAACCTCGCTTAAATTTTGAGGCGCGAACATTTATCGAATTGATGGGGGTGAGTGATGCGCTTGCTCGTGTGGCGAGTATTAAATGTCAACGAACACTCACTTGTTAACCTATTGGTATTACGGTAAATTCTGCCATCTCAACCGAGTGAAGGGATTAACTTATTTATGTCTACCGCCGTTATTCGCGCTTTTATCAGCCGCAATCCGAGTCGTAAATCCTTTTGTATTTATGCCGTTTTACTCTTTTTGACTGAAGTCTTAATCGCCTTATATGCACCTGCGGGTTTTATCCGTGGTTTTGTGGGTGATGTACTAGTAGTGATCTTACTGTTTTGTATGGTGCGGGCTGTCGTTCCGGTTGCCAGCCCAGTAGAAAAGCCCCTAGCACAAAACACAGGCGAGGGTATTAAACGCTTTTTTCAAACTCCTTGGCTGGCGTTTGCGGTATTGCTGTTTGCCTTTGCTATCGAGTTTGGTCAGTATTGGGGTTTAGTCGATAAGCTGGGCTTGGGTGGAAATCGATTGGCGCGGATAGTGATAGGTAGCCATTTTGATCCACTCGATCTCGTTGCGTATTTTGTCGGTTATTTGATCTTACTGAGCTGTTATTGGAAAAGCCGTCAGTCCTAGTGATTTGAATTTGCAAGAGCCGCATGACGTGTGTTTTCGCGGATAGGAATGCGAGATAGGTAGGCAGATAAGTGGGGTAAGGGATGCAGCCAATAACGGGGTTTTCACTGCTAACAGAGCATACCGATGGACTTGAGCCTAATCCATTGAAAATGCCTTTATATTTCAATGGCCAACCTACTCATACCTTTATTGCTGGCTTAGTGATTGAAGGCCAATATCGCTGCGTTTTACCCAATAAAACCTCGGGGTATTTGGTCATCACTTCTTTCGATTGTCCCTTCGAAGAATCGACCGAGTTTAGTCTGCTTGATGAAGGGTTTAAGCTCATTGCGACAACCTCTTTGGCGCAAATGTACGATTCTTTTCTGCTTTATGCCCATTGGCCTATGACGGATAAACGACTGAGATTGCACTATTACGGTCAGTTTGTGCTGGATTTAGTGATGACAACGGGCAGTTCTTGGTTACCTTTTCAGCCAAAACTTAAACTGGTTGAAGTTGTCGATCCACAAAGCGATCCACAAACAGCCTCCTCTCTTGCTGAATTAGCTCAGCGTTTAGCGCGGATTGATAATATAAACTGAGTGAGGTTTGAATTAAATTCAGTTAAAAAAGAAAGGGCTATTCGCCCTTTCATGTTTATCACTTGTATCTATTACTCATGCGGAAAGTTTTATAAGCTTGCTTACAAAGACGTTTAAAAACCTAATAAAAGCTTCCTCACATCAGCTTGTTTGAGCACCAAAACCTTAGAAGAAACCTAAAGGATTCACATCGTAACTCACCAAGAGATTCTTGGTATTTTGATAATGGTTGAGCATCATCTTATGGGTTTCGCGGCCAATACCGGATTTTTTGTATCCACCAAAGGCGGCATGGGCAGGATAGGCGTGGTAACAGTTAATCCAAACGCGGCCCGCTTGAATGCCACGTCCCATACGTTGAGCCGTGTTCATATCACGTGTCCACACGCCAGCGCCTAGGCCGTACTCAGTATCGTTCGCGATCGCTAAGGCTTCGGCTTCATCTTTAAAGGTGGTGACCGAAATGACGGGGCCGAAGATCTCCTCTTGGAAGATACGCATCTTATTGTGGCCTTTCATAATCGTCGGGCTGATGTAATAACCTTCGCTTTGACCGCCATCGAGTTGGCAAAGTGTGCCTCCCAATAGCACTTCTGCACCTTCAGCCTTACCTATGGCTAAGTAACTTAAGATCTTATCGAACTGTTCTTTAGAGGCTTGAGCGCCCACTTGAGTGTCGGTATCTAAGGGATCGCCTTGCTTAATGGTTTGCGCGCGGGCGAGCACTTTTTCGATAAAGCGATCAAAAATCGACTCTTGGACTAACACCCGTGATGGGCAAGTACAGACTTCGCCTTGGTTAAAGAAGGCCAGCAACATACCTTCGACGGCTTTATTTAAATACTCGTCCTCATGGTCCATCACATCGGCAAAAAACACGTTAGGTGATTTGCCGCCAAGCTCAACGGTCGATGGAATTAAGGATTCGGCGGCGCATTTTAAAATGTGATAGCCAATTTCGGTGGAGCCCGTAAAGGCCAATTTAGCGATGCGTTTGCTGGTGGCCAAAGCTTGTCCTGCTTCGGCGCCAAAGCCGTTGACTACGTTAAGAATACCCGCGGGTAATAGGTCTTCAATCAGTTCGAGCAAGACCAGAATCGATACCGGCGTCTGCTCCGCAGGCTTGAGTACTACACAGTTACCCGCCGCTAGCGCAGGGGCGATTTTCCATGCCGCCATCAAGAGTGGGAAGTTCCAAGGAATGATCTGGCCGACCACGCCTAAAGGCTCTGGGAAGTGATAACTGACTGTGTTGCCATCGATATCGGCGGCACTGCCTTCCTGCGCGCGGATACAACCGGCAAAGTAGCGGAAGTGATCGACGAATAAGGGCAAGTCGGCATTTAAGGTTTCACGCACCGCTTTACCGTTTTCCCAGGTTTCGGCAACGGCTAAGTATTCGAGATTTTGCTCGACCCGATCGGCAATGCGCAGTAACAGGTTTGAGCGCTCTGTGACTGAGGTTTTACCCCAAGCGTCTTTGGCTGCGTGGGCAGCATCTAATGCTAATTCAATATCTTGGGCGTCGGAGCGTGGGATTTGGCAAAAATTTTGGCCATTCACGGGTGAGCGATTGTCGAAGTATTTGCCATTGACTGGGGCGACCCATTTTCCGCCGATAAAGTTGGCGTATTTTTCTTTGAAGTTAACGATTGCGCCTGCGGTTCCGGGTTGAGCATAAATCATAGAATCATTCCTTCTTGTTGATTAGCTTAGTGTTCTCTAACGTAACACTTGAGACTTGCATACCTAAGGTGCATCGCAAGGAGGGTGCCAAACTGGCAAGAGTTGTACACTTGTTGTGCTAACAGTATGATGAAAAGCTAATTTTGCAGATTTGAAAAAGTATGGGCACTCAGGGAGTGAGGTGTGTCCTGTGGTCACTTTGTCATCGATCGGCACACTCAAGTGTGCCGAAACGGAACACAGCTCGGGGGAGCACGGCTATGACAGTTAAACCGCATTTACCATCGACACAGGCGTGGTTGGCCGATTCGTGGCAGCGCAGCATTGGCGCTGGCTTGTCAGAATTTCAGTTACCCCAAGAGCTTAGGCTCGACGCCAGCGAACTAAAGCAGAAACATGAGCAATATCAAATGCTCATTGTATTAGTGCAATCCCATGCTTTGCCCTTGTTCAATCAGTTGATGGCGCATTCTAATAGCCGACTCTTGCTCTCCGATGCCGAGGGTTATGTGCTTAGGCACTGGGGCGTGAGCCGCTACTCCACAAAACTGGCGGACGTGGCTTTGGATATCGGGGTGAATTGGCTCGAGCAGCACAAAGGCACCAATGCAATAGGGACGGCACTCACAGCCAAACAAGCCGTATCTGTAGTGGGTGAGCAGCATTTTATTCGCCAGAATCGTTTTATGAGTTGCACCGCCTGCCCAATATTTTCCCCCCAAGGTGAGATGCTCGGGGTGATAGATATCACCAGCGAGCAGCAAAGACACACTCAGCAGACGCTGATGTTAGTGTCCAGTTTGGCGCAGCAGGTCGAGACCGCGCTCTTGTGCCATCTGCCCGATAGCCATTATCGAATCGATTTAGCGGCGCAGCCCAATCTGCTCAGTTCGGGTTGGCAGGGCATAGTGATTGCCGACAGCGATGGCCGTATCGTGGGTTATAATCCCATGGCGAAACAATTGCTTAATCAAGCCAAGGTGGGTGATAGCGTTGAGCAGTACCTAGGTGATAATTGGAACCGTGCGGGTGGCTTTAATCAGCATTTAGACTTACATCTACAGACTCAATCCTTAAATATTCCTAGCATCAAGAGTCGGGTGGCGATGAGCAATAAATCGCTCACTCAACTGGGCGTGCGGTTTCGCGATCCTCAACTTGAGCGCGCATGGCAACATGCCAATAAGGTGATCACCAAACAAATTCCGCTGTTAGTGCTCGGTGAAACCGGCGTCGGTAAAGAGCAGTTTGTTAAAAAGCTCCATGCCCAAAGCGCGCGTCGCAGCGAGCCCTTAGTGGCGGTGAACTGCGCGGCATTGCCCGCTGAATTAGTCGAATCTGAACTCTTTGGTTATCAGGCGGGCGCTTTTACTGGGGCAAACCGCACGGGATTTATCGGCAAAATTCGCCAAGCCCACGGTGGTTTTTTGTTTTTAGATGAGATCGGCGAAATGCCGCTGGCGGCCCAGAGTCGTTTACTCAGAGTATTGCAAGAGCGCGAAGTGGTACCCGTTGGCAGTAATCAAAGTTTTAAAGTCGACATCCAAATCATTGCTGCGACCCATATGGATTTAGAGCTACAAGTGGCGCAGGGGCTGTTTCGGCAGGATTTATTCTATCGGTTAAATGGCTTGCAAGTGCGTTTGCCTGCGCTACGCGAGCGGCTGGATATCGAGCGCATTATCCATAAATTGCACCGTAAACATCGTATCGCTGCGCAGGATATCTGCCCCGAACTGCTAGGGCAAATGATGCAACACGATTGGCCGGGTAATTTGCGTGAGCTCGATAACCTTATGCAAGTCGCTTGCTTGATGGCAGAAGGTGATGACACTTTAACTTGGCAGCATTTACCCGATTATCTGGCGGCCAAACTCACATGCGAGCCGTTAAAAGGAGACCTGTTACAAGCTGCACCCTTATGTGATGAATTTAAAGAGGTAAGCCGTCAACGTTCTGCATCACCCCTGCAAAGTGGTAAGTGCGCTGTGGAGCCGAATGTCACAAAGGTTCAATCGGATTCCTTAAATGAGGCGATTTATAGCAATGTCCTGCAGGCATACCAAGCCTGTAATGGCAATGTGAGCCAATGCGCTAAGCGTTTAGGGATCAGCCGTAATGCCTTGTACCGGCGATTAAAACAGATGGGGCTTAAGGATTAATATTAGCTTATGGCTCTTGTTGTGAAGCTCAATTAATCGCTAAATATCTCTTAATCACCCACGTTTATCCACTTCGCAATAGACTAAAACCGAGAGGTTTTAGTCCACAATCTCTAGCTTCAGTATCTGACAATGTGACTTTTTGTTGTTGCCAATTTATGCCTAATAGGTTTTATTGATTCGTATAATCGATAAAGATCGTTTCTTCTAATTACAAATTCAGAACTATACTGCGGGCAGGCAGAAAAGAGCTTGGCGTTATGCATAGAAGAGGAACTGTTATGCATCTTACTAAAAGCCTTTTAATTATTTCTATGGGTCTGACATTGAATGTACAGGCTCAAACTTTACCAACAAATACCCTGACACGTGACAATGGTGCACCTGTGGGTGATAACCAAAACTCGACCACAGCGGGCAGTAATGGCAGCGTGTTATTGCAAGATGTGCAGCTTATCCAGAAGCTACAACGCTTTGCCCGTGAACGTATTCCTGAGCGTGTCGTCCACGCCAGAGGCACAGGTGTTCATGGTGAGTTTGTATCGAGTGGCGATTTTAGTAACCTAACCCAAGCGGCACCCTTTGCACAAAAAGGTAAAGTGACACCCGTATTTGTGCGCTTTTCTACCGTGATCCACTCGAAAGGTTCGCCAGAAACGCTGCGTGATCCCCGAGGGTTTGCGACCAAATTTTATTCGGACCAAGGTAACTGGGACTTAGTAGGTAATAACTTACCCGTATTCTTCATTCGCGATGCGATCAAGTTTCCTGACATGGTGCATTCACTCAAACCATCGCCAGTGACCAATATGCAAGATCCGAATCGTTTCTTCGATTTTTTCAGTCACGAAGCGGGTTCAACCCATATGTTGACTCAGGTTTACAGTAACTTAGGTGTACCTGCCAGTTATCGTGAAATGGACGGCTTCGGTGTGCATGCGTACAAATTTGTGAATCGAGATAACCAAGTTAAATACGTGAAATTTAACTGGAAGAGTCTGCAAGGTGTTAAAGGCTTACGTCCCGATGAAGTGGTTAAAGTCCAAGGACAAAACTTTAACCATTTAACCGATGATCTTTATAGTGAGATCAACAAGGGTAACTATCCTAAGTGGGATCTGTACGTTCAATTACTCGACCCGACTGAGCTTAATAAGTTTGATTACAACCCGTTAGACGCCACTAAGGTGTGGCTAGATGTGCCAGAACAAAAAGTGGGCACTATGACGCTGAACCGCATGCCTGCAAACTTCTTCCAAGAGACTGAGCAAGCGGCATTTGCGCCATCGAATTTGATCCCAGGGATTGAGCCTTCGGAAGACAGATTACTGCAAGGCCGCATGTTCTCCTACGCCGATACTCAGCTGTATCGACTCGGCGCGAATTTGTCGCAATTGCCGATTAATAAACCCTTAGTGGCGGTGGCAAACCACAACCAAGAAGGTGCGGGCAATATGGGGCATACCCAGTCCGATGTGAACTATCAACCGAGCGTACATTTAGCCTTGGCCGAAGATAATCGTTATCGTGCGGTAACAACTGCGCTGACGGGGACTGTGCAACAGACGGCTATTAGCAAGCAGGATAACTTTAGCCAAGCGGGCGTCTTTTATCGCAGCTTGAGCAAGCAAGATAGAGCAGATCTGATCACTAACTTGGCCGGTGACTTAGGCAAAGTGAACGATACCAATGTGAAACATCAGATGCTCAGTCACTTTTATCGTGCAGACCCAGAGTTTGGTGAGCGTTTAACCAAGGCCGTAAAGGGTGATTTGGCTGACGTTAAACAACGTTCAATCTGATTTTGTTATTTTTAGGACTGTTTTGGTCGCAGAGATTTGCGCGTTAACAGTCCGAACCTAGTAAGTCCCGCAAGACGTAAACAAGCTCTTTTCTGCCCAGTTTAAGAGGGCGTCTTGCGGGCATTTCGTCACGTCTCATTGTTTAAATCTCTATTTTAGCTGTGCTGGGAGCCATTGATGAAACACACTATTGCTATCTTATTATTGATTATTGTGGCCTTGAGTATGTCGGTGGCAATGGGGGCGGGTTCGCTTCAAGCACCATTGGTTACATCCGCAACTGCAAGTCAAACAGACGAGCCCGATACCGCACAAGTACAATTGCTGGTGGACTACTTTTTTGCTGCAGCGCGTACCGGCGATATCACAGTGCTTGAGCATTTTCTCGATGCGGGCTTCCCTATTGACCAGAGAAATAGTCAAACCTATACCGCGCTAATGGTGGCGGCTTATAACGGCCAAGAGGCTGCAACGGATTTATTGCTTGAGCATGGTGCTAATGCTTGTTTGCAAGATAAGCGTGGTAATACGGCAATGATGGGCGCTGTGATTAAGGCCGAATTCAATATTGTAAAGCGGCTATACGCGAAAGAATGCGATGCGAACCTAACGAATAATGCCGGAATGACCTTGACTGAGTTTGCCCGTTACTGGGGTCAAAGTGGCGCTTTACAGCAGGCGAGTTTAAAGCCATAAAGACGCTAGATCTTGCGCCCGATCACTCTTGGTCATTATCTTTAATCTGTTTAGATCTCAGCATTTACTATTAGCAATAAGTCTGCTTGTTAATGATGTCTATGCCTTTTATGGTAACTTTTTGAATATCGTTTAATACGGTTTGGCCTTCGGAGAGCGATTTATGTTTGATGCCTTACTACTGATGCAAGAAGATAAACGTACGTTTGCTCAAGTTTCACAAATCACAGAAGCTGATTTGCCAGAAGGGGAAGTCTTGGTTGATGTCGCCTATTCCTCGCTGAATTATAAAGATGGTTTAGCTGTGACCGGTGCTGGCAAAATCATTCGTCAGTTTCCTATGGTACCAGGCATCGATTTTGCAGGCGTGGTGCGCGAATCGACGGATGCAAGATACCAAGTTGGTGATCAGGTGATTTTGACGGGCTGGGGCGTAGGCGAAAACCACTGGGGTGGTATGGCGCAAAAAGCGCGAGTTAAAGCCGACTGGCTGGTGCCCATGCCGCAAGGTTGTGATGCCGCTAAATCCATGATGATAGGCACTGCTGGGCTTACGGCGATGTTGTGCGTGCAAGCGCTGCAGCAGGCTGGGGTAACACCGCAAAGTGGGGATATTCTTGTCACAGGTGCCAGTGGTGGTGTGGGTTCTGTGGCGGTGACTTTGCTCGCCAATGCTGGCTATCGTGTGGTTGCCTGCAGTGGTCGAGTTGAACAGAATGCGCCTTTATTGAAGGAGCTTGGTGCCGCAGAAGTGATTGATCGCAGTGAACTTGAACAAGATGCTAAGCCGCTTGAGGCGCAGCGCTGGGCGGGTGTGGTCGATACCGTTGGCAACAAGATCCTCGCCAAAGCATTAGCGCAAATGCAATACGGTGGTGCAGCCGCTATCTGTGGTTTAGCGGGCGGTTTTGCATTACCAACAACCGTTATGCCGTTTATTTTACGGGGTGTGAGTTTACTGGGAATCGACTCTGTCTCTTGTCCATTTGAGAAACGAAAAGCGGCGTGGGAAGCTGTGATTAAAGCACTACCCGAACATTTTTATCAGCAAGCTTGTCAGCAGATATCATTGGCTGAGGTGCCTGATTTCGCAAATAAAATTATCCAAGGTCAAGTCACAGGACGTATATTAGTTAAGCTGTAATCTAGCTTCTTATACTTTAAAACGATGGTAACACTGAGGTGTTATCATCTACGACTATGCCATCCGTTTTACCAAGTTTACTTGTTCTTCATATCGGCTATTTCGGTAGTGTAATCGTCACTTTAAGGCCTGTTGGTATACGGTTCTCGGCTTTAATCTTACCTTTGTGGGCGGTAATCGCCGCTTCAGTGATTGCCAGCCCAAGTCCCCAGCCGCCACTTTCTCTTTGTCTTGCCGAGTCTGGGCGGTAGAAAGGTTTAAAAATGGCATCGAGTTCGGCGGCATCTATGCCTGGACCATCGTCTTTTATGGTAATTTGTACTTGATCAGCCGTCGCACTCGCCTGTAGGTGTATGTCGCTTGCGGCATAACGGATCGCGTTACGCAGCAGGTTTTCAATCGCGCGGGAAAGTGATTTAGGAAAATGCGCTAACTCAATGTCTTCATCGATATCGATAGTAATGCTTTTACCTTGCTGTTCTGCTTCAAATTCCGCATCGTCTAAAACTTGGCTCAGGGATTCTGCCAAGCCTAAATGTACCTTAGTTTCGTTAGTGCTGAGCTTGACCCGCGAGAGCTCTAACAATTCACTGATAAGCTTTTCGAGTTGCTCAGCTTCATAACCTATGCGTTCCGTTTCGGTGGTCTGCTGACCTTTTTTACGTGCGAGGGCTAGGGATAACTGTAGCCGCGTCAATGGGGTGCGTAGTTCATGGGAAATATCCCCCATGAGCCGCTGCTGATTATTCACCATAGCTTCGATGGAGTCGGCCATGCTGTTAAAAGCCGTGGCGAGCTGACCAATTTCATCGTTGCGCTGAGTGGTGGACTTATCGACTCGGTGACTTAAGTCGCCTTCTGCGAGGGCATTAGCACTCTTTTTAAGTGAATTTAATGCCTTACCTAAATGCCACGCGAGCAAGCCACATAATAATCCCGAAAGGAAAATCGCCAGGCTTAAGGTTAATAACTTATTTTCGGCGAAGAAGAAAAACCAAGGCCGTGGATGGTTATCTGGTAGGCGACCATAAAGTGAATAGGTTTCAGCGCCCAGATTAAATTGATAGGGACCAAACACCAGCTCATCTTTAAACTGATGGCTAATCGGTTGTTTTTCTTCATCTGCCATCAGCATAAAGCTGCGTACACCGCGACTCACCCTATGGGTGTTGATCACTTGGCCTTGGCTGTTGACAAGATAGACCCGCAGAGGTTTGCCTTCCATATCTCTGTGTCTTTCCCAGCGCCGAAGAAAATCGGATTCCAGTAGGGCGGGGTTTTCTTGAATGCGCTTAGCTATCGTCGATAGGACTTTTTCAAGGTGAGGTGGCAGTGGCGCACGGTCGTGATTTTGTTGCAGCAATGGTAGCAGACCCACTAAGGCAATGATTAGCGAGCTGCAAAGCCAAAATCCGAGCAATAATTTGATAAATAAACGATTAGGCACAGTCGATACCGCCGTTATGGAAGCCAAATATAACCTTTGCCACGGATGGTTTTCACCCTTGGCCGACCATCGCTACGCTCGGGGAGTTTTTTACGTAGATTCGATAAATGCATGTCCAAGCTGCGATCGAAGGGCATGAGTTTTTTGCCGAGCACTTTCTCGTTTAACTCTTCCTTGTTCATCAACTCTCCAGCGTGCAGTGCTAGGGTGTGCAGCAGAGTGAATTCAGTGCCTGTGAGTATGATTAATTGCTCATTACAGTAAGCTTCTTGGCGCGATGGATCTAAGCGTAGATCGCCAAACTCTTGGGCGGGCGCGGCATGGATTTCTTGGGTTGTTAAGTTCGAACGACGAATAATGGCGCGGATACGGGCGATTAACTCTCTGTCATTAAACGGCTTTGGCAGATAATCATCGGCGCCGATTTCAAGCCCAACTACGCGATCGATTTCATCGCCGCGAGCGGTCAGCATTAATACTGGGGTTTGTTTATGTTGGCGCAGTGCGCGTAGCACTTCAAAACCGTTTAATTTAGGTAGCATGACATCGAGTAGGATCAGATCGTAATCTGCGGTCAGTGCCAGATCTAAACCTTGTTTACCGTCGTAGGCCAAGGTTAATTGAAACCCTTCTAACTCGAGCAGTTGCCCTAGTAGCTCAGATAACCCCAGATCGTCATCGATTAATAATATCCGACTCATACTGTTCCTTAATCTCTGTAATGTGGCCTCATGTGCCTGTTTATCATAGACACTTTTAGCGCTTTGGCTGAGTATACCTGTTTTGATGTCAATTGCTGTGTAGCAATGTAAGCCAAAGTAAAGAATAGAGTTATTGCCGCAACTTTACAGTGATTTACTCAGGCAACGCCCTCACTTACATATAGGGGTTTAGACTGGAAGGGTCGAAAGTGACTCGGCTTAAAAGGGTCGTCACTGTGTCTTATTAATTGCCATATTAAAGTTGAACCATCGAGGTTAACACTATGAAAACATTATCACCTTTGAAAGCGAGCCTGTTTGCCATTCTAGCGAGTTCTGCGGTTTTCGCGACGGCAGTTAATGCTGCACCTAAGGATGCTGGCTGCGACTTCTCTAAATCTGAATTCCATAAAGGCGACCGCATGGAACATGGCGGCCGACATATGGACCACGGTGGCATGCATCGTATGTTTGAAGGGCTCGATTTAACGGATGCCCAGAAAGCTGACGTCAAAAAGTTGTTTGCCGATCAGAAAGCCACGCGCGCTGATAATCGTCCAACGAAAGAGGAACGCTTGGCACATCGCACTGAGATGCAGGCCTTAATTACCGCGCCTAGTTTTGATGAAACACAAGCAAAGGCACTGATGAGTGCGCAGCAAGAGCAGCGTCAAACTCAAGCCATTGAACGTATGAAGCTGCATAATCAAATATTTAATCTGCTGACACCAGAGCAGCAAGCTCAGTTTAAAGCGCGATTTGAAGCACAAGCTGGTAAAGAACCTCGCGGTTAAGCGTCTTAGCTGATATACAATAGGGTCATAGCTTCCCAAGATAGATCCCTTATGACTCAAACTTCCCAATACGATTTTTGGGTCAAACTGGCTAGCCGCGCTTCCGTGGCTACCGCTTTGATCCTTATTCTTATCAAGATGTTCGCTTGGCTTTATTCCGGCTCTGCCAGTATGTTGGCATCTTTGACGGATTCCTTTGCCGATGCTCTCGCTTCTATTATCAATTTTATTGCCATTCGTTACGCGCTTGTGCCGCCGGATCATGACCACAGATATGGCCATGGTAAGGCTGAGCCGTTAGCATCTCTAGCGCAATCCGCCTTTATTATGGGCTCCGCATTTTTATTACTTTTCTATGGTGGCGAGCGTCTATTAACACCTGTTCCGGTTGAAAATGCCACCATAGGTGTAGTTGTTTCTATCATAGCGATTGTGATGACGTTAGCTTTAGTCATGTTGCAGAAACGCGCATTAGCGGCGACAAAAAGTACTGTGGTTGAAGCTGATTCGCTGCACTATAAATCAGATTTATTCCTTAATGGTGCGGTATTGTTGGCATTAGTATTAGCGCAATACGGTTGGTGGTGGGCTGACGGTTTATTTGCGGTAATGATTGCATTTTATATCGGTCATCAAGCCTTTGGCTTAGGTTATCGCTCAATTCAAGCCTTGTTAGACAGAGAGCTAGACGAAGAAACTCGCCAGCAAATTACGCAAATCGCGATGGAAGATCCACGGGTGCAAGGGCTGCATGATTTACGCACTCGTCAAGCAGGCAAAACTGTTTTTATTCAATTTCATTTAGAACTCGATGGCAATTTGAGTTTGAATGAAGCCCACAGTATTGCCGATACAACAGGGATAAGAGTCAAAGCCGCCTTCGAAGATGCTGAGGTGATTATTCATCAAGATCCGGTTAAACCTGATGTAAACGAAACATAAATTAAGGGCAAGTTATGGCATGGATGCAGAAGCAAAGTCACAGATGGGATCATTCCACTCGATTGATATGCCGCTATCATAGGCTATCGACTCGCTTTGAGTTGATAGCCGAATCTGTGGTTTCTGACGTTAGCATTCCTATGAATGCAGAAATCACGCTCCTGATGGAACAGAAATCTTCGATAGTAAATCAAGCAGATAGTACCGTATCTCCTGTGATAGCGGGGGCTTGGAGTCAGTTAGTCCTGCGTAAACATCTTTATTACTTACCGCAGAAAATTGATCTCGACATTGCTAACCAAGCTTATCGAGTCCATGTCTGGCCATTATTTCTTTGGCGTACACGTATTACTTGTGTGGCGTCTGGCAGAGTTGTCGTATCCGAATGTTTGGATGTGAGAAGGCGTCGTTCCCTCATCCGTTGGCTATATGCGAGTTTTATAGGGCTGTTGCGGGTGTTAAGTTAAAGTTATTAATAGTTTCAATTTAAAAATAATACTTACAGTAAATATTATTTAGCCACATAACGAATAACAATAACTTCCATTTTCCGACTCAAGCTGAATCAATGCTGTATGATTTGTATTTTGATAATTTAAACCATGACACTTCTGAATTGCTTATTGTAATATCCGCGCCGTCTAATACTTTCGTTAAATCATTAGGGAATTATGATGAATAAATTATCAATTGTTGCTATCTCTTTACTATCAGCATTAGCGGCCACTCAAGTCTCTGCAGCAACCGACACTACTGGATTTTATGTGGGTGGTGCATTAAATAGAGTCACAGCTGATGCTTTTGATGGTTCAGAAACCGGTACTGGTGTAGGCGTATACGGTGGCTATAACTTCAATGAATGGTTTGGTTTAGAAGCTAACCTGTTTGCCACTGGTGACTTAGGCGATAAGGATGTTGATATTAGTGCAGGTGCATTAAGCTTCACACCTAAATTTACTGCACAAATTAATGATATTTTTTCTGCCTATGCCAAAGTGGGTATTGCATCTATGGCGGCGAATGTTGATGGCTATGGTTACGATGAAGACTTTACTGGTTTTGGTTGGACTTATGGTGTAGGTGTTAATGCCGCCGTAACAGAGCACTTAAATATCCGTGTAAGCTATGATGTCACTACAGGTGATTTAGATGCCGACCGTAGCTATTTAGGATTAAAAGATATTGACACTGATATTAAGCAATTCGCTGTAGGTATGCATTATCAATTCTAATTTTTTAGATTTGGCATATTTAATTCATGCCAATGAAAATTAATTTAAAATAAAAAGGGATGTGAAGATATCCCTTTTTATTGTTTGATATGAATAAGCTTGTATTGATATAACGAGTAGTAACGTTATTTTATCTACTCAATCCATCGACAATTCTTTTAATTTCCGCGTTAAGGTATTTCGTCCCCAGCCTAAACGTTTCGCCGCTTCCTGTTTATGGCCTTGAGTATGGCGCAGCGCAGTTTCTAGCAGTATGCGCTCGAATGCGGGCTGCACCTCAGTTAACAGATCGCTGTTTCCTTCCGAGAGTTTTTGATCTATCCACTCAGTCAGTGCCGATTGCCAATCTTGGCTGCCTTTCGCCGTGTGGGTGACACTCACAGGGTCTTTCAGTAATTCTGGCGGTAAATCTTGGGGTAAAATTTCTTGCCCCGATGCCATTACGGTTAACCAACGACAGGTGTTTTCGAGTTGTCGGACATTACCGGGCCAAGGTAATTGGGAGAGTTTTACCGCAGTCTCCTTGGTCATGATCTTAGTTTCCACGCCAATTTCCTTTGCTGCAGAGGCGAGGAAATGGGTAGCGAGTTGGGGAATGTCTTCCCGTCTTTGTGATAGTGGCGGCAAGTGCACGCGGATCACGTTGAGGCGATGGAACAAGTCCTCCCTAAAGCCACCTTTTTGTACTAATAATTCAAGATCTTGGTGGGTCGCCGCTATGATACGCACATCGACTTGTACCGCATTATGACCTCCGACGCGGTAGAACTGGCCATCGGCGAGCACTCTGAGTAACCGTGTTTGTACGTCTAATGGCATATCGCCGATTTCATCTAAAAAGAGCGTGCCACCGTTTGCTTGTTCGAAGCGACCTTGGCGGACATTGGCTGCGCCGGTGAAGGCACCTTTTTCGTGGCCGAATAGCTCAGATTCGATCAAATCCTTAGGGATCGCTGCCATGTTCAGCGCGATAAACGGCTTATCTTTACGTGGGCTGTGCTTGTGTAACGCGCCAGCCACTAACTCTTTTCCCGTACCCGATTGACCATTGATCAGCACGCTGATCGATGAGCGTGAAAGCCTGCCTATGGCGCGAAAAACTTCCTGCATCGCTGGCGCTTCACCTATGATTTCGGGTGTTTTGACTTGGGCTTCCTGCGCGGGTGCAGGGCTCTGTTCAGTGGCATGGGTAAGTGCGCGCTCAACCAGAGAGATAGCCTCATCGATGTCGAAGGGTTTAGGCAGATACTCAAATGCGCCCGCTTGATAGGCACTCACTGCACTGTCTAAGTCTGAGTGCGCTGTCATAATGATCACGGGAATATGGGGATAATGCACTTGCAATCGTTCGAGCAGGCTTAAACCATCCGTGCCGGGCATACGGATGTCTGACACTATCACGTGCGGTTGCGATATTTCTAATGCCTGCCACAGGGATTCGGCGGCGGCAAAGCTGGCGGTGCTGAGCTTAGCACCTTGCAGTGCCTTTTCGAGTACCCAGCGTATCGAGCTGTCATCGTCGAGGATCCACACTTGTTCACTAATTCGCATCTTGCTTCCTCATACGGTATGGGTAGGTACAGTCGAAATTATTTAGCGCTTAAAATTGGTAATGAAATGATAAATTCTGTGTGCCCAGCGCTGGAGAGGCAATCGATCCTTCCCGAGTGTAAACGGGTAATATTATGGGCAATCGAGAGGCCTAAACCTGAACCTTGCTCACGGCTTGTCACCATGGGATAAAATAATGTGTCCATTAGCTCAGGCGGTATACCGGGGCCGTTGTCGATAATCGATAGGGTTAACACTAGCTTGTGGCGCTGTGAACCTATGGTGACTTGGTGTTGAGTGCGAGTGCGGATCAAAATCTCGCCCCCCGTATGCTCAAGCGCCTGCACCGCATTTTGTAAAATGTTCAGCACAGCTTGCTGCATTTGGTCAGGATCCATCTCGATATCGGGAATGGATGGATCGTAATCCCGTTTGAGTTGAATGTTAGCGGGCAGCGCCATTTCAACTAACTTATAGACCTTTTGCACCACTTGATGGATGTTGTGCAGACTGTGCTGTGTCGGCCTTTGGGGGCCGAGCAGACGGTCCACTAAATTACGCAGCCGATCGGCCTGCTCTATGATGAGCGTAGTGAATTCCTTCAGCGCCGGATCATCCAGCTCCCGCGATAATAGCTGCGCCGCACCGCGAAGGCCGCCTAAAGGATTCTTGATTTCATGGGCTAAGTTGCGCACTAAAAACTGTGCCGCTTGCTGCTGTGCATCTTGACTCAGTTGCTGATGAATGCGTCTTTGTTGGTCAACTTGGCGCAGTTCGAGCAGGCTGAGTTCAGCCTCATCATCGAGGGGAATAAGGGTTAAATCAACGGTATGATGTTGGCCATCGAGCGTGACTAGTGCTGCCGTATTGACCGTTAAGCCTTGGCCGGCTGTTACTGCATCCATTAATAGCTTGGCGTCGACACCGAGGATTTGATAATGCTCAGGCAAAGTTTGTTCTACAAGTCTATGGCTACCAACACCTAATAATTGCTCTGCTGCTGCGTTGGCATAACAAGGCTTGAGATCCTTATCTATGACAAGTACAGCGGTAACTAAATGATTGAGCAGTGTCTCTTTATCCATCGACCGTTCCTAGAAATAGGGTTGCACCACTATGGTGCACCAATCTGGTGCAAGCTGCAACTTGTCTTCATCAAACGGTTTAGTCAGGAGGAGTTAATCTAACTTCATGTATTTAAAGTTTTTATACTAACTTTTACTATACAAATAGTGACATTAACGCTTAGCTGCTTGATGAAGAAATATCTTTCTTGGTGGACTTGATGCAAAGACTTTGCCGTTTTGAGTCAAAGCGTCAACGACTAAGGTATGTTCACCTCTGTCGATGTTTTTGAGTTTGAAGGTACCGCCAATTTGCGGCTGACCTATGGGGTTGCCATCGAGTTTGAGGGCCATCAAATACTGACTTTTTAGCTCTGGGGTGATAGTCGCAACGACGTCGAAATCGCCATTGTTATCTCTGACGGTTTCCTCTTCGGTCGGAGAGGTAATATTGACTTGATATTGAATAGATTCAATTGCTTGATTTGAGCTGTTTAAGTCTGTTTTGGGTAGAGGAAGGGCAATTTGATTTAAGGTCTTCTCTTTTAGCTCAACGACTTGGGCATTTGGCTGCGGCTCATCGGAGTAATGGACTTTGCCATCCTTATCGACCCATTTATAAACAGTCGCTTGCGCTAACATGCTAAATAGCACTAAGCCGATGAGTGTGAGTGAACGCATGCTAAAGTCCCTGTAGCCTTGAGATAGAGTTAATCAAGATTAGTCTCTTTTACATCAAAAATCATGGTGTTTGTTGCGCTAAGTGGTTAAGGATGTCATCACAGAGAAGGTATAAAGTCGACAGAAAATGGTGAGGCAGAAATAGGGGTTAGTTAAAGTGGGTTAAGCTCGGGCACTAACATGTGCCCGAATTCGATCCATCAATTACAGGCTTGCATCGAGTTGTTTCTCGATCTCACTCGCTTTGACCCAAGCGGCATGTTGGAATAATTGAGTGGCATAGCGTTCAATGTGTTCAAATTTCGCGAGATCGCCACTGTTCGCCAGTAGCTCTACGACGAAGGACATCATGATATCCGCACCCGTGAGCTTGTCTGCAACAAGATAGGTTTTATCGGCCAACATATCATTGAAGTAATGGCTTATCTTACTGACTTCTATAGCAGCATAACCTTCAAGGAAATTGGTTTTACAACCGTCCTTTTGCACGAACATACGCAGTAACAAAGGCAGCATGGCTGAGCTTTCGGCAAAGTGTAGCCATTGCAGATAACTGACATAGTCTGCGCTGTCTCTGGCGGGGGCTAAGGTATCCGCCGCATATTTTTCAATAAGATATTCGGTGATCGCGCCCGATTCGGCTATCACTTGACCGTCCATTTCGATAACGGGTGATTTGCCTAACGGATGAATTTGCTTAAGTTCGGGTGGCGCGAGAAAAGTCTGGCTATCACGTTGATAACTCTTAATTTCATAGGGTTGACCGAGTTCCTCTAGCAACCAGATGATACGTTTAGAGCGTGATTTATTGAGATGGTGCAAGGTGATCATGGGCTTTCCTTTGGGCAGTGAGAGTACATTTTGGCTGTCGCACTATTATGGTGCGACAGCTCTTTTTAACGTATTTAGCACACTTGTGCGCCTGTCTTTGTTCATTTCAAGCTGAGCGTCGCGTATTTATCGCTTAGCCTCTCGCGTTCAATTGCGCAACTATGGTTTCGGCTACGGCTTCGGATGATCCCGGATTTTGGCCTGTGATCAAATGGCTATCTGCGACGACAAAGCTTGTCCAGTCATCACCTTTGACATAATTGCCACCATTTTTCTGCAGCATGTCTTCAACCAAAAATGGCACGACATGAGTGAGTTGCACGGCTTCTTCTTCAGAGTTGCTGAAACCGGTAACACGCTTGCCGCTGACCAATGGTTTGCCATCACTGGTTTTAGGGTGCAGCAATGCAGCAGGCGCATGACATACGAGCCCTAGGGGTTTATTGGCTTGATAAAACTGTTCAATTAAGACGATAGAATGTTTATCTTCGGCAAGATCCCACAGTGGACCGTGGCCGCCCGGATAGAAAACCGCATCATAATCGGCTGCATTGATTTCACTTAAGCGAGTGGTATTTGCTAGCAGTGCTTGAGCCTCAGGATCTTTGCTAAAGCGCGCAGTGGCTTCGGTCTGAAAGTCTGGCTCATCACTTTTTGGATCGAGTGGTGGTTGACCGCCCAGTGGTGAGGCTAAGGTAATGTCAAAACCTTTATCTTTAAAAACATAAAAAGGTGAGGCGAATTCTTCGAGCCAAAAGCCGGTTTTTAAACCTGTGTCGCCGAGTTTATCGTGTGACGTAAGTACCATTAATATATTCATTTTCATACCTTTACCTAAGTTGCTCACATCAATACGTGTGAGCTTTGGGTTTAGTTCATTTGACGTTATAGGGCTAAGGTCAAAATGTCACGGCTCATTGCTGGGTTAATGTTGCCATGTTCGCCGAGTGCCACCATGCCGTGCAGTTCAAGCTGTTTCACTACGGTATCAACGTGGCTGGCATCGAGATCATAGGCAGATAAATGTGTCGGTATGCCCATGGCTTCGAAGAAAACCTTGGTTTTTGCAATAGCGGCATCGATACGCTCGTCATCGGTACCTGTGTTGATGTGCCACACACGGTCTGCGTATTGGAGTAACTTTTCGCGTTTAGCCTCTTTGGTACATTGCAGCAGAGCAGGCAATACGATTGCCAATGTACGCGCATGGTCGATGTCGTAAAGCGCAGTCAGTTCATGGCCTATCATGTGGGTTGCCCAATCATGCGGAACGCCGACGCCAATCGTGCCGTTGAGTGCCATAGTGGCAACCCACATTAAGTTAGCGCGAATGTCGTAATCTTCGGGTTGAACTAGCACTTGTGGACCAAGCTCAATCAAGGTTTGTAAAAGACCTTCGGCAAATCTGTCCTGCACGGCGGCGTTAACTGGGTAAGTGAGGTATTGCTCTGTGATATGTACAAAAGCATCAACCACGCCGTTGGCCACTTGGCGCTCTGGCAGGGTGAAAGTTTTTGTTGGATCGAGTATGGAGAATTGTGGATAAACCAAATCATTACGGAATGGCAGTTTAGCCTGTAGTGATTTACGGGTCACTACGCTGGCGTTGTTCATTTCGGAACCCGTCGCAGGTAAGGTTAACACTGAGCCAAAAGGCATAGCTTGAGTCACATTGGCGCCCCAGCTAGTGAGAATGTCCCAAGGTTCCCCTTCAAATACTGCTGCAGCGGCAACAAATTTAGTGCCATCTATAACCGAACCACCGCCAACCGCGAGGAGGAAGTCGATATTCAGCTCACGCACTTGGGCGACGGCTTTCATTAAGGTTTCATAGGTTGGGTTTGGCTCAATGCCATCGAACTCGACAACGAAACGATTACCCAATGATTGTTTAACTTCGTCTAACGTGCCTGTTTTTCTAGCACTGCTGCCGCCAAAGAGGATCATCACTTTAGCATCGCTCGGTACTAGGGAATCAATTTCGGCGATAGTGTCTTTACCAAAACGGATGCGGGTCGGGTTGTAATAGTTAAAATTTAGCATGGATGATGTTATTCCTATTATTACTTTAAATGAGCAGCGTTAATTGAGCTGCATTAATTAATCGCCCGTTAAATTAGTAGACCAGTCGTCTAATTTCGGGGCGTGAAAATGTGTTCTTTAAAAATCTGGGCTGATCGATATCAGCAAATATTAGTTTTGAGTCGGTATTAGGTTAAAGGGCCGTTTTAGGCGTTAAAATGGCTTTAGTCGTCACGAGTGCACGTTCGAGTGCCGCAGGGCTGTGGCCCAACTTGTTCATTAAGCTGGCGCCTAACCACATGTGATACAACATTTCAGCGGTTGATTGCGGATCTTGCAGGGCGATTGATCTATCTGTTATGCCCACTTGAACGCAAGTCGTTAACCTCTCTATGATGCCGGCGGAGCCTTTAAGTAAGGCAACACGCATGGCTTCGGATAAATCGGCCACTTCGGCGCTGAGTTTCACGACCAGACACTTTTGATCTACGCAGCCATCGGCTTGTACGTGCAACCATTGTTGCCAGTATTGCATCAAGCGTTGATGGCCTGTCAGTGTTGAGTCATTGAATAATGCGTCTAAATCTAATTGATATTTTTCAAAATAATCAGTAATAAGCGCTTCGCCAAATTGTTCTTTGGATTTGAAGTAGTGATAAAACGAGCCTTTTGGCACTTCGGCCGCCTGCAGCAGTAGGGATAAGCCGACGCTGGAGAAGCCTTTGCGTACGATCAGCTTGTAGCCGATATCGAGAATGTGCTGGCGAGTGGATTGAGTTTCAATTTTCATGTGGGTTAGGATAAATCAAATTAGACCGGTCGTCTAGTGTTGTTTTTTTCGGCGATATCAACGCATTCGATTTAGTATGCTTTGCATTGTGACTTTTGCGCTGCCTTGAGCCAGGTTAATAAAATTGCCAAATTGATAAATGTTAGACGGATAAGGCATTCTGATGGTGAAATGGTGAAATGGTGAAATGGTGAAATGGTGAAATGGTGAAATGGTTCGGTAGGACAACATACTCACAGTGCTGGGATAAACCGTCACTGTGAGCGTTCGATTAACGATTGATATGAAATATTAATCGCACTGTCACTTAATCGAGATGACTAGAGATAGCTACAGCAATATTCGGCAATGGCTGTGTTACGAATTTTAAAGCTAACATTTGCAGCCAGCTCAAACTGAGTTCCTTCGCTAAATTCTTGCCAAGTCGTTGTTTCTGGAAGCAACACCTCAAAACGGCCGCTAGTCACTTCCATGATTTCGCCTTGGGAGGTTGAGAACTCATATTCCCCTGGTAATACAACACCTAAGGTTTGCTTGCTGCCATCGGCAAAAAATACGCTACGGCTAGCCACTTTGCCATCAAAGTAGATGTTGGCTTTTTTAGATACTGACACTTGCTCGAGTAAACTCATTATTAATCCTCTATAAATTGGCTTGGGATGAATTTATATGCATATTTAATAAATTTCAATGCATCATTTGTCGCATGGATGTGCGCATTGAATATAAGTTGATGCTAACGTTCGGTTTATCGCTTATTTCCCACTATATCATTTTGTTTGAAATGGTCGGTATGGCTTGGTTGTCATTTAAAGTTATTAATCATTTTTCTACTTAAAAATAATGAGTTGTCGGAATTTTAGTGAACTTTTGATGAAAATAGTCGGCACCGCTTTGTTTAGCTGAGATTCTTCTCCTATAGTTTTAAGGCAGGTTTGATTCTGCAAAGATTGAAGGAATGGAATTCGACGCGCGACAAGGAGTCTCACCATGGGTTTTACTCGTAAAATTCAGCTTATCAGTTTATTGATTGTCCTATTACCCCTCATATTTGCCACCGCAATAGTGACTTACATTGCTCGGGATGAATTGTTTGCCGAGGCTCAGTCTCGTTTAGTGGCTGTACGTGAGATCAAGCAACGGCAGATTGTTGGCATGTTTCAGGACTTTTCCGATAACCTGCAGGCCGTCAGCGCCGTAATTGCCAGCCAAAAAAGCCTCGATACTCTTACTGACATAGATCAAACCTTGCAGTCATTAAATAAATCCCTCGGTTTTTATGACCTATTTATTATTAGTGACGACGGCACCGTTTTATATACAGTGGCGAAGGAGTCTGATTTCGGCACCAATTTGCGTACTGGGCCCTTCCATGATTCGGGATTAGCACAGTTATTCAATAAGGCATTGGGATCGGCTGGCACTGTATTACTTCAAGATTTCTCCGCATACGCGCCTTCAAACGGTCAACCTGCGGCATTTATTGGCCAGTCGATTCAGTTTAATCAACAAAGATTGGTGGTGGCGGCTCAAGTATCAATCGATCGCATCAACAGAGTTATGCAAATTCGTGAGGGTATGGGGCAAAGTGGTGAAACTTATCTCATTGGCCCAAATAATCGTATGCGTTCTGATTCTTTTCTCGACCCCATTAATCGTACTGTTACGGCTTCGTTTGCGGGAACGGTAGCTCAAAATGGTGTTGATACGCTGGCGGTAAAGGAGGCGCTGGCTGGTAAATCGGGGGTGATGCAAGTGAATGACTATAACAATAATCCCGTTTTATCCGCTTATTCTCCTGTCGTTGAGCTCGGTTTACGTTGGGGTTTGATGGCTGAAATTGATGTGAGTGAAATTGCTGCTCCCGCCTACCGTATGATGTTTATCGGTTTATCTGTTTGTGCAGCAGCCTTAGTGTTGGCGTTCGCTGCCGCTAAGTTAGTTACAGGGTTTGTATTAAAGCCGCTCGGCGGTGAGCCTGAGGACATGTGTAACTTGACCAGTATGATCGCCTCTGGCGATTTAACTCATAATTTACCGCATGTTCAAACGGATAATCACCTGATGAGTTGGTTGGCGCGGATGCAAACTAAGCTCAAAGAAATCATCAGTCAGCTGGTGGGCGTTGGGCATGAACTTGAATCTGCCGCCGAACAAAACTCTGCCGCTATGACACAAGCCGATTGCAGTATTCAGATGCAGGCTAAAGAAACTGATATGTTGGCCACTGCAGTTGAAGAAATGAGTTATGCCGCAGCTGAAATCAGCACGAATACGATGAGATCCTCCGATGAAGTGTCCGCCTGTACCCATTCGAGTGAAATTCTTTCGCAAAACTTGGCCAGTACTCGTAAAAGCTTAAAAGTGACCTTGAGCAGTTTTGCAACTATTCATCAACAGGTGGGCAGTCTTGAGGCGGATAGTCAGAAAATCGGCTCAGTATTAGCTGTGATAAATGCGATTGCGGAACAAACTAATCTCTTGTCTCTTAATGCGGCGATTGAAGCAGCGAGAGCTGGCGAGCATGGTCGTGGATTTGCTGTGGTTGCCGATGAGGTGCGTCAGTTAGCGGTGAAGGTTCAGTTAGCAACTCAGGATATTGGGCAAGTGTTAAAAGGTATTCAGCAACAGTCAGGTGTGCTGGCGTTGCATAGTGTGACTTGTTCCACTGAAGCCTCTAAAACCGCAGAAGATGCCGATGGAATGCAGACCGCGGTGGATGATATTGCTTTGCGCTTAGAAACCTTAAAGGCATTAATGATTCAAACCGCAACCGCTGCGGAAGAACAAACAACGGTTTCGGCGACGATTGCGCAGGGGATTGCGGGCTTAAGCGTGGCGGCGGAGGAAAATAGTGCGGCTATCAGCCAAGTGGCAGCGAGTACGCGGAGTCTGTTAGGGTTAGCGAATCAGCTTGGTTTAACAACGGCACAGTTTAAGGTGTAGATATTTTTCGCTGCATTTACAGTGTTCTCACCTTAGTTGGTGCTGTAAATGTGACTGAGCTGGATGTTACACATCCGCCAGAAATGGATTTCTGGCGGATATTTTTATCAGGACTTCAGTTGGTTATCCCATGAGTGAGCATTAACGTTTACGCCAAATTGTCATTTCTGAGATGGAATGTTGGAATTTACGTTTAGTCTCGCGGATCACGAAGGGAATTTCCTTCACTGCGACCAGCTCAAATTGGCCGATCAAGGTTTCGGTCAAACCATCTAAGGTGGTGAAGTTCTCTCCTTTGACTTTAACACCACCTAACCATTTATCCTTGGGCGTATAATCTTCAAGCCAAGTGTATGGCGAGGCAATCACAAGGTATCCACCTTGATTAATTCGCTGGGCAATACTGGTTAAAAAGTGTTTAGGCTCGTTCAACCTGTCGATAAGATTTGAGGCATAAACCAAATCATAACCTGTGTAGATGGGCTTTAAATTACAGGCATCACCTTGCATAAAGTTGACCTTTTTCGCCTCAAGCTCATATCCCAGTTTCGCGAGACTCGCACTCTTAAATTCCTGTAAGTCGCCTTCGGTACGTATGGTGTAACGTTTTTCACCTTGTTCTGTCAGCGCATAGGCCTGTTGAATAAAGCGCGCCGAGAAGTCGATACCATCAACATGATCAAACACTTTTGCCAGTTCGAAACTCGCGCGACCAACGGAGCAGCCGATATCGAGGGCTTTAGCTGTATGAGTCAATTGAATTTCATTCAGCGCTTGCTGCACACCATTGACGCAGAAGTTAGCCACCCCGAAATATTCGGCGCCATAGTGGAACTCAAGGTATTGGGAAATCAGTTCATCCGTTTCGTACACATTGACCTCGGCCATTTGAGCTGGATTTTGGGGGGATTCCACATAGCGAAAGCCCGCGTGTTGATAAAAATGTCGACGAAACGCATAGCGTGATGAAGCAATTGCCTCATTACCCGTAGAGATCCACGAGCCGCCTTTGATGAGATTATGTTTGCCATCGAAGGTTGGGGTGGAGAAATCATCGTAAAGTGGGTGTACGGCGAAGCCGTCAAAACCGTCGATTGCGGTTTCTGTCCATTGCCAAACATTACCGACAATATCGAAAAAGCCATTATGTTCGAAGCGATTCACTGGGCAAGAAGATGCGTAATAAGCCAAAGCAATATTGCCCGGCACTTCATGCCAATCGGGCGCATCGGCGGGCACATTCTCGCGTAAGATGTACCACTCAGCTTCAGTTAATAGACGTATATTGCTTTGCTTTTGTTCGGCTTTCCAATTACAGAAGGCCTTAGCTTCGAGCTGATTCACTTCAACAGGCCAGTTTAATGGCAGCGGAATTTCTTCCACTAAGTTACGTTGCCACCATTTATCTTGTCTTAAGCGCCAAAAACGCGGCATTTGTGCTTGGGTATAGGCAAGCCAAGCTTGGCCTTCTTCATTCCAAAATTGGGGTGAGCGATAGCCGCCAGCCTCGACGAATGCGAGATACTCTTGATTCGAGACTAAGAATTTAGCAGCCTTAAAGTCGTTAACGTTAAATATTTTATGGCCGTATTCATTGTCCCAACCGTAGGTTTGGTCTTGTTCAGTTTTGCCTAAGGTCACTTTTTGCCCTTTTACAGCCAATAAACTGTTGGCCTCGGCAGGGGCGGTGTCTTGGCACGCAGGCCAGAGGTGGTTGGGTGCGACATATTCCAGCGGCAGTTGGCGTATGATCACCGATGAGGTTTCTAAATGAATACGCTCATGTTCAATGCCCATCAAAATGATCCAAGCTGGACTATTTTGAGTGATAGGTAACGCTAGAGGCATTTCATCGATAACACGATTGACGACAGCATTAACTTGTTGGCGATAGCTTCGCACCTCTGCCACATCCGGCCACGGATAATGTTGTTCGTTCAAATCATCCCAAGACATCTCATCGACACCAATGGCGAACATGGATTCGAAGTTGTCGTTTACCCGTTCATCGAGAAATTTACCGAGTTTGAGTTTGTTGATATAGAAAGTGGCCGTATGGCCAAAGTAAAAGATTAACGGATGGCGCAGCGGCTCGGCTTTGAGGTAATAGGCGCTATCTTCTTGGATCAAATCATACAGAGACTCGTATAAAGCCCATGTCTGATTAAAGTATTGCTTAAGCTCTTGACGCTTTCCGGCCTCAGTTTCACCAATGAGCTTAAGGGTTTGAGGGGGTTGCGTTATGGGCTTATCCATAGGCAAGTAAACTCCGTATTTATCGGCCTGCGGTGCAAGCATGGGAAGATTAATCTATCGTGTGTGACTCTATACGCGATTACTGAGCTCAGGATCACTTTGTCAGCTTAATGTGTCGGTTTGAGGCAAAGTGTTTTACAAACTAACAGAAAGACTAATTGAGTCCAACATCAGTGCTGGAGCTTAAAGCATCTCAGGTATGACCCTCTGGTTTGGGATTATCTTACAAAGAAAGTGATGCGCTCAATTTAGTGATGCTATTCCTTACAGGGATTAAAATTATTTTATCCCTGAAGAGTATTTTCTCTGTCGGGGTTAAGGCAGAATGATCCCGTCCGTAAAATTATTATGCAGGATATAACGGGATGACAATTAACGCATTATGGATACCCGCCTGGTATGAGCTTGATCCGTCGATCGTAGTGGGTGTGACTGAGGAGTTTGTTTTTCACAAGACTGCCGCAAACGAGGCGTTAAAGTTTTACAGCGGTGCAAAGGAAAACGATGCCGTTAAGGCAACCGGAACTATTTCGGCCATTAAGCACAATGTCTTGGGGGACATTGAAAGTGTCGATGCGCAGGGGCTCGATTATACGCTTGTGTTGCAAGATGGACGGCGTTTGTTAGTCAACGCAGAGGAAAACCCTGGCTTGGTTTATGAGTGGGTTGATGACAGTTGGCAGCCTTCAGATATGGTCATTACAGATTGGACATTAGCAGTACAATTTGCGTCTTTATCACCATTGACGCCAATAAAGTAATTGAAGGTTTATCGTGAGTAACTAGATGGCAAAGTGCAGTTAGCGCTCGGGATCCGAGGTTGACTGCACTTTTACTTGTTCAGCAAGTTATTGGTATTCTTGTTTGATTCCATTCATAAATTTAATATATGTATCCAGCATGCATTTTAACTATGTCTACTGATAATTAATCGAGTCGGCTTCAAAATGGTTACGCTTCATTTTGTCCTGAGACGTTATCTTTTCTATAAATCGATTTTAAACAAAGTGTTAGAGTTAACATCTATGTTATACCGTATGAGTGTATAACTGTTTTCCTCGTCTTCTTCGGGACAAATGCTTACATCAAGGCGCTGCCATATCCTTATAGTGTTTCTATCTTGATGATTGGATTGTGCCTGTGAGCATTTTGCTCTAGATTGATATTTCTTTGTTTTTATCTTCTGGCCTTGATGCTTTTTTGCCCTTTGGAGCCGTGTAATGGCTAATATTCTGTTAGTTGCCAATCTCAACTGTGATCGAATCTTACTGCTTGATAAACCTTTAAAAACAGGTGGACGTTTCCATTATCAAGATGGCGGCCAAAGGCTCGGCGGCGGTGGGGCAAATACCGGATTAGGTTTAGTCTGGGCAGGGCATAGCGTCGCGCTGGTGAGTCAAGTGGGCCGTGATGACATGGGGGATTGGCTCATTGCAGAAGCCAGTACTCAAGGGCTCGATTGTCGTTTAGTGCAGCGCCGTGCCGGCAATACATGCGAAATGCTGCTTGTAATGACGCCAGATGGCGAGCGCACCATTATTCGGCCACAAAGACCCATATTTGAATTATCTGTACCGCCGAAATGGCAGCCATGGGACGCGCTGTATTTTAATACTTCCGCTGAAGGCTCTGTTAGCTGGGCAAAAACAGCTTTAGAACATTGTCTTGTGGTCGCGCAATTAGCCAAGGACGACAGACAGAGACCTTGTCATATTTTATTGGCCTCCATGAGTGATATTCAGGGGCGTTGTGATGGCGCATCTTGGGAATATGGCAAAAGCATTGGCGGCGATTGTCTGCGTTACTTTATTGTCACCGATGGTATCAATGGGGCTAAGGTTTACACGCACGATCAAGTGCAGCATGTTGCTGCTATCCCTGCCACAGTTGTTGATACCACAGGCGCGGGTGATGCCTATGCGGCAGGGTTGATCCACAGTCTCTGCATCGGCCAGTCGATTACTGAGGCCATGGCAGAAGGGGCGATTTGGGCGGCATTTGCGGTGGCAACTGATAGTTCTATTCCGGGTGAGGCACTAAAACAGTATTTAGAGGCGAAGCAAATCGCATGATAAATCTGCGGGCGACCAGTTTGAGTCATCTTTTTGTCATACGTCCTTGCTAGAGTATGTCTTGTGGCGCATAGCTTGTCCCTTAACGTTTTCTTGTACTTTTCTCCCATTTATTGGTTAGTATGTTTTTGCCTCGTTTCCCCAACGAGGCATTTTTTTGCTCAAAATAAAGTTATTCCATCGTAGAACGCCAATACGACAGAAATCTTGTGCGGCCATGGCGCAATTGCGTTAACATTTATTCAACTAAAATAGTTATCGTTAAATTAAAATAATAAGCCACTCAAGGTGTTCTGTAGTCTTTGGAGTTGAGAATGGGCAATAACGCTTGGAATGATAAAAATAAATTTATTTGGCTTCTGTCTGTTTTGCTTTTGGTCGCCTTTTTAGTGACCAGCGGTATCAGTTACAAAGTGGCCCATGATTCACTGAGCCAACAAATAGAGAGCAATACCTTACCGCTCACAAGTGACAATATTTATTCAGAAATTCAACAGGATTTGTTACGACCCATCTTTATTTCATCCTTGATGGCGCAGGATACCTTTGTTCGGGATTGGACCTTAAGTCATGAGCAAGAGCCCGAAAAACTCATTCGTTACCTTAAGGAAATCCAAGAGAAATACGGTACAGTCACTAGCTTTTTTGTGTCTGAGAAAAGTCGAAATTATTACCATTCCACGGGCATTTTAAAAAAAATCCAAGATGTAGAGCCTGACGATGCTTGGTATTTTCGAGTGCGCTCTTTACCCGAATCTGAGCATTATGAGGTCAATATTGATGCCGATACGGCAGACCGCAGTAAGACAACCGTATTTGTTAACTATAAAGTTTTTGATTTTGAAGGAAAATTCATTGGTGTTACCGGTGTGGGGTTGGCGGTTGAAAAGGTTAAAGCCTTAATTGAGTTATATCAAAAGCGTTATAACCGCCGAGTGTTCTTTACCGACCGGCAAGGTAATGTCACTTTGCATGGCGATCAATATGACGGTACGGATTCGCTGCAAACGAACGTAGGGCTTGATAATTTGGCTACGCGTATTTTAACCAGCCCAAGTGCCGCCTTCAGCTATCAGAAAAACGGGAAAACGGTTTATCTCAATAGTCGCTTAGTTCCTGAGTTTAAGTGGTATTTAATTGTTGAGCAGGAGGATGCGCCACAGGAGCGGGAACTGTTAAATACGTTTTGGGGTAATTTGGCGTTAAGCCTAATGGTGACTCTAGGTATTTTATTCATCTCAAACATGACCTTAGGTCGTTATCAGCGCAAACTAGAAATTATGGCGTCTACCGATAAGCTCACTGGCGCCGCTAACCGTCAGGTGTTTGATGAGTACTTTAGGCAGGCGTTAGATAAAGCTAAGCAGACACAATCGCCGATTTCAATACTCTTGTTGGATATCGACCACTTTAAAAAAGTGAACGACAGTTATGGGCATGGGATTGGTGACTTAGTATTAAAAACCATGACTAATATGCTGCGTGGCTTACTACAACAACAGGATATTTTATGTCGCTGGGGCGGTGAAGAGTTTTTAATTTTACTCCCTGAGATGGATTTATCCCGAGCGGCAGAACTGGCAGAACAGATCCGTGACCTCATTTCCCAGCGGGAAATTAAAGTGAATGGATTACACATTTCTATTACTGCCAGTATTGGTGTTGCTGAGCATCAAGTGCAAGAGCCCGCAGAGGACCTTATCAAACGTGCCGATCTGGCCTTGTATCAGGCAAAAGAAGCGGGTCGAAATCAAGTGGTGTTAAATCATTCATAGACTCTACTCGGTTCTTCTTGGCAGCAATGTTTAGCCTACCTTTGTGGGTTATGGCGCGGGTTGATTGTGTTATTGGCGTATCGCGGTTTACACTCTGACAGTAATGCGCGATAGGTCATTGATTTGGAGTTGCAGATGTCAAAGTTGTTGATTAATAAGTTGTCTGGATTGTACTTAGGAACTCATCTTCAAGAAATGTCCGGTGTTGCTACGGGGATTGATGGTAAGCAAGCGGCTCAACAACTGTTAGTGCATATCGACCATGTTGAAGGGGACGCGCAGGCCGATCCAAAACACCATGGTGGCCTTGATCGCGTGCTACATCATTTCCCCCGCGAGCACTACGGCCAATATCGTCGTTGGGACTTAATCACCCAGCTCGAAGATGCGCCCAGCATGGGAGAGAACATTAGCACAGTTGGACTGAACGAAACTCAAGTCAATATTGGCGATATCTTGCAAATTGGCGCAGTAAAAGTGCAAGTGACTCAGCCGCGTTCACCTTGTTTTAAATTGAATCTGCAATTTGGTCACAGAGAATTCGCACTCGCCATGCAGCAAAGCCAATTATGTGGTTGGTTTTATAGAATCTTAACCCCAGGGATTATTCAGTTAAACGATAGGATTGAATTAGTTGAGCGTCGTACTGATATCAGTGTTGCCGAGGCCATGTCACTCTATTTCTCGCCAACGTTTAATGCCAGTGCCTATGATCGTTTAGCTTCCTGCGAGGGATTAGCGCTGAGTTGGGTTAATAGCCTACAACGCCGCTTAGCATTACAGACAGTAGAAGATTGGCAAATGCGTTTATATGGGCCGAGTGGAAAATAAGGCTTTATATTCAAAATGATAAAACAGGGATGACCTATGATTGAACCCGTTACAAAAAGTGATAAAGATTTTGGCTTACTGGTATACGCCTCAAGTTTTATTGGATACTTAGTGCCGTTGGGCTCTATTCTTGGTCCTTTGATCATTTGGCTGATGAAGCGTGAAGAGTCCGCATTTGTCGATCAATGTGGCCGTAGTTGTTTGAACTTTAAATTGAGCCTGTTGATTTATGTGATTATCAGTGGCGTATTAGCTTTGGTCGGCATTGGTTTCATCTTTTTAGCCATACTCGGCATATTCGATTTGGTGTGCACTGTGCTGGCGATTATTAAGGCCAGCGAAGGTAAAGTGTATCGCTATCCATTAACGATTAAATTTATTGCTATGGATTAATTACCTCTGCGAGTTAAAGAAAAACGCCTTAGATGGAAACATCTAAGGCGTTTTTTATGGCGTAAGTTTTAAGGTTTTACACCTTAAACTTGGCCACTAAGGTATCTAAGCGGTGTGACAGTTGATTCAAGGCTAAACTCGCCTGTGCCGCCGCTTGTGCAGTATTGGCAGTACGTTGAGTAATGTCATTGATTTCAGTGACGTTACGGTTGATGTCCTCCACAACTGTGGATTGTTCTTCCGTTGCCGCAGCAACTTGGATGTTCATGTCGCTGATAAGACCAATGCGATCGCTAATGCCAATTAACGATTTACTGGCTTCATCGACGGCCACAACGCCTTCGTGGGAGCGGGTACGACTCTGGGCCATCGCATTAACCGCGCGGCTGGCTTCCGATTGCAGCTTGTCGATCATGCCTTGCACTTCATTGGTCGATGCTGCTGTGCGTGAGGCTAAGTTACGCACTTCATCGGCTACGACAGCAAATCCGCGTCCAGCTTCGCCGGCACGTGCTGCTTCAATGGCCGCGTTGAGGGCTAACAAGTTAGTCTGCTCAGAGATAGCGCGGATCACATCTAAAATACCACCGATGGATTTAGTGTGGGTCGCGAGGGACTCAATCACTTCACCCACTTGGCCAACGTCTTTCGACAATTGGTTAATGGTATCGCGGGCACGGGTTACCACAACTTGGCCGCTGCTGGCTTCAGTATCTGCATCTCTGGCGGCAACCGCAGCTTGGGCGGCATTACTGGCAATTTCGTTAACCGTCGCGCCCATTTCATTAATGGCCGTTACCACCATCATAGTGCGATCTTTCTGCTCGTGGCTGTCTTCTAAGGTTTGCTGTGCCTGATTCGACACATCCTTAGCCGAGAAACCGAGCTGTTCGCTGGTTTGTGCCACTTCGATGACAGATTCCTGTATCTTGCTGATAAAGCTGTTAAATCCCTTGGCGAGTTGCGCAATTTCATCTTCACCATTGACAGGTAGACGTTGGCGTAAGTCACCTTCACCTTCGCCTATGTCGTGGAACATAGCGGCAACTTGTGCAATAGGACGACTCACAGAACCTGCCACCACGATGGCGAGAACAATAAAGCCCGCTGCAATGATTAGCGTCCAGATTAAGATCTGATAAGCCGCTTCGGTTAATAGTGCGAATACTTCGGCCTCTGGCACCTGTGCGACTAAGTACCAATCCATAGATGCGATATAACTACTGGCAACCAGCATGTTTTCGCCATTGATTTTGGTATTGATCAGATTGAAATCGCTGCGGTTTAATAATGAGCTTGAACTCGCATCCTTGTATAAGTTGCTTAGGCTGCTCTTACCAATTTGGCTCGTATCTGGGTGGAGTTTTACCTCACCTTTAGCATCCACTAAGTAGACTAAACCGGTTTCTTCAATCTTAAACGAGCTCAGCAAACGCACCATGTCATCGAGTGATTTAGCAAGCCCGACTAAGCCGCGACCATTAGGTTGCTGGTAGTTGATGAAGAGTTTGACTTCGCCGTTGGCCTCAGTGAATACGTTTAACATACGTTCTTGGCCACTGTCTCGGTAACCAAAAAACCAGCCATCCTGCGCTGGGGTTAGCACGCGCAAAAATCCATCCTGAGTGTAGTAGGCGGCAGTTTGTCTGTCGGCGTAGGAGGCTTGCGCTAGCTTATATTGACGCGTGATGTCTTTCAGTTGGGCAACCACTTGGGTTTCTTGGGCCTGTGGTCTGCCATCTTCGAGCCATTGGAGTAACATGCGGCTGCTGGCCAATTGCTCTGCGGCATTCATTAAAGTGGAGATGTCGAGATCGATCTTATTGCGGATCTGCATCATCAAACTCGGCAGTTCCGAACCTAACATCCGTTGTTGTACGACATTTTTAGCGCTACGTTGGCTTAATACGCCGACGAGTATGGTCGACAGCAGTACTGCAAATGTCACTGTTAACAGAATTTTCTGCTTAATGGTGAGGTTATTAAATATCATAAATATCAATATGCCTGTGTTGGACTGTTTTGCGTTATCGGTCAACGCACTCTTGTACGGTAAAAGATTATCGGACAGGAATGTGAAAAGTTAACCTTAGTCTAGGCCGAATGCCGAATAAAACAGCGTATAAAACATTTATTTGGCCTAACCCGTTGGTCTTGCAGTAGATCTAATTATGTAGAGTATAGATGGAAATGGGATGATGATTGAAAACGAACTCTTTTATGTGTGGCAATTGTGGCCAATGTCGTAGATAAGGGCAAGCAAAAAAGTGAGATGTTTGTTTCAAAGGTGAAAAAAAGGCGCTCCATTGAGCGCCGCTATTAACATTTATTGGTGACAAGTTACATATTGGGGTAGTTAGGACCACCACCGCCTTCTGGCGTAACCCAAGTGATATTTTGGCTAGGATCTTTAATGTCGCAGGTTTTGCAGTGAATGCAGTTTTGCGCATTGATCACAAATTTGGGCTGACCCGCCTCTTCGACGATTTCATACACGCCGGCTGGGCAATAACGCTGTGCTGGCTCATTAAACTGAGTCAAGTTAATGCCCAGTGGAATGCTGCTGTCCTTGAGACGTAAATGGCAGGGCTGATCTTCCTCATGATAAGTGCTCGACAGATACACTGAGGACAGTTTATCGAAGCTAAGCTTGCCATCGGGTTTTGGATAATCAATCTTGCTGTAAGCGCTCACAGGTGCCATTTGCGCATAGTCTGGGTGCTCATCACGCAGTGTGATAGGGAACTTTCCGCCAAACCAGTTTTGATCTATATAGTTGAATGCGCCGCCTAAATAGGTACCAAATTTGTGCATCGCTGGACCAAAGTTGCGGGATTTATGCAATTCTTCGTATAGCCAGCTTTCTTCAAGGTGGGTTTGGTAACAGTCGAGATCTTTACCGCCTTCAACCCCTGCCATCATGGCTTTACCTAAGGTTTCTGCTGCAACAATCCCGCTCTTCATCGCAGTGTGAGTGCCTTTGATTTTAGCAAAGTTCAACGTACCCGCGTTGCAGCCTATGATAAGACCGCCAGGAAAACTCATCTTAGGTAGCGAGTTTAAGCCGCCTTTAGTAATCGCGCGTGCGCCATAACTAAGGCGTTCGCCACCCGTTAAATACTTAGCAATCACAGGGTGGGTTTTATAGCGCTGGAATTCGTCAAATGGGCTCAGATGCGGATTTTTGTAGTTCAAATCAATAATAAGGCCGACCGCAATTTGGTTATCTTCCATGTGATAAAGGAAGCCGCCACCCGATGCGCCCTCGGTTAATGGCCAGCCACCAGTGTGAACGACTTTGCCTTGTTCGTGTTGTTCGGCGGGGACTTTCCAAATTTCTTTGAAGCCTAAACCGTAATGCTGTGGTGTTTTACCATTATCTAAATGGTATTTTTCGATAAGTTGCTTGCCTAAGTGGCCGCGGCAACCCTCGGAGAAAACGGTATATTTAGCGTGCAACTCCATGCCTGGCATAAAGCTGTCTTTGGGTTCGCCATCGGCACCCACTCCCATATCGCCAATCAAAATACCTTTAACGCTGTTATCGGCGTTAAATAGTAGTTCACTGGCGGCAAAGCCGGGGAATATTTCGACACCGAGTTCTTCTGCGCGATTGGCAAGCCAGCGGGATAGATTACCGACGCTGATAATAAAATTGCCGTCGTTGTGCATGGTTTTTGGCACAAAAGCATTAGGCATGACTCTGCCGTCGGTGGCTGAGCTGAGTAGGTAAATTTCGTCGTGGGTGACAGCGGTTTTTATTGGAGCATCTTTTTCGCGCCAGTCACTGAATAGCTCGTCTAGCACTTTTGTCTCGAACACAGCGCCTGACAGAATATGCGCGCCCACTTCTGAGCCTTTTTCTACCACACAGACGGTAATTTCTTTACCTGAATCCTGTGATATTTGCATTAATCGACATGCCGTGGCCAAGCCAGCTGGACCAGCACCGACGATAACAACATCGAATTCCATTGATTCGCGTTCCATCAGTTCACCTCTTCCTTCACGTTTCCCCGATTTTTATCGAGTGTTGTAGTTTGTAAACGGGCGTTTTATTGCTTGCACCACCTTACCTGAAAATAAGATAAGGTCACAGTGGATTAAGCTGCTGTTTAGTCTAATTCAATACAAATCTTTAGGTGAGGACTGTCACAGATTATTCACGCTAGCGTGATCTAGGTTAATAAATACCTGTTTAGGGGTATAGCTAGTGAGTACTTTCGGCCTATAATCACCGACGACGGTTCTCCGAGCTTGCCTGCCTAAGTCGAAAGATATGGAGGTGTAGCCGTGGTAATAATGCCACCGGGGTGGGATAAGAAATGCTCTCACCTCCCACACTTGGAAAGGTGATCATGTCTCAATTACAAGACAGCTTTGGTCGAAAATTTCACTATTTACGGATGTCAGTCACTGACGTTTGTAACTTCAAATGCAGTTACTGCCTCCCTGATGGTTATCATCCTGAAGGTAAACCAAAATTCTTATCTCTCAATGAGATAGAAAACTTAGTCTCCGCATTTAGCCAAGTCGGCACCCAAAAAATCCGCATTACAGGCGGTGAACCTACCCTGCGTAAAGACTTTACCGACATCATTCGTGTCGTCGCTGATAACCCGCGCATTCATACTATTGCGACGACCACTAATGGATATCGACTCGAAAAGCATGCCAAAGAATGGTTCGATGCTGGCTTGCGTCGTATCAATGTGTCCGTGGATAGTTTAGATCCCAAAATGTTTTACCAGATCACTGGCGAAAATAAGTTTGATGAAGTGATGCGGGGGATTGATGCCGCCTTGTCAGCAGGTTTCGAGCGAGTAAAAATCAACGCCGTACTGCTTAAAGGCTTAAACGATAAAGATTTGCCACGTTTTTTACACTGGATTAAACACACGCCAATCGACCTGCGTTTTATCGAGCTGATGGAAACGGGTCTTGGTCGTGAGTATTTTGAAGCACATCATCTAGCGGGCGCTGACATCAAAGCGCAGTTACTGGCAGATAGCTGGCAATTAGATACGCCAAGCGCCTCCGATGGTCCAGCCCAAAATTTCAGCCGCAGCGATTATCAGGGCCGTATCGGCTTGATCATGCCCTATGCCAATAATTTTTGTGCTACCTGTAACCGTTTACGGGTATCTGCTAAGGGTAAATTGCACTTGTGCCTCTTTACGGAATCCGGTGTCGATTTACGTGATCTGCTACAGCATTCTAACCAGCAAGCGGAATTAATTGAGCGTCTGCACGGTCAATTAGCCCAGAAGAAAGAAACCCATTACTTGCATCAAGGCATCACAGGTGTCACTCAGCATCTTGCCTCTATTGGCGGCTAGACCTGATTTTAGGTCTGTGGCTATAGCCAATTTAGCGCGAGTATAAGCTCAATTTCCCTTGTACCCTGTTTTGACCTCAATTAAAGGATCGCTCCGATGAGCAATGTATTTACTCATATTAATGCCGATGGCAATGCCCATATGGTTGATGTAACTGAAAAAGCCGTTACCGAGCGCGAAGCCCGTGCAGAAGCTTTTATCGAGATGGCGAGCACGACACTCGAGATGATCATGAGTGGTAGCCACCACAAGGGTGATGTGTTTGCGACCGCGCGTATTGCGGGCATTCAAGCCGCGAAAAAAACCTCAGACCTTATCCCTCTCTGCCATCCGCTGATGCTAACGAAAGTTGAAGTCGATTTAGAGGCACAACCTGAACATAACCGCGTGCGTATTACTAGCCTGTGCAAGTTATCCGGTAAAACGGGCGTAGAGATGGAAGCGTTAACTGCGGCTTCAGTGGCGGCGTTAACTATCTATGACATGTGCAAGGCCGTGCAAAAAGATATGGTGATCTCCCAAGTCCGTCTGTTGGAAAAGCGTGGCGGCAAGTCGGGACATTTTAAGGTTTAGCGGATCAAAAACGAGAGAAGACTATGATTAACGTGTTGTTTTTTGCTCAAGTTCGAGAATTGTTGGGCACAGCTAAATTAAGTCTAGAGGCGAGCGAGCAGACACAAACTGCCGAAGCATTACGGGCAACGCTGGCGGCCACCGACGACAAATGGGCTAAAGTATTAACCTCTGACAAATTGCTGGTGGCGGTAAATCAGACCATTAGCCAATGGGATACACCTGTAAGCGATGGTGATGAAGTCGCCTTTTTCCCACCGGTTACAGGAGGTTAATATGCGTTTATTACCCGCAGTTCGAGTGCAAGAGGTCGATTTTAGTGTTTCTGAAGAATATCGCCAGCTAGCTCAAGATGATAGCGATGGTGCCGTAGTCACTTTTGTCGGCAAAGTGCGTGATTTTAACGATGGTACCGCGGTGACAGACTTAACCTTAGAGCACTATCCGGGTATGACCGAAGCCGTGTTAGAACAAATCGTTGCCGAGGCGCGTAGCCGCTGGCCGCTCAATAAAGTGACGGTTATTCACCGTGTCGGTACTATGGCTCTGGGTGAGCAGATTGTGTTTATCGGCGTAACCAGCGCCCATCGCAAGGCCGCTTTTGCTGCCTGTGAATTCTTAATCGACTTTTTAAAAACCAAAGCGCCATTCTGGAAATTAGAAGCGGGCGAGCAAGGTAAAAGTTGGGTTGAAGCGAAAGATGCCGATGAACAGGCGGCTAAGCTATGGCAACACAAAGACTAGTCGCGTGGCAGAGATACTCGTAGTCGCAACGCAGCTTGCCAGTTTAAGACCCGCGCGAATATTGCACTAAGGTGACCCAATGCAGAGTTTGACCCGTTTCTTCCATACCTGTGTTTTTGCATTACTCTGGTGCTTGGCGGTCGCGCCATCGTTCAGTCGAGCGGCGGATAATACAGGGATTCCCGCAATTGCCGCTGCCTCAGATTTACGTTTTGCCCTCGATGATATTAGCCAAAAATTTACCAATGAAACTGGGCTAAAAGTAAAAATATCCTATGGATCATCGGGCAATTTTGCTACTCAAATCCAAAACGGTGCGCCCTATGAATTATTTTTATCTGCGGATGAAAAATATATTCAACAATTGCATAGTGCTGGCGTTGCCCGCGATGCTGGCGTGCTTTATGCCCAAGGGCAACTCGCTATTGTTGTACCTAAAACTGGTCGTTTGTCCGTTGATCCTGAACTTAAGGGGTTAGCTGAAGCACTCACTGCAGGAAAAATTACCCGTTTTGCTATTGCTAATCCTGATCACGCTCCCTATGGCGAAAAGGCCAAAGAAGCATTGCAGTTTGTGCAGTTGTGGGATGTGATTCAACCTAAATTGATCCTTGGGGAAAATGTGTCCCAAGCAGGGCAGTTTGCGATTAGTGGTTCAACCCAGGGCGGGATTATTGCGCTCTCTTTAGCTATGTCTCCTACTTTTGCCAAACATAGTGATTACGCCATAGTGCCAGCAAAAATGCATAGCCCACTGTTTCAGCGTATGGCATTAATGGCCAAGGCGAGTGAAACTGCTCAGCATTTTTACGATTATTTAAGAGCCGATAGTGCCCGTCGTGTTTTGGCCGATTATGGTTTTTCATTGCCAGAGCAACCATGATGGATTGGCAGGCACTTTGGTTATCGGTCAAGCTGAGTGGCATCACAGTTTTAGTGTTGATTCCTTTAGCTATTTTGGCTGGACGGGCATTAGCCTATCGTCAATTTGTCGGCAAATCTTGGGTCGAGGCGCTGATCATGGTGCCCTTAGTATTACCGCCAACTGTGATTGGTTATTACTTGCTGGTGGGGCTTGGCAGTCAAAGTTGGCTCGGACAATGGATTGAGCAAGTCATGGGTCAGCAACTCGTGTTTCACTTTTCTGGTCTGGTTATCGCCTCCGTTTTAGTCAATATTCCCTTCGCTGTGCAGCCGATACAACGCGCATTCGAAGCTGTGCCGAATGATGTTCGCGACGCAGCCGCTTGTTGCGGCATGAGTCGACTTAAAATTCTACTTAAAATTGAATTGCCTATGGTGTGGCCGGGTGTGCTAACGGCATTAGTTCTGTGCTTCTCCCATGTGCTTGGGGAGTTTGGCGTTGTGCTGATGATGGGCGGCAATATTGCTGGCGAGACTAAGACGATTTCGATTGCAATTTATGACAGTGTGCAATCATTCGATTTTAATGCCGCTGGCACTATGTCATTAGTCTTATTGCTGTTTGCCGTGACGGCGTTAGCACTAACAACCAGTCTATCGCGGCGTTTAGGAGGTCAGCGTGGCGCAAATCATCGCTGATCTGCAGTGTCAGATCCAAAATCATAAACACATTAAACTCAACGCCGATTTTCGCTGTAAAGCGGGTGAAGTACTTGCTGTGGTCGGGCCGTCTGGCGGTGGAAAAACCACACTGCTACGGATGATCGCTGGGTTGAATCATCCCGATACGGGACAAATCTACTTTGGCGATCGGCCTTGGTTTGATGATAAAGCGCGTATCGCCTTAAGCCCGCAGCAACGCCATATCGGTTATATGCCGCAGCATTTTGGCCTATTTCCGAATCTCACTGCCTTAGAAAATGTAGTCGCTGGACTTGATCATATTCCCAAGGCGGAGCGCATTCCGCGCGCGAAAGATTGGCTCGAACGGGTCAATCTACAGGGATTACCCGATCGATTACCGGCGCATTTATCGGGCGGCCAGCGCCAGCGCGTCGCCTTAGCGAGAGCGCTTGCCCGCGAACCGTCGGTTTTGTTGCTGGATGAGCCTTTTTCTGCGGTGGACAGGGAAACCCGTGAGCGTTTATACCTTGAACTTGCGCGCCTCAAAGAGCAGTTACTCTGCCCAGTGATTATGGTCACCCATGACTTAAATGAAGCCTTACTGCTGGCTGATTCGATGATTTTGATCAGCCAAGGCAAGATGCTGCAGCAGGGTGCACCTTTCGAGGTATTGTCGCGACCACGAAATGAAGCTGTGGCTAGGCAGATGGGGCTAAGAAATATTTTTGATGGTGAAGTGGTATTTCAAGACTGCACTAAAAATCTCACTTGGCTTAAATTTGGTGAGCAGCTAATTGCCTGCGATTATGGCAAAGATCGCCCTGTGGGAAGTCGAGTCCGTTGGGTTATCCCCAATCAAGGTATTCGTTTTAATTCGATTTCCAAAGGGCGTTTATGCCGCAGTTTTAATAAATTAGATGTCACGATCGACGCTATGTTGGTGATGGGCGAATCCGTTCGGCTTATCTGCTACGTCACTGGCACCCCATTACAACTTAACACTGAAGTCTCGCTGCATTTTGCCCAAAAGCTTGCTCTTACTAAGGGGATGCAAACTACGGTGGCACTCAAATCCGAACAAATTCATATTTTGGAATAACGTGATGTCGTAATTTAATGACGTTTTATACCGAGTAATCCAATCCAAAATGTCCCTTCCAATAGCATGCCTAAGATGATGAACACCAATGCACTGGTGGCGCTGCCATAGGCATAAGCGCTTAATGCTGCTATTAATAACAAGCTTAAGCTTATCCATCGTATGACTGGTTTCATTTTCGCTCCGATTTAAAAATACCGTTACCTGACGCTAAGTTATCTGACTTTAGTCGAGGGCGATTTATTGTCATCCTAAAACCACCGCCTCTGGCGGTGGTGATTGTTCCTTGAGGCTATAGCCTGAATTACGCCCATGCTAAAAGAGACTTCTTATTCACCACAAGTAAGAGGAAACGAAAAGCATGGGCGATTATAGAAGTTCATCACATGTTTATTGGCGTTGCAAATATCATATTGTTTGGACTCCGAAGTACCGTTTTAAAATGTTAAAAGGAAACCTTGGTAAGGAGTTATACAGGTCAATTTATA
>NZ_JAKKRZ010000029.1:0-49709 GCF_025653725.1 Shewanella sp. SM74 | reverse complement strand
GCGATAAGGTTATTCAATAAATTCCCTCATGTACGTAAAAAGCTATGGGGCAATAGCTTTTGGGCCAGAGGTTATTTTGTAGATACAGTAGGTGTTAATGAAGAAATCATTAGACGATATGTGCGCCATCAAGATAAACAAGATCAGGAACATGAGGCTCAATTGTCGTTGCAGATGATGTAGGTTCTTGGAATAGCCCCTTCCAGGGGCAAGTCAAAGCCGCCTTCTAAGAAGGCGGATTCTTTACTGGATGAGCTTGAAGTCATTCGCTTAAAGTAGAACACGACGTAATTGAAATCAAAAATGTCGTCCACCAAGAAGTTTACTTAATATAGAAATGCCAAGAATTTAATCAGATTAAGCTGGAACAGTCAGATTAAGTTGGAACAGACTATGCGGAAGTGGAACAAGAAGGATATGCGAGAGTCAAAGAAATGGTGGAGGGAGAAGGATTCGAACCTTCGAAGGCTGAGCCGTCAGATTTACAGTCTGATCCCTTTGGCCACTCGGGAACCCCTCCACAAACTTTCTTTATTAGCTTTACAACTAACTTTTAAAATTGTCTTTCAAAACATCATCAATAACGGACTTGTTTATCAAGACAAAACTAAACATTGGCCATGTTTAGCTTTTGAAAAATGATTATCTGCGTTAGAGATAAAGATGGTGGAGGGAGAAGGATTCGAACCTTCGAAGGCTGAGCCGTCAGATTTACAGTCTGATCCCTTTGGCCACTCGGGAACCCCTCCACTAATACCTTTAACGCTTTTGTAAAACTCTACATCATTTTCGAACAACACGATAAAACTTGCAGTGCAAATGGTGGAGGGAGAAGGATTCGAACCTTCGAAGGCTGAGCCGTCAGATTTACAGTCTGATCCCTTTGGCCACTCGGGAACCCCTCCTCAATTGCGGCCGCCATAGTAGTCAGAAACCTTTTCCATGTAAATACCCAATTTAAAAATATTCCTAAAGTTATGTATCAAATGGTCGATTAACTAACAACGAATTGTTTTGACGATGTTTTTTTATGCAAATTGATGTTCCTTTAGTCAACGAAGCCCAAATTGGCACCCGCTTAAACGCGGCGATAGAAAACGACAGACGGGGCGAATTCGCCCTGTTGCTGTCGTTACTGTCGGTTGACGCTCGGGACATGGCACAATTCCAATGGCAAAATGAACTTGATATGGCGCAAAAATTACAACGTCAGTTCGAATTGCCACCGCAGCAAAGTTTAATGGCGGATTTATCGTCTGCTGAACCAGTGGTTGATAACAGCAGTATTTTTCTGGCTCAAGGTCCACGTGCGTTTCAATTACAACAAGCATTGCGACCGGAAGCCTTAGTCATCCGTGGCAGCGAGCCAGCCGCAATGGCAGAAGCGTTAAGTAACTGTGACCATGTCACTCAGCTGAGACAAAGGGGCCAATTAACCGCACCTAAAGTCGAGATCATGCACTTTGCTGATCAATTGGCAATCCAACGTAATCTTGTGCCTTTGCTCGCCTCAGCCTAAGGCCGTCTTCCCGCAAGTGGTCTTCAATACCCATCAAGTCAATCTGATCCATTTCGATAAATAAGCGTGAGCTAAAGCCAGTTATCTTGAAGCTTAATTACCTATAATTCGTATTAACCTATCGAGTTAAAATTTACCGCGTTAAAAATTTAACGAGCATATTTTAGTGATGCCGTTAATCAGTCGCTCTATACATTAAGGAATACAGATGAAAGGCATAATAGAAGCACAGAGCCCGACAGTGAATGACACTTGCACCGATTGCGGCAGCTTTGTCGATATCGGCGCCGTTATTGATGAGCACGATACGTTATTGACGTTAAATTTTGTTGGCGATAGCGCTCAAGCGGATGCCGAAAGCATGGCAACACGCGCTCAAACTCGATTTGCTGAAGTGCAAACTGAATTTGTGACTAAAGCTGAAGGCGTCGACTTACTGCTGACCTTCAATGTCAGCGCGGAAAAAATGATTTTTCAATTGGAAAACGGCCTGTAATTTTTAAAGCAGCACTTTAGTTTTTAGTCGGTCATAGATGTCACAGAAATCGCGCTAATTGCCTAAAAATGCTGCTATTGTTAACCAAATTGTAATAAATTGTGCCACATGTTGCTGTGCTTGCAACAGTTAGTGTAATCTGCCTCCAAATAAGAATAATTCAATCAGCTTAATTCTAAATTTCAAGGTAAGTTTGCTAACAGCAAAGACCTTTAGCCCAACACGAAGTTTTGTAGGGAACCAGCGTGAAGCGACGTCAGCATCAGCATTTATTGGAGTCTTTGGTACAGTCAACTGCAAAACAGCAGGGCGATTTCACAAAGACGGCAGAGTTAACCACAGAGTTGTTGTGCCAGAATTTAGCGGTTTCCTTGGTATCAGTGTGGACTTTTTCATCTGATCAACAAACCCAATCACTCGTTGCACAATTTGGTTCTATGATGTTGCAAGACATTCATAGACCTAAGTTACTACAAGATTGTCCACGGTATGTACACGAGCTCAAAACTCTGCGCCATATCGATGCAGGCAATGCCCTCACCGATCCACGTTTAAGTGAATTGGCTGAGTGCTATTTTATCCCGCGGCAAATCAACTCGAGTCTCGACATCGCCATTCGTATCAATGGCCATCTCGAAGGTGTGCTCTGCATCGAGCGGGCACAATTGACTCCCCACTGGCATGACAGTGAAATTCACCTCGCGTGCCAGATGGCCGACCAATTAGCCCTGACCTTAGCGACAAAACACAGCTACGATAAAGAAGAAAGTTTGAGTTTATTTCGCTGTGCCACTGAACAATCGCGACAAATCAGTATGTTAATTAATCTGCATACTGAAAAAGTTGAGTATGTGAATCAGGCGCACAGTGAAATCACCGGCATGCCCCGTGAGCAGATTATCGGCGCGAATATCCGTGAGTTGGCTTTTTTCAAGCAGCATGCCCAGTTAGCCGAGCAAACCCTAGCGCAAATCTTTAGGGGCGAAATTGCCAAAGGCGAAGTGCAGTTTAGTCGTGCCGATGGCAGTCGTTATTGGCTGACATACGTGCTGAGTCAGTTCATTACCGATCGCGGTAATCATTATGCCTTGGTCTCGTGTGAAGAAAATACCGACGAGCATAACTATAAGTCAGAGCTTGAACGGCTTGCTTGGCGTTGTGGATTAACGGGTCTCCATAACCGTACTCATTTTAATCGAGTCCTTGAACGTACCACGAAGGGACTGTTGTTATTAGTTGATTTAGTGGGATTTAAGCGTTTTAACGATACCTATGGTCATGAAAATGGCGATAGTTTGTTGATAGAAATTGCCCGCCGTTTGAAACATTTTTCTGAGATTAATAAGGCCACCGAAATTGCCCGCGTCGGCAGCGATGAATTTGCAGTGCTATTGACCGATGATAATGCGGTTTACGATCTCGATTATTTTAGTACGCGCCTGTATCAACATCTTGCCATGCCTATTTTAATCGGCCGTGAGCAAGTCGAACCAAAGCCTGCTTTAGCTGTGGTTGATATTGCCTCTGTGGCGAGTTTGTTTGCCCCATTAACCTGTGCCGATATTGCAGTGCAGTATGCTAAAAAGAAAAAAGGCACTGCAATCCAAGTATTTAACAGCACGTTATTGAGTGCATTTAAAGAGGATGCGCAGATAGAACGTGATTTACACAGTGCGATCCGTGGTCGTCAGTTTGAGCTTTATTATCAGCCACTGAGGGATCTTGAGCAGAATACCTATATTGGCGCCGAAGCCTTAATCCGTTGGCACCACCCTAAAAGAGGTGTGTTATTTCCAGCTTCCTTTATTGATATTGCTGAGCAGTCGGGGATGATTAATTCTATCGGCAGTTGGGTTTTAGAGGCCGCTTGTCGACAGTTGAACCTATGGCAGCATCATAATGCAGATATGACAATGCATGTGAATGTATCGGCCCGCCAGTTCTTCAGTGGTAATTTATTCGAGCAAGTGTGGCAGTTGTTGACGCGTTATCGCTTGAAACCTAAGACGTTAATCTTAGAGATCACTGAGACTGAATTGATGGGTGATATTCGCCACGCGACCTTGTTATGCCAAGAATTAGCGGAATTAGGCGTAGGGCTCGCGATTGACGATTTTGGGACGGGTTACTGCTCTATGCGTTATTTGAAGCAGTTTCCGATCAGTAAACTTAAGATTGATCGTTCGTTTATTTCAGATCTTACCGTCAGCCGTGAAAGTCGCGAAATTGTGTCAGCCATTATCGCCATGGCGAATGCATTAAATATATCTTTGACGGCAGAAGGGGTTGAAACCCTTGAGCAAGAAGCATTTTTAGCGAAAAGTTTTTGCCATCAGGCACAGGGTTATCTCTATAGTCCTGCATTACGGGAGCCTGAGTTTGCACAATTTATCTTGTCGGCTAAAAGCGCTTCGGTCATAACTCACTAAAGTTACACATAACCCACTAAGTCACAATTATTTCAAATGTGCTGCTCACGATAAAATAAAGGCAACCTAGGTTTGTAATCTAGGTTGCCTTTATTATTCATCTCTGTGCTTGTTCAATTAGCACTATAAACCTTCATCGTAATTTTCCAGTGCAGTTCAGCACTGTATACCTATCGAGATTTTAAGCAGCATTGTTTGAATTTTTTGCCACTATGGCAAATACAGAGATCATTTCTACCGGGTAATTTAGCCGTCATTTGCTGGCCTTGGCTGTAATACCAGCGACTTGCTTGGTAGATGAATTCTGATCGCTCATAGATAGCATCAATTTCACCATCGAGCTTATACCAAGCTTTAAAAGTAACAGTGCCATGTCGTTGTTCAGCTATCGCCGCTTGAGCATTGTGGATTGGTGTTTCAGTACTGCTCTGTACATCTAATCCTAACCAATGTGGATGAGGACCAGCATTGAGGCTCGTGAGAGTAAGGCCATTTAGATAGTCTGGATGATGTGTTTTTAAAATGTAATCAAAATTTTTCAATACAAATGCGCAGTAGCGTGAGCGCATAAGCTGTTCAGGTGTACGGGCAATCACTTGCCCAGTGTCTACATGCGTATGCAGTGGACCACAGCAATCTTGATAGCTTAGCCCACTGCCACAGGGACAGGTTTGCTTAGTTGTAGTCATATTGGCTAAATCTTTAATTTAATTGTATTTGTTTAAATTTATTCGATTTCTATCTAAATGCGTTAGATGTGAGATAGTCCATTTAAACGTAATAGGCATTAACATTAGGGTAATTTTTTACCCGCAGGTAAAGGCGGAAATTGGCGACCATAATACAAGTTAGGTACCGGTTTCGCATTCAGATAATAGCTAGGTTCTGCGCGGTTATTGGTATCTAAGCTCACTTTCCATTGGGTGGATGAGACTTTTTCTGTACCAATAGCAAATTTGCCCGCAAATTCACTCACAGGTTCGCCAGTTTCTTGTGCTGGGTAAAATCGAACCAAATAATAGCCTGTATCTATTGCACCATTACCGATAATTTTGCGTTTAGTAATGCGGAAATCCACGTCAATAGTGGCTTTTTTGGCGCGGATTTTATCGAAAAACTTCTTGTAAATGGCGACAATATTGTCTCGTCCATAGTAAATTTCTTTACTTTGACTCTCTGATAAGTAGCTAGCGTCATCAGCGTAAATCTCACGGGTCACCTCAGGAGACAATTGATTAAAAGCGCTAATAAACAAAGGGTAATTAGCATTGATCAATTGATCATCAGTGGATTTTGTATGAGTTTTAGCTGGATTGGCTAAGCTTGGCAGTGACAATAAGCACATCAGGACTAGCGGCAAAAATTTCATTACTTTATTCTAATCTGGCAATCATGGCGTCACTATAATGGAGGCGCCCGCTGAACTAAAGCCTTGAATGTTTACAAAGTGTGTTTCTATACAAGAGTGTGAAGTAAAGGAGCTTGCCATGCTGGATGATGAATCAGCACTGTTTTTTGAGGAAATGGCTGGAGTCGTACCACTAAAAGGCGATATGCCAGTGGTAAATTTAGCACCGAAAGCGTTGACGGCTGAGCAAATACACAGACGCGATGCTTTAGAACGGGAAGCCTTCCTAGCGTGTATGCCACTGGATTTAAAAGCGTTTCCACAGCAAGCGCCAGATGACATTGTGAGCTTTAAGCGTGAGGGAGTACAAGGCGGCGTTTTTAAACGACTCCGAATGGGGCAATACAGCATCAAGATGGAGCTTGATGTGCATACTTATCGGTTAAACCAAGCTCGTGATGCCGTCCTTAACTATTTACTGGCAGCGCAGGCACATGGTGAACGCTGTGTCATGTTGATCCACGGTAAAGGCTATCAGAGTCAACCCTTTGCGGGATTGCTCAAATCCGCTGTGTGCTATTGGTTATCACAACTCGATATGGTGCTTGCCTATCATTCGGCGAAAACCGAGCAGGGCGGTGCTGGGGCACTTTATGTGATGTTAACTAAGTCAGAACAGCTCAAGCTTGAAAACCGTGAAGCTAATCGTAAAGGCATGGGATGGCGTTAGATTAAACAGATAAGTATTGAATAAAAATGCCCAATTTTATTGGGCATTTTGTTTTATGTTATTGGGTGATGATTTAATGAAGCCTTACCAACCACACTGGCGGTTTGCGGTGGTATTTTGCTCATCTAACCATGTTTTAAGTGGGGCGAAGTAATCGAGCACCGCTTTTGCATCCATGGCTTCTTTGCCGGTGACTTCTTTCAATGCTTCTGGCCAAGGTTTACTTAAGCCTAACTCGAGCATCTTATTGAGTTTCTCTCCCGCGGCTTGATTACCATAAATACTGCATCTGTGTATCGGACCTTTATCGCCTGCAGTTTCACACAGCGCTTGATGGAATTGGAATTGCAAAATATGCGCTAGGAAGTAACGGGTGTAGGGTACATTGCCTGGTACATGGTATTTAGCACCCGGATCAAAATCTGCTTCACTACGTTCAGTCGGTGCTTTGACGCCTTGGTATTTTTCCCTCAGATCCCACCAAGCTTGGTTATATTGGGCAGGCGTGATTTCGCCGCTAAACACTTTCCAGCGCCACTGATCTATCATCAGGCCAAAGGGCAAGAAAGCAATTTTGTCTAAGGCTTGTTTTAGTAAGAGGCCGATATCCTTAGATGCATCAGGCACTTCTTCTAATAAGCCGATCTGCTTTAAATAGCTTGGCGTGATTGACAGTGCAATCGTGTCACCAATTGCTTCATGGAAACCGTCGTTAGCGCTATTTTTAAACAGGAATGGTTGTTGCTTATAAGCGCGTTGATAGAAGTTATGCCCAAGTTCGTGGTGGATAACGCTAAAATCTTCGGCAGTTTTTTGGATACACATTTTAATACGGATATCGTCGAGATTATCGAGATCCCACGCCGAAGCGTGACAAACCACATCACGGTCCTTTGGTTGAACGAATAGAGAACGTGCCCAAAAACTTTCTGGCAATGGTGCGAACCCTAATGATGTGAAGAAGCCTTCGGCTTGTTTCACCATTTTATGCTCGTCATAGCCTTTCTTTGCCAGTAACTCAGTGACATCGTAACCCGGATCAGCATTGTCAGGGGCGACGAGATCATACACATTACCCCATTGCTGGGCCCACATGTTGCCAAGTAAGTGTGCCGGGATGGGTCCAGTGGTTGGTGCGACGGTATCGCCGTACTCTTTATTCAATTCTCCCCGTACGTAGCAGTGCAAGGATTCATAAAGTGGCTTAACTTGGCCCCAAATACGGTCGAGTTCCTGTGAAAAGTCATCGGGCTTCATATCGTATTGACTGCGCCATAGTTCAGACAGGTTGGCATAACCGAGATCCTTCGCGCCTTCATTGGCCAGTTCAACTTCGCGTTGAAACAAGGGGCGCATGGGTTTAGCTATTTCACGCCAGCCTTTCCACGCTTCCAGTAATTTTACGGGATCACGTGATTCGGCCATTAAGCTCGATAGCTCAGGCTGAGTCATACACTTGCCGTCGGCAAAACAGTATTTTCCTTTGCCGTATAAGCCATTTAACTCTGAACTAATTTGCGCTAGCTCGGTATTCTTCGCAGGATCGAGCGGCGCGGGTAACACTAACGCACTGCGCAGGATATTGAGCTTGCGGGCATTTACGGGATCGAGTTGCACATTGGCATACTTAGCCGCCTCGGTTGCAAATTTTACCGACGCTGCACTGACCTTTTCGCCGACTGCGGCAGACAGAGCCGCGGTATCATCAGTAATAAAGTTGCTGTAAATCCACTCGGCGCGATTAGATTCAATCGATAATTCGGCCATCTTGGCTTCTGCATCATTAATAAAAGCAATGGCTTGTGCTTTATCTGGGGCGGTATTGATGACAGCTGCTTCTGCAGTAGCTGTTTTGTCTGTTTTACTTTGTGCATCATTACAGGCTGTTAATCCCAGTGCGAGTGCCACTGTGAGGGCGATTTTACTGCGACGATTCAATGAAATAACCATGTCTAGTTTTCCTTGTTGTTTTTGTGTTACACAGTTTACCTAAACCACAGGGTTATTGCACAAGGGTTAGTTGACTTGTTTTTAACACTTATTCGGACATGTACGACATACCGCTTGTATCACAGACTAGAAAGCGGTGAATTTGTCCAATTTTAGTTTGACATCCGTGGTGCCAATGTTTAATTTAAACGAGTGTTTTAAATTAATTCAAGGTCACGGAATGGCAAGTCGATCCGATACAAAAACTAGAATACTTGATGCCGCAGAAAAACTGTTCGCCGAACGGGGCTTTTCTGAGACTTCCTTGCGACTCATTACCAGCAAAGCTGAGGTGAATTTAGCATCGGTCAATTATCACTTTGGTTCTAAAAAAGAGCTGATCCGTGCAGTGTTAGCCCGCTATTTAGACGTATTCATGCCTGCTGCTTCAAGCCAAATTCACCGTTTAAATGCCGCTCCAGCACAAGCTACACTCGAAGAGATCCTGTCTTCTTTGGTCGATCCTTTATTGGATTTAAACGCGCTACGTACCGAAGGTACCACGATCTTCCTGCAGCTTTTAGGCCGTGGCTATATCGAAAGCCAAGGGCATTTACGTTGGTTTATTACGACCCATTACGGCCAGCATCTGGATGCTTTTGTTAAAGCCGTTTCGGCCAGTGCACCACATATTCCACCCGCTGAAATGTTTTGGCGCTTACACTTTACCTTAGGCACTATCGTGTTCACTATGGCGTCCGCTGATGCCCTAAATGACATTGCTGCTGCTGAGTTTGGTGAGCATAACGACATCGAAGCCGTGATCCGTAAAGTGATCCCCTACATGGCGGCTGGCGTATCAGTCCCCGTTTCTTCTTAATTAAAAGGTCTTGATAATGTTGACGATTATAATTCTTGCCCTGATAGCCATTGTCGTGTTGTTTGCGGTGAAAAATATCCGGATGCAGTTTATTACCCGCCCAGTTTTTAGTTTTTTCAAGAAGGTCTTGCCGCCACTTTCCGATACAGAGCGTGAAGCGATGGAAGCGGGTGATGTCTGGTGGGAAGGGGAGTTATTTCGCGGAAATCCTAACTGGAATACCTTGCATAGCTATGGCAAACCCACGCTAACTGCAGAAGAAAAAGACTTTATTGATAATCAAGTGATGACAGCACTGACGATGATCGATGATTTCGACATAGTGCATAACCGCAAGGATTTACCGCCGGAGCTGTGGGAATACTTTAAGAAAGAAGGTTTCTTCGCACTGATCATTCCGAAGAAATTTGGTGGTAAAGCTTTCTCTGCCTATGCAAACTCGACCATTGTCAGCAAATTAGCCAGCCGCAGCGTAAGCGCTGCTGTTACAGTAATGGTGCCGAACTCTTTAGGCCCTGGTGAGTTGCTGACCCACTATGGTACGAGCGAGCAGAAAGAACGTTGGTTACCTGCTTTAGCTAAAGGCGATGAAATTCCTTGTTTTGCATTAACAGGTCCAGAAGCGGGCAGTGATGCCGGCGCTATACCCGATGTAGGTATTGTGTGTCGTGATACTTTCAACGGCGAAGAAATGCTTGGGCTTAAACTTACATGGGATAAGCGTTATATCACGTTGGCGCCTGTAGCAACAGTTCTGGGTTTAGCGTTCCAAATGCGCGATCCTGAAGGTCTGCTTGGCGATAAGAAAAACTTAGGCATTACCTGTGCGTTGATCCCAACGGATCATCCTGGTGTGGTTATTGGTCGTCGTCATAATCCGCTGGGTATGGCGTTTATGAACGGTACTACTCAAGGTAAAGAAGTGTTTATTCCGCTCGATTGGATTATCGGTGGCCCTGAGTTTGCCGGTAAAGGCTGGCGTATGCTGGTTGAGTGTCTGTCAGCGGGCCGCGGTATTTCATTGCCAGCATTGGCAACGGCTTCTGGTCACATGGCGACGAAGACGACAACGGCTTACAGCTATGTGCGTCACCAGTTTGGTATGGCAATTGGCCAGTTTGAAGGGGTGCAAGAAGCGCTGGCGCGTATTATTGCCAACACTTATCAGTTAGAAGCCGCACGCCGTTTAACAACCACGGGTATCGATCTTAAAGTTAAACCTTCGGTCGTGACCGCGATAGCTAAGTACCACATGACTGAATTAGGCCGTTCAGTGATGAACGATGCCATGGATATTCAATCGGGTAAGGGCATTCAATTAGGACCTAAAAACTATTTAGGCCACCCTTATATGTCGAATCCAATTTCGATCACTGTGGAAGGCGCGAATATTCTAACCCGCTCATTGATGATTTTTGGTCAAGGTGCGACTCGCTGCCATCCTTACGTGCTTGCCGAAATGGAAGCCGCAGCGATGGAAAACCAACATGAAGCCTTAGAGCGTTTTGATGCGTTATTAATGGGTCACATGGGTTATGCCACGCGTAATGCTTTCAGTGCTTTGTTTAGCGCGTTAAGCGGTAGCCGTTTTGGCAGTGCGCCAGTGAGCGGTGAAACTAAGCAGTATTATAAAGATATGTCGCGTATTTCGTCTGCATTAGCCTTAATGACAGATTTATCAATGCTGATCATGGGCGGCGATTTAAAACGCAAAGAAATGCTCTCAGCACGTATGGGTGATGTGCTCAGCCAGTTATATTTAGGCTCAGCGACCTTGAAGTTATTTGAAGATAATGGCCGTCAACAGGACGATTTGCCTGCGGTACGTTATGTAATGGCCAATCGTTTGCACTTGGCGGCGAAAGCGTTGGAAGACACGATTCGTAACTTCCCGAGCCGTCCTGTGGCATGGTTACTGCGTGGCTTAATTTTCCCGCTGGGTAATCACTTCACTGCACCGAGCGACAAAATGGCGACCGATTTAGTTAGCGGCATGTTGAAGCCTGGCCCTGCTCGTGAACGTATTACTTTCTTATGTCCTGAATTTGAAGGGGATAAGGGCGGTATTGCTGAAGTAGAGCAAGCATTTATCGCGCAATATGCCTGTAAAGATATCTATAAAAAACTGAAGAAAGCGCAGCGTGCCGGTGAGTTGCCTGCAAAAGTGCCGAATCTAGTCTTGTTCGCAAAAGCACTCGAGACTGGCGTTATCACTGCCGACGAAGAACAAAAGTTACAGCATGCTGATAAGCTGCGCTTAGCGGCAATTAATGTGAATGATTTCGAAGCGTTATAGTGATTATTAGTGTTTGATGTTAGCGCAGTTTGGTCTAAGCGGTGTTAAGTTCGATAGCTAAGCCGCTTGGGCCGTTTGGATTTACCTCTGAAATGAGAGACCAACAAATTTTCACCAACAGAAATCTGCACTTACAGAAAACAGTCAATATAAAAAAACCACCTTCATGAGGTGGTTTTTTATTGGCTGTTTTCTAACGAGCTTGAGTTGTTAGAAGAAGCTTAAGCAACTTAAGCTACGATCAACACTTTACAGGTGTTAGTGCCGCCGATGGTTTCCATTGCATCGCCTTTGGTCATCAGCACCATATCACCGCTATTCAAATAACCAGCCGCAGTTAATGCTTCTAACGCTTTTTGCGCTAGCTCATCGGCTGGGTGGATAGTTGAATCGAAGTAAATTGGCAACACGCCGCGGTACAAGGCCATTTTGGCTAAGGTTGTTGCGTGACGTGATAAACCTAGGATTGGCAGTGAAGAACTGATACGAGACATCAACTGTGGTGTTGCACCTGATTCAGTCAGAGCGATAATCGCCTTAACGCCTTCTAGGTGGTTTGCTGCATACATAGTTGATAGCGCAATGGTCTCTTCAACTGAAGTGAAACGCACATCTAATCTATGTTTAGACACAATCACACTTGGGTGAGATTCAGCGCCAACACACACGTTTGCCATTGCCTTAACGGTTTCTTCTGGGAAGTCACCGGCAGCAGTTTCAGCAGATAACATCACAGCATCGGTACCATCAAGCACAGCGTTCGCCACGTCCATCACTTCGGCGCGGGTTGGCATTGGGCTTGAAATCATCGATTCCATCATCTGGGTGGCAGTGATGACGACTTTATTCAGTTGGCGTGAACGGGCGATTAACTTCTTCTGCACTGCAACGAGTGCAGCATCACCAATTTCAACACCTAAGTCACCACGGGCAACCATAACAACGTCAGACGCTAAGATAACATCATCCATAGCGGCATCGGTCGCAACCGCTTCAGCACGTTCAACTTTAGCAACGATCAACGCATTACAACCTGCTTGACGAGCAAGATCGCGTGCATAGTCCAAGTCTGCACCACTGCGCGGGAAAGACACGGCTAAATAATCCACTTGGATCATTGCTGCAGTGAGAATGTCAGCCTTGTCTTTTTCGGTCAGCGCAGCAGCAGAAAGTCCGCCGCCTTGTTTGTTAATACCTTTGTTGTTAGATAAAGGGCCTGCCACAGTCACTGTGGTATGCACTTTACGGCCTTCAACACGCTCAACGCGTAATTGAACACGGCCATCATCTAACATCAGGATATCACCAACAGTCACATCGTCTGGCAATTGCTTGTAATCGATACCCACTTGGGTCTCGTCGCCTTCACCTTTGGCTAACTCGGCATCAAGTACATAGGCTTGACCTAATACGAGTTGTACTTTCTTATTGTCTTTGAAAGTAGAAACGCGGATTTTAGGGCCTTGTAAGTCACCAAGAATGGCCACATGAACGCCTAACTCTTTAGCGATTTCGCGCGCTTGAGTTGCTCGTTTTAGATGATCTTCGGGGGAACCGTGGGAGAAATTAAGACGTACAACGTTTGCACCTGCCGCGATGATGCGGCGTAGATTATCATCACGATCTGTAGCGGGACCTAGAGTGGTGACGATTTTGGTTCTGCGGAACATAAGGATACTCCGTTAAAGTTAAAAAAAATCTTGGGACTATATTACCATGCAATTCCAAATTTTGTAGTAAAGTTACAATCAAATTGATCTAAAGTTATGTATGAAAATTGTGAGGTATCGCTGATATTTGCACGATAAATGGCTAGGTTAAGGAGCAACACTAGCCATTTTTAGAAAAGGAAGTGAGTTACAGTATCGGATCTTTATTGATGCGAGACTCTTTTAACACTTCTTTCACTCGTTTCAAATTATCGCGGAAACGTGGGCCTCTACGTAAGGTAAAACCCGTTGCCAATACATCTATAGTGACTAATTGGGCTAAACGCGAGGCCATAGGTAAATACATGTCAGTATCTTCTGGCACTTCCATTGTCACGGGCAGTGTACATTCCATTGACAAAGGCGAGTTGCGGGCGGTAATACCAATCACAGCTGCACCATTTTCTCTCGCTAAACGCGCTATTTCAATCAATGACTTAGTGCGGCCAGTGTGGGAAATCAATACCACCACATCGCCCTCATTACTGTTAATACAACTCATGCGTTGCATTAGAACATCGTCAAAACAGATGACAGGGACATTAAAGCGGAAGAATTTATTTTGCGCGTCATGGGCAACTGAAGCGGATGCGCCTAGGCCAAAAAAGGAAATAGTCTTAGCTTGAGTGAGAATATCAACGGCTTTATTAATGGCTGAAATGTCTAGGCTTTGACGTGCGGTATCGAGCGAAGCCATTGAAGATTCGAATATTTTTGTCGTGTAAGACTCAGTCGAATCATCTTCTTCAACGTGGCGGCTCACATAAGGTGTACCGTTCGCAAGACTTTGCGCTAGATGTAACTTAAAATCAGGGAAACCTTTAGTATCTAAGCGGCGGCAGAAACGATTCACAGTAGGTTCACTGACATCTGCCATCTTAGCCAGTGTGGCGATGCTAGAATGTATAGCTGTCTGTGGTGATGCTAAGATCACCTCTGCAACTTTGCGTTCTGATTTACTAAAATGGGTGAGGCTTTTTTGAACCTTTTCTAGGGTATTCATACGCGTATGTCCGCTAAATTGAGAATGTAATTTTATTTATTTTTATTTCGTGGGAGCAGATCAAGACTGGCGGCCCACTAATAGACTCTATGTAGTAACTTTTCAGTACAATTTTGAAATAAGACTTTACTACCTTCAGTAATTTAAGCACAAAAAGCATATCAGATTTATGCAGCAAGTGACTAGTTAGCAAGAATGTTAATATTTATAAAAATAGATGCATTTAACAAATTCTGTTGTTATATTACAACAAAAGTGTGGATTTCTTCATCGACATGAAGGGACACGACATACAAAGGAGATCGTAACGCAATGGGCAAAACAACATCAGGCGCCAAAGCTTGTGACTTCGTACTCTTTGGTACTAAAGGCGATTTGGCACGACGCAAGTTGTTACCTTCTTTATACCAGCTAGATAAAGCTGAACTTCTCGATAAAGATACGAAAGTGATCGGTGTCGCGAAAGACGAGTTTACTCAAGATGAGTTTATCGAATTAGTCACGCTTGCATTAAACACCTTCGTGAAAGAGCCTTTGTGCGAAGAGACTCTCCAACGTTTCCTGTCCCGCTGCCACTATATAGGCACTAACTTTACCGATTCAGCGGGCTACAGTGCCTTCCATGATCTGCTCAAACCAGAAGAGCGCGTTATGGTCAGTTACTTTGCTACGCCACCTGCAATATTCGGCGACATATGCCGTTGTTTGCATGAACAAGATCTTATCCACCCAGATTCACGCGTGGTGCTCGAAAAGCCCATCGGCTCAGATTTAGACTCTTCTCGCGTTATCAATGACCAAGTTTCCGCTTACTTCAAAGAACGTCAGGTTTACCGTATCGACCATTACTTAGGTAAAGAAACCGTACAGAACTTGATTGCACTGCGTTTTGCTAACTCTTTATTTGCCTCTAAGTGGGACAACCGTACGATTGACCACGTCCAGATCACAGTCGCAGAAGAAGTGGGCATCGAAGGCCGTTGGGGTTACTTCGACAAAGCGGGTCAGATGCGTGACATGATCCAGAACCATTTGCTGCAAGTGTTAACGCTCGTTGCTATGGATCCACCCGTTAACTTAGACGCTGACAGCATCCGTGATGAAAAAGTCAAAGTGCTCAAATCACTGCGTCCGATTAATTCTGACAATGTGTATGAAAATACCGTACGCGGTCAGTACAGTGCGGGCTTCTTAAAGGGCAGCCCAGTACCGGGTTATTTAGAAGAAGAAGGCGCCAACCTTCAATCACACACAGAAACCTTCGTGGCTATTCGTGTGGATATCGACAACTGGCGTTGGGCGGGCGTGCCTTTCTATTTACGTAGCGGTAAACGTATGCCGTTTAAGAGCTCTGAAATTGTGGTGTATTTCAAAAACCCACCGCATAACTTGTATCGCTCAAGCTACCGTAATCTGCCACCCAACAAGCTGACTATTCGTCTGCAACCCCATGAAGGGGTTGAAATCCAGATGATGAACAAAGTGCCAGGTTTGGAGCAAAAACAACGTCTACAAACCACTAAACTCGATTTGAGCTTCTCCGATACCTTCAAAAATGAACGTATCGCCGATGCCTACGAGCGTCTATTACTCGAAGCTATGCTCGGTAATCAAGCGCTGTTCGTGCGCCGCGATGAAGTCGAGCAGGCATGGACTTGGGTGGATGGCATTATCCAATCGTGGGAACAAAGTAACGAAAAACCAAAACCTTATCCTGCGGGTACTTGGGGTCCAGTTGCGTCAGTTGCTTTGATCACCAAAGATGGCCGTTCGTGGGACGAGTAGGAGACTTTGATGATTAAAGAAACCGTATTCAAATCTTTCGATACGCCAAGTGCGTTAGAACAACAGCTTGCGAATAGAATTGCGAGCCAGTTGCAGGAAGCCGTCGATGCCCGCGGAAAAGCGAGCTTAGTGGTTTCCGGTGGTTCGACGCCGCTTAAGTTATTTCAACTATTGAGCATGAAATCCATCGATTGGAGTGATGTTTATATCACGCTTGCCGATGAGCGCTGGGTTGAAGCCGACGCCGATGCTTCTAATGAGCGTCTCGTGCGTGAACATTTATTACAAAACCGTGCGGCGAATGCCAAATTCCGCGGTTTAAAAAACATGTTTTCGACTGCAGAAGCGGGCGCCGATATGGCCGCCGAGTCCTTGTCTAACTTCCCACGTCCTTTTGATGTGGTGGTGTTAGGCATGGGTAACGATGGTCATACCTGCTCTTGGTTTCCCTGCAGTGCTGAGCTTGAAAATGCGCTCACAACCCAAGCCCTGTGTGTGGCGACGAACCCCACCACAGCGCCCCATGGTAGAATTACGCTCTCTAAGAGTGCGATTCTGAACAGCAGACAAATTTATCTGCACTTGGTCGGGGAACAGAAATTATCCGTATATCGTCAAGCGTTAGAAAGTGATGATGTCCATGCTATGCCTATCAGAGCCGTATTAGCGCAGCGTAAAACGCCCGTTGATGTGTTCTGGAGCGCTTAAGGAGTCACTATGCACTCAGTAGAAATACACTCAGTAGTTCAAGCTGTTACCGACAGAATTATTGCCCGTAGCAAAGCGTCACGTGAAGGTTATCTCGCCGCATTGAATGATGCTCGTAACCATGGTGTACACCGTAGCTCATTGAGCTGTGGCAACTTAGCCCATGGTTTTGCCGCCTGTAATCCAGACGACAAAAATGCATTGCGTCAATTGAATAAGGCGAACATCGGCATAGTGACGGCATTTAACGATATGTTATCTGCGCACCAACCCTATGAAAGCTATCCTGAATTGCTTAAAAAAGCCTGTCAGGAAGTCGGCAGTGTTGCACAAGTGGCGGGCGGTGTTCCGGCCATGTGTGACGGTGTGACTCAAGGTCAACCCGGTATGGAATTGAGCTTACTGAGTCGTGAAGTGATTGCGATGGCAACGGCTGTGGGCTTGTCTCACAACATGTTTGATGGCGCTTTACTGCTCGGCATTTGCGATAAAATCGTACCAGGTTTGCTTATCGGCGCCTTAAGCTTTGGTCACTTGCCTATGTTATTCGTGCCTGCTGGGCCGATGAAATCAGGTATCCCGAACAAAGAAAAAGCCCGTATTCGTCAGCAATTTGCCCAAGGTAAAGTGGATCGCGCGCAACTGTTAGAAGCTGAAGCCCAGTCTTACCACAGTGCAGGAACCTGTACTTTCTACGGCACGGCAAACTCGAATCAGTTGATGCTTGAAGTGATGGGCCTGCAGTTACCTGGCTCGTCATTTGTGAATCCTGATGATCCACTGCGCGAAGCGTTAAATAAGATGGCAGCTAAGCAAGTGTGTCGTTTAACCGAAATGGGCACCCAATATACCCCAATCGGTGAAGTGGTCAGCGAAAAATCTGTGGTTAACGGCATTGTGGCACTTTTGGCTACTGGCGGTTCTACTAACTTGACGATGCACATTGTCGCCGCGGCTCGTGCTGCCGGTATTATTGTGAACTGGGATGATTTTTCTGAATTATCCGATGCTGTACCATTAGTGGCGCGCGTGTATCCAAACGGTCATGCCGATATTAATCATTTCCATGCAGCCGGTGGCATGGCGTACTTAATCAAAGAATTGCTCGATGCGGGGCTATTGCATGAAGATGTGGATACCGTTGCGGGTTTTGGTTTACGCCGTTATACCCAAGAGCCAAGGCTGCTCGACGGTGAACTGCGCTGGGTCGATGGTCCAACGACTAGCTTAGATACTGAAGTGTTAACGTCAGTCGCATCACCTTTCCAAGGCAACGGTGGCTTAAAATTACTCAAAGGTAACTTAGGCCGCGCTGTGATCAAAGTGTCAGCAGTACAAGAACAACATCGTGTCGTTGAAGCGCCCGCAGTGGTGATTGACGATCAAAACAAACTCGATGCCTTGTTCCAAGCCGGTGCTTTGGATAGAGATTGTGTTGTGGTGGTTAAAGGTCAAGGCCCGAAAGCTAACGGTATGCCAGAACTGCACAAGTTAACCCCATTATTGGGAACGCTTCAGGACAAAGGCTTTAAAGTCGCGCTGCTGACCGACGGTCGCATGTCTGGTGCGTCGGGTAAAGTCCCTGCGGCCATTCATTTAACGCCAGAAGCCTTAGATGGCGGTTTAATTGCCAAAGTCCAAGATGGCGACTTGATCCGTGTCGATGCGTTAACAGGCGAACTGAGCCTGCTTGTCTCTGAAGCTGAACTTGCCACCAGAGCCGCGGGAATTGTGGATTTACATCGCTCACGTTATGGCATGGGCCGCGAGTTATTTAGTGCGCTACGTTCAAATCTAAGTAGTCCAGAAACTGGTGCGCGTTGTACTAATGCCATCGATGAACTTTATTAATACAAAGGAAGAATAACGCAATGCTTGAGAATAACTGGTCACTACAGCCACAAGATATTTTTAAACGCAGCCCTATTGTTCCTGTTATGGTGATTAACAAGATTGAACATGCGGTGCCATTAGCGCGAGCACTGGTTGCCGGCGGCATTAGCGTGTTAGAAGTGACTTTGCGTACGCCTTGTGCACTCGAAGCTATCACTAAAATCGCCAAAGAAGTGCCTGAGGCCTTAGTCGGCGCAGGGACTATCTTAAACGAAGCTCAGCTTGATCTTGCGATTGCCGCGGGTGCGCAGTTTATTATTACCCCAGGCGCGACGGTTGAACTGCTCAAAGCGGGTATGCATGGTCCAATCCCTTTAATTCCAGGGGTTGCGAGCATTTCAGAAGTGATGACGGGGATGGCGCTCGGTTACACCCACTTTAAATTCTTCCCAGCTGAAGCTTCGGGTGGTGTTGATGCTCTTAAAGCCTTCTCGGGTCCGCTAGCGGATATTCGCTTCTGCCCAACAGGTGGCATTACGCCAAGCAGCTATAAAGATTATTTAGCGCTGAAAAACGTCGATTGTATTGGTGGTAGTTGGATTGCGCCAACGGATGCAATGGAACACGGCGATTGGGATCGTATCACTCAACTTTGTAAAGATGCCATTGGCGCTTTATAAATCGAGTTTGAAATAGTGACAAAATAAAAAACCACCACAAGGTGGTTTTTTGTCTTTTATCTTTCGCATTTTGATAAAGAACGGCTGCGATCGCTGACTCTGTAGAAAGTCTGGTTTTTACAGTAACACGAGCATTTACAAACAGTCTGGCTTTATAGCAAGTCGGGCCGCGCAATGTCTGCTTGCCTACATTTCCTTGCTCAGTTCTACATTTGAGCCGGCTTTTGGGCTAAACAACTGCTGATATAGTCTGCCTGCAAACTCATCTGTCATCCCCGAAATATAGTCCGCCAACACTCTGTGACTGTTTAAACCTTGTTGCTCACTTTCGCGCCAGCGCTCTTGGGTGTTCAGTGGCAGTAAACGCTCGGGATCGGAAGCGAAGGCTTCGAATAAGCCCATCACAATCTGCTGGCCTTTATATTCGAGCATTTGGATTTCGGGTTTACGAATAACGTATTTATAAACCAGTTGCTTGAGCACATTGAGCGCAATGGCAAATTCCGGCTCTAACGTCGCATTAAAGCGCAATAATGGTTCTTCGAACACGTCATCTTCTGAGATAACAATAGCGGTGACAAAGCCATTAACGAGTGTGCCTATGGCATCTTTACGTAGGTGATGCTCATGGGAAAACAGCTTGTTGCCAATATCTGCCAGCTCTTGTTTTATCCACGCATCACTGCTGTTCGTCAGTGTCGGCGCCACATCTTGATGCCACTGGGACGTTGTGACTATGCCCATCACAATCGCATCTTCGAGATCGTGCACCGCATAGGCGATGTCATCTGCCAGTTCCATAATCGAGCAATCGAAGGATTTAAACTGGGTTCGCAGATGTGGATAGTGGTGCAGGGCGGGGTGTGAACCTTGCTGAGTTGATGTAAAACGACGGCTATCTGCCTCAGATAAAGGCTCAAGCACCCAAGCGAAGATGTCGTTATCATCGTCGAAAATGCCCTTAACCGGCGGCCATTGTGACGGCTTGAGCTGTCTATGGTTGGTGATTTCATTATGTTCACCCGCGACAAATAGCCTCGAGTGCGGCGCTGGGTATTTTAAAATCCCGAGCATGGTACGCCGACACAAGTTCATCCCAAAATCTAATGTATAGGGCTCAAGTTTCGATAAAATACGAAAAGTTTGGCCGTTACCTTCAAAACCGCCATGGTCGCGCATCATGTAATTCAATGCGACTTCACCACCGTGGCCGAAGGGAGGATGACCAATATCGTGGGCCAAGCACAGGGACTCTAATAAGCTCATAGAGCAAAGCAGTTGTTTATGTTGTGGATATTTGCGCCTGAGCTGAGCAGCTATGCCGGTACCAATTTGCGAGACTTCGAGTGAGTGGGTTAATCGGGTGCGATAGAAGTCATTCATGCCAACGCCGAGCACTTGCGTTTTGGCCTGGAGGCGGCGAAAGGCGGCCGAGTGGAGAATACGCGCCCTGTCTCTTTGGTAGGGGCTGCGGTGATCGTTACGCCGTTGTTTATCTTCACCATGACGGCGTTCTTGCCAAACACTTGAAGTCATATGCATTCCTAGCGAGAGTGGAAAATCAAAGCATCTTGTTAATTTCGTCTAAATTCAAAGTGAAACTGGGTACAAAGCAGTTCATAAAATACTGTACTGCAGGATCGGGATTCGTCGCCAGCATGTCTTCAAGTCGCTTGCGGGCGGTATTAAATTCACTGTTGCCAGCGCGGTTTTCCTCAAGGCATTTAAGATAGGCACACAGAGTATCAGCCGATTTCACTATGGTCTTGTAAACGGGATCGGCGTAATCGCTGATGAACAGACTGCGATAATCCTCTTTAAATTCCTCAGGTACCATATCTAACATGCGCTGCTCGGCAATCGCCTCAATCTTTTTATACTCGGCTTCAATTTCTTTATTGAAGTATTTCACCGGCGTCGGTAAGTCACCCGTGAGAATTTCACTGGCATCGTGAAAAATCGCCAGACTCGTGGCTTGATGGGGGCAGAGCGTCGTGCCGAATTTCTTATTACTGATGATCACCAGTGCATGGGCCACCATGGCAACTTGCAGCGAGTGTTCTTGAACATTTTCAGTGCGAACGTTGTACATCAAAGGCCAGCGTTGGATAAGTTTCATGCGAGCTAAATGCGCAAATAAGTGACTCATAGTTTTCCTGCTAAAGAGTGAAATCGGTAGGCGACAAGCTGCAATGGAAGACATGATACGAGTGAATAGGCAGTATTGACGCTAGTGAAGTCTTAGATTATCACAGCCTTGGATGACACGTGAGCATGAGCGTGGAGGATTTAAAGAAATAGCTAAAAATAAAGCGACCACTAGGATCGCTTTATGACTCAAACTGTTAACTGAGGATAAACTTACTGCCGATAGTTTTCGAGGAAGGCGCCAAACTCGGTAAATGCTTTTTTCAGATCTTCTTTATAGGGCAAGAAAACCACTCGTAAATGGTCAGGCTCAGGCCAGTTAAAGGCCGTGCCGTGCACTAACAGAATTTTCTTTTCTCTGAGTAAATCCAGCACTAAACGCTCATCATCCCTTAGGTTGAATTTCTTCATATCCAGTTTCGGAAAGGCATAGAGTGCGCCCTTTGGTTTTTTAACGCTCACACCTGGAATTTGGTTAAGTAATTCGTAACAGGCATCCCTTTGGACTGTGAGGCGGCCATTAGGCAAAATAAGCTCGTTAATACTCTGATAACCGCCGAGCGCGGTTTGAATTGCATGTTGATTGGGCACGTTTGCACAGAGGCGCATCGAGGACAGCATTTCTAAGCCTTCGATGTAACTTTTAGCAGCCTTAAGATTGCCAGATAACATCATCCAACCAACACGAAATCCTGCTGCACGATAAGCCTTTGATAAACCGTTAAAAGTAACAGTTAAAATATCATCTGATAGACCCGCAGCAGGAATATGCTTGGCTTCATCGTATAAAATTTTATCGTAAATTTCATCGGCAAAAAGGATCAGATCATGTTGACGACACAGTTCAACCACTTGCAGCAGTAATTCTCTGCTGTATACCGCTCCGGTTGGGTTGTTCGGGTTAATCAGCACTATGCCGCGAGTACGTGATGAAATTTTACTTTTAATGTCGTTGAGATCGGGGAACCAGTCCGCTTCTTCATCGCAGCGATAATGCACAGCCTTGCCGCCCGCGAGATTCGCCGCTGCTGTCCACAGGGGATAGTCTGGTGAGGGGATTAAGATCTCATCATCGGTATTCAGCAGGCCTTGCATTGCCATCATAATGAGTTCTGAAACGCCGTTACCTATATAGATATCTTCGATATCGACACCAAAAATCCCTTGGGCTTGATAATGCTGCACTATGGCCTTACGGGCAGAGAATAATCCTTTTGACTCACAGTAGCCTTGGGCACTGGGTAAATTGAGGATCACATCGCGCACAATTTCTTCAGGCGCTTCGAAACCGAAGGGGGCCGGATTACCAATGTTGAGTTTGAGGATTCGATGCCCCTCGTCTTCTAAACGTCTGGCTTCCTTGTGCACTGGGCCGCGGATGTCATAGCAAACGGTATCCAGCTTGTTGGATTTGATGATAGGGCGCATTTACACCTCGGAACATGCATAAAGTTTTGGCTTAAGTTAGCGCACCATAACGAAATTTCATTGCAGATGAAAGGGGGGATAAGCACAGAATTGCGCTTTTTTTATAAATACCCCTCAGTTAAATATGCTTTAACAGTCGATTAAAGAAATCTGCACAAGTTTTATGTTCTGACATTGGCATGATTTTAAGATTGTTTATCTATTGGGTTGGTAGGGGAATCTTGTTTATGTTTTTTCATTTCGAAAGATTAAAATGCGTTTTCATTAGCTGACCCATATTTAATTTCTCTATATTAGCCATATCAATCGTGACAGAAGAAAATGTATTTTAGCTGATACTTAATGGTTGATTTTTAATCACAGATTTTTGATAAGGTAAACTTATGCAAGCGGCATTTTATTTTGTGATAATTAGGCATATTTATTGAATGCTTATTAAGCTAAGAAGATCATAAATGTTTAAGTTGCGATGGCGTTAAAAGTCTTCTAAATTATATGGTTATGTAAAATTGTCTCGCGGGAAATAAATTTATTTTCTATCAAGTTAAATTTATAGTTGACTCAATATTCGATGCGCTTTATTTTCTGCGCGATGTTTTTGGCAAGGCACCTTAGATAGCAAGCAATTCGCGGGTTTTATCTTCAGGGTTAGTCATCATGAAGCAGCTGTGTTGACGTTCTAAATCGTGTTGATTTCAGACGTTATTCTAAAACCATTTGCCTTTTAGGCGATTTATTTAGAGGACCTAAGTGCATGTCTGAACCGACAGCGTTAAGTCTCATTCCACCTTTGGTGGTATTGGTGTTAGCTATTTGGTTACGCCGTCCTATTTTATCTTTGATCATAGGTGCGGTAACCGGTTTCCTGTTACTCGATCCCAGTCAAGTCTTAAACAATTTTGCTAGTGTGTCATTGAAGGTTATGGCCGATGAAACCATAGGTTGGTTGATTCTGGTGTGTGGTGGTTTTGGCGCGCTCATCGCACTTTTAGTACGAACTGGCGGCGCATTAGCGTTTGGCCGCAATGCACTTAAATTGGCGAAAGGACCTAAATCTTCCCTATTAATGACTTTTATCCTTGGGATCGTGATTTTTATCGATGACTATCTCAATGCGTTGACCGTGGGTGAAACCATGAAGCGTGTAACGGATAAATTTAAAGTGTCCCGTGAAATGCTCGCCTATGTCGTGGACTCTACCGCCGCGCCCGTGTGCGTGTTAGTGCCATTATCAACTTGGGCGGTATTTTTTGGTGGATTACTGGTGGATAACGGTGTGGCAGCCGAAGGTCAAGGCATTGCAGTTTATATGCAAGCCATTCCTTACATGCTTTATGCTTGGTTAGCTGTGGCTATGGTGCTACTTGTCGCATTAGGTATTGTGCCCGCCATTGGTCCAATGAAGACTGCGCAGCTGCGCGCTGCCCAAGGTGAACCCGCTGAAGCGCAGGTGGATTTCGACCAAGTGCAAACTTCGGATGAATATGCGGTTAAAGCCATAGAAGAGGAATTTAAGCACGCCGATAATCAGGGCAAACTGCATAACTTTTTAGTGCCTATTGGTTTGTTAGTTGCCTTTACCGTGTACTTTGATATCGACGTGTGGAAAGGCTTGCTGGCGACCTTAGTTATCACGATTCCTTATTATGCAGTGCAGCGTTTGATGCCATTTTCAGAGATGATGGACCAAATGATCGATGGCTTTAAAAGCATGCTACCAGCCATTAGCACTGTGATTGCGGCGTTTGTGTTTAAGGATGTGTGCGATCAGTTATTACTGCCACAGTATGTCATTGAATCATTAAGTCCATTTATGACACCTAAATTGCTGCCTGCGGTAGTGTTTTTATCTATGGCTATACTCGCGTTTGCCACAGGTTCGAGCTGGGGTATATTTGCCGTGACGATTCCTATCGTGATGCCATTAGCGCAAGCCGTTGGGGCGGACATCCCATTAGTCATTGGGGCCTTATTGTCTGCATCATCATTTGGTAGCCAAGCGTGCTTCTACTCAGATTCAACCGTATTGGCCGCCCAAGGCTCAGGTTGTAACTTAGTGAGCCATGCTGTGACTCAGTTACCTTATGCACTTATCGCAGCAGTAATAGCATTTATCGGCTTTATTGTGATTGCATAACTTCTGTCACGATTAATATAAGAAACCAGCTACGGCTGGTTTTTTTATGTCTGCCGTAATGGGGTTAGGCGGCTAGAATGAGTAAAAGGTGAGTAAAGAGTGAGGAGGCTTGAACTAGGATAAACACGATTACACTGTTAAATGAATATTTTCAACTGATGTCAAATTATATTTTACGAAATTGTCATTTATATTTTACATATTTCATCGTCGCCATGTAGCTTTTCAAATCAAAGCCTGATTATACTTTGCATCCTTCAGGGTATTATTTTCAACATTAGTGGCAAACGAATCAAATGGACTCAACTCTTCTTACTGCGTTTTTCGAGCACGGCACAATACGTGATGTCGAGTGTTTATTCCCTGATATTTCAGGCTATCCAAGGGGAAAGCTTATGCCAGCCCGAAGTTTTGCTCAGGGTGCTGAATTACGTATTGCCCAAGCGATTTCGATGCAAGCGATTACCGGTGAGTATTCCTACGATCCAGTTTTCCCCGATGCTGATCCTGATCTTTTACTCATCCCCGATTACAGCACTCTCAAGATGATCCCATGGAGCACAGTGCCGCGCGCATTTGCCATCCATGACTGCGTATTACTGGATGGCAATTTATGTCCATTTGCGCCGCGCTCTATGTTAAAAAATGTGTTAGCCCGTTACCAAGCCCTTGGGTTAACGCCCGTGGTGGCTCCTGAGATTGAGTTTTATCTGACTGAAGCCAATACCGATCCGAGTGTGCCGTATCAGGCACCCATTTCAAAAAGTGGCCGAGCTGAAAATGGTCAATCCGCGTTTAGCATGAATATGCTCAATGAACTCGCACCATTTTGGGATGAGTTTAATGCCGCTATCGATGCGATTGGGATTAAAGGTGATACTTGGATCCATGAAATGGGGCTATCGCAATATGAAATTAACTTAGTGCATGGCGATCCGCTGGCCTTAGCGGATCAAGCCTTTATGTTTAAATACGCGGCGAAAGAAATCGCCATTAAACATAGCTTGAATGCAATTTTTATGGCGAAACCCATAGCGGGTCAACCCGGCAGTTCTATGCATTTACATCAAAGTGTCGTCGATGATAAAGGTCATAATATTTTCAGCCATGCTGATGGTAGCGACACTGACCGTTTTCACCACTATATCGGCGGATTACAAAAGTATCTACCTGATTTAATGTTGTTATTCGCACCCAATATCAATTCATTTAGACGTTACATTTCCGGCAGTCAAGCGCCGATTAATTTAAGTTGGGGCGTTGATAATCGCACCACTGGCTTACGTGTGCCATTAAGTGCTCCAGTAGCGAGACGGGTAGAGAATCGCATTGCGGGCGCCGATGCTAATCCGTACCTGATGATTGCCGCATCTTTGGCAGCGGGCCTTGCCGGAATGGAAGAAAAATTATCGCCAAGTGCACCAGAAACTGGGAGCGCTTATGAGAGCAGCCATGACCTCGCGCAGACATTTTTAGCTGCGTTAACGCAAATGCGCCAAAGTGATTCGGCACGACGCTTACTCGGGGACGATTTTGTCACTGGCTTTGTATCGGTGAAGGAAATTGAATTCCAAAGTTATTTGAGTGAGATAGGGGCTTGGGAGCGACGTTTCTTAGGGCCGCAATGCTAACGCTTATTTAATGAGGGGATTTTGCTGGATAACACCTATTCCCTTGAGTGACTCGACACATCACTAAAAAAACAGCAACAAAAAAGCCAGTGCAAGCACTGGCTTTTTTGTGTCTGGAAACGAGAAGGGCGATTAAACGCGCTTCTTGAATTCACCAGTACGAGTGTCGATTTCAATTTTGTCGCCTACTTTCACGAAGTCAGCAACACTTACTGTGCCACCGCCAGTGATAGTCGCTGGCTTCATCACTTTACCTGAAGTATCGCCACGAGCTGAAGGCTCAGTGTAGATCACTTCACGTACGATAGTGGTTGGCATTTCAACAGAGATAGCTTTGCCATCATAGAAAGTCACTTGGCAAGTTTCTTCCATACCGTCAACGATATAAGCCGCTGCATCACCTAGGTTTTCAGCTTCTACATCGTATTGGTTGTATTCTGCATCCATGAATACAAACATAGGATCTGCAAAGTAAGAATATGTGCAGTCAAGACGATCTAGGATGATGTCTTCTAACTTATCTTCACCTTTGAAAGTCGTTTCAGTACCAGAGTTAAGCAGTAAGTTTTTCAACTTTAACTTAACGATAGCAGCGTTACGGCCAGAACGAGTTGTTTCAGTTTTCTGCACAACCCATGGGCTGCCATCTAACATGATCACGTTACCAGGACGGATTTCATGAGCAGTTTTCATTACACTATTTCCTATATTTAGATTTTTCTGTTTTCGCGCAGTATCTTAGCTGTTTTTAACGAACTGAACTAGTCGAGTAGCGAGATCTGCAGCATTTAATGCATTAATTGGCCATTGTTTAGCATGGTGATGCAACAAGGGCAAATTAACAGGATTAAGGTTTTGCCAGTTAAGGCTCACGGCTGATTGCTGTGCTTGGTTGAACGCGAGATTCAATTCAGACCAATAACAAGCAATTTTAGGTGGCAGATTATCGCAGTAAAGTTTGAGAAAAGCTTCTAATTTTACGAGGTGATAATCATCTTCTTGGGGATAAATGTGCCAAATGAAGGGTTTTGCGGCCCATTGGGCACGTAAAAAGGAATCTTCACCGCGCACGATATTAAAATCACAGCTCCAGAGCAGGCGATCAAACCCCTGTTGGTCTGTCATAAGTAAAATGTGCAGGGTTAAATTACCATGATTTATCTGTTGACCCGGCACTAGATCGGCAATCTCACAGGGCAGTAAATGTGTCAGACTGTTTAAGCTACGCCCCTTTGGGAGCAGCGCATGGATTTTTTCTACCGATTGCTGCCATAACTCACATAATGCGGGTAGCGCCTCGGTCTCATAGCTAAAAACGCTAATCACTGTGTCTTGTGCCTGAATGTCCTTAAGACCTAGATCAGTAAAAAGCTGCAATTTATTGGCAGTATCAGCTTGCCAAGCATCACGCTCTGCAAACAAATTTTGCTCGCAAATGAGTCCACCCGTTTTGGCGCTAAAACCGGGAAAGTAGAAATACTTTTTCAAACCATTGGCTTGTAACGATGGCAAACCATGGCAGCCTTCAACCCAATCCTCTGCGCTTAAATACTCTAAATTCAGCCAAACAGGTACAGATTTTGGGGCGTTCTGATGTAAATAAGCCAGCTGCTCTTTTACCTGTTCGGGGAGTTCACAGGCAAAGGCTTCGATGAGCACTGCTCCTGCGACAAACTCTATAGGTAAAGGCTCTTTCCAATGAATAATATTCACACCATTGAAGGTTTGAGTGGCTTTTAGTGGATCGAGTGTCGGTAAGATATGCGAGAAGCTTGCGAGGTCGTCGACCCACAAATTAACGGGGATCTGATACTCATTGGCTATTTGTTTGGCTAAACGCCAAGTGACGCCAATATCGCCATAGTTATCAACGACGGTGCAAAAAATATCCCAATGATTGGAGCGAGGTGTGTTGCTCATGAGTGTGGTATGTCGTTATTCTTAGTCAGAAATATATGCATAAAAAAAGCGGCGTTAAAGCCGCTTTAATCAAATGGTTAACAGAATTAATCTTCTAATTCAGCTAAACACATTTCTTCGTAAATTTGCTTAACCCAAGCATCAACACGTTCTTCAGTCAGCTCTGGCTGGCGATCTTCATCGATACCTAAACCAATAAAGTGGTCGTCATCGACTTGACCTTTAGAGGCTTCAAAATTGTAGCTTGCAGTTGGCCAATGGCCGATGATGATACCACCACGGGCCTGAACAATATCGCCAACCATGCCCATGGCATCAAGGAAGTACTCAGCGTAATCTTCTTGATCACCACAACCAAAAATAGCGACAAGTTTGTCAGTAAAATCAATTTGCTCTAATTCAGGGAAGAAATCATCCCAGTCACATTGCGCTTCACCGTAATACCAGGTCGGGATGCCGAACAGCAGCAAGTCATACTCTGCAATCTGTTCTTTGGTACTTTTGGCGATATCTTTCACCTCAACCATTTTTTTACCCAGTTTTTTCTGGATCATCTTGGCTACAGCTTCGGTGTTACCTGTGTCGCTACCGAAAAAAAGACCTACAGTTGCCATTGTCTATCCTTTAATGTCTAGTTCACTTATTAGGTTAATCTTGCTGGTACTCGTTCAGCACTCAACTTGTTGCTGAAGAATTAATTCGATTAACTGGCTACGGCTGATGTTACTGGCCAATGCCTGCTCATTCAAGGCGTCATACAAATCTTGTGACACCTTTAACTCTATTCGCTTTAATCCGTTGGCTTTATCGCGCTGGATTTGATTGCGTTTGTTGACCTTAAGCTGTTGGCTACGGGACAAAGGATTGCTACGTGGTCGGCCCCGGCGCTTTTCGTTGGCAAAAAGGTCAATAGTGGTTCTGTCTGTCGCTTCTTTTGCCATGTTCTTATTGTTAACCGATCCCTGAGCCTTCCCAAGTGATCTGGATAATACCTTTTACAATAAACCCGGCGCAGCCGAGAAATAACACTAACCAAACAATAAATCGACCAAATTTTGGCACGTTACCTTGTTTAAGCACATCGTGGATGGCCATGCCGATAAAGAAAAATATCGAGGCAAAAAACAGGTTCAGGCCGATGGTTTCAATTTGTTCCATGTACTGAGATAACATACTTTCTTAGTCCTTGAGAGTGTTCTAAGGCCAAAAGAGGCGCGAATATATCACAACAAGATGGCGGCTGCCATATGCTTTCGGTCGAGTTTGCTGCTGATTTACATTGAATGTTTGTCAATAAATTCAGACACGATCCGGTTAAAAATGACGGGTTTTTGTGCATGCAACCAATGACCACATCCTTCAAGTGTTTTTGCCTGTGCCGCGGGGAATTGCGCCATGATAGCGCTTCTGTGCTCGCTAGTGACATAATTTGAGTCGCCGCCGCGAATAAATAGACTTGGTCCAGCATAGCTTTGTACTGGATTTGGCGTCTGATTTTGCCAGCCAATAATATTAGGATAACAAGCCTTTAGACCACTTAAGTTCATTTTCCAACGAAAACCAGTATCAGTGCGTTGTAGATTTTTGAGTAAAAATTGTGCCGTTGCTTCGTCAATACCATTGTCAATTAAGTGGTTTAGGGCAAAGCGTCTGTCGGTATGGCCTTCTAAGGGCAGGCTTTCTAATGCCGCAAACACTGTGTCGTGTCTTGGCTCATAGGCGACGGGGGCGATATCGGCTGCCACCATACTGATAATGCGTTCTGGAAAGGCTAACGCCGTCGCCATGGCGATTTTACCACCCATGGAGTGACCCACAATATGGGCGCGTTCAATAGCCAGTTCGTCTAGCAAGCGGATCATTGCAGTGGCGAGGCGAGGGTAGTCCATTTGATCCCAATGCTCACTTAAACCATGATTGGGCACATCGACACGAATAACTTGATACTGATTTTCTAATACTTGCCCTAGACCTTTGAGGTTATCTAGATTACCGAACAAGCCGTGGATCAAGAGCACTGCGGGTCCTTGGCCTGTGGAAACAAAGTTCATGGTGATTCCTGTTGGAGATTTTTAGCTTAGCGTGACGCGAATTGTGCCCTTAATGCCGTTGGCTTGACAAGTCAGTTGCCATTTCTATAGTGGGGGCGGCCAGTAACTTGTGTGCTTTTTCGGCAATTGTCGATTAACTGCTAGTTTGCTGTGCTATTTCCCGCACTTTTAGAATAATGGCGCTTTATCAGATTGATAGAGATAGATACACTGGTAACAGATCGCAATGATCTGCCCCGATCGCTGTGGTACACTTTTTTCGGTTAAGCCTGTCGAATAACAAAGGATAATTAAGGTTATGAAATATATCGAAGTAGATGAAGAGCTCTATCGTCATATTGCCAGCAAAACAGAACGAATTGGTGAGAGCGCCTCTGACATTCTTCGTCGATTACTCGGCCTGTCCGTCGATGCGGTCGAACAACCCCAGCCTTTGGCGATTAGCCAACCCAGTCTTGAAGCTGAACCTATTCAGCCCATCGCGGCGCAAACAGTGCCAGCAGTGAATGATTTTAGTCGCTTAGTCGATGAACATCAGTTATCGCAGCAAAAAGGCGCAGTAGGTCGTTTTCTGTTTTTGCTCGAAAGTTTGTATCAATTAGCCCCAGAGCAATTCTCACAAATTTTGCAGATCCAAGGGCGCGATCGTTTGTATTTTGCTCGCTCTAAGGAGCAACTGCTCGAAGCGAGTGCTTCGGCTAACCCAAAAGAAATTGGTGCAAGTGGTTTCTGGGTAACGAGTAACAACAATACCGCCAAGAAACGCACTATTTTATCGGAAGTTTTAGTGCAATTTGGTTGTGATGCGACAGTAGCAGCGGGCATCGCCGAGCGCGTTTAATCCTCGGGTGAGCCTGGTTAGTACGACATTTTTCTACTTTTTCTAATTGTAATTGAGTGCAGGAGAGCCATAGGTGGCAATACATCAAAGGGCAGGACAAATCGCTAATCAGACGGATCTGGTCAATATTCCAAAACTGATGAGCCATTATTACAGCATCACGCCAAATATGGATGACGTACAACAACGCGTCACCTTTGGCACTTCTGGGCACAGAGGCTGCGCTTCCAATGGCAGTTTTAACCAACAACACATTTGGGCGATTACCCAAGCTGTGGTTGACTACCGTCAATCGGCAAATATCGATGGGCCGCTGATCCTTGGGATTGACACCCATGCGTTATCCTATGCGGCCTATTTGTCGGCAATTGAAGTGCTGGCGGCAAATAAAGTCACAGTGAAAATCCAACAGAACGATGGATTTACGCCAACGCCAGTGGTGTCCCATGGGGTTATTTGCGCCAATCGTGAAGCCAATATTACGGGGGCGGCCCTGTCCGATGGTTTGATCATTACGCCTTCCCACAATCCGCCTCAAGATGGTGGGATTAAATACAATCCACCCCATGGTGGACCGGCCGAAGGTAATATCACCGCTTGGATTGAATCGCGGGCCAATGATTACTTGCGCCAAGCGTTAGCTGGCGTGCAAAAATTAGCGTATGCCGAAGCGCTGGCATCAGGCTATGTCAACGCCATTGATTTGATCACGCCTTATGTGGCTGATTTAGACAATGTCATCGACATGCAGGCGATTGCCAACGCTAAGCTGCGTATCGGTGTGGACCCGCTCGGTGGTTCAGGGATTTTCTACTGGGCTCCGATTGCCGCGCGTTATGGGCTCGATATCACCTTAGTTAATGATAAAGTTGACCCAAGCTTTAGCTTTATGCCGCTGGATAAAGACGGCAAAATCCGCATGGATTGCTCGTCTCCCTATGCGATGGCAGGGTTACTCGCCCATAAAGAATCTTATGATTTATGCCTTGGTAACGATCCTGACTATGACCGTCACGGCATTGTCTGCCCTGGTACCGGCTTGATGGACCCTAATCACTACCTTGCGGTCGCTATCGATTATTTACTGACGCACAGACCGGATTGGAGCGATAGCTTAGCAATAGGTAAAACCTTAGTATCGAGTGCGCTTATCGATAGAATCTGTGCTTTCCACGGCAAAAAATTACTCGAAGTGCCTGTGGGATTTAAGTGGTTTGTCGATGGTTTAGCCGAAGCCACCATCGCCTTTGGCGGTGAAGAGAGCGCTGGCGCGGCATTTTTACGCCGTGATGGCACAACGTGGTGCACGGATAAAGACGGCTTCATTTTAGGGTTACTTGCCGCAGAAATTCTTGCGGTGACAGGTAAAACTCCAGGTCAACGCCATCAAGAGCTAGTAAAACAATTTGGCCAAAGTTTCTATAAGCGTATCGATAGCCCAATCAGTCTTGAAAACAAGGCCAAATTTGCGTTATTGAATGCAGAAACCTTAAATGCCACTGTGCTTGCGGGTGAGGCAATCGAAAACGTGTTAACTCATGCGCCGGGCAATAATGCGGCCATTGGTGGCATCAAAGTGACTACGGCGAATGGTTGGTTTGCGGCGCGTCCATCGGGCACGGAAGCGTTATTTAAGATCTACGGCGAGAGTTTTATCAGTGAGCAGCATTTAGCTGAAATCATCAAAGATGCGCAGGCATTAATTGATAAGGCGCTGAACGCTTAATGCAGCAGTAGGTTTATAAAGTATCAAAAACAAACGCACTCAGATTTGAGTGCGTTTTTGTTTGTGTCTAATGTCAGTTATGAGTAGTTGATCTCATGCTGATTTGACTGTATTTAGTACTCGATATGACAACTCGGTAAGTTATTCTTATCAATGTAATTTTGGTGATATTCCTCTGCCACATGGAACTGTTGTAATGGTACTATTTCAGTCACGATATGGCGCAATCCCCAACGACCTGAGCGGGCAAAAGCTAACTTTGAGGCTTCTGCGGCCACTTTTTGCTCACGGTCGTGGAAGAAAATGGTGCTGCGATATTGGGTGCCAATATCTCCGCCTTGCATGTTCAGACTCGTTGGGTTGTGGTTTTTCCAAAATACATCGAGCAAGTTTTCATAACTGACAAGGGCAGGGTCAAATTCCACTTGCACCACTTCGGCATGGCCCGTTTTGCCTTTTTTGACTTCTTCATAGCTCGTCGCCGCATTATTGCCGCCCATATAGCCGCAGGTGGCATTGGATACGCCGTTCACTTGTCTAAAAAAATACTCTACGCCCCAGAAACAGCCGGCACCAAAGGTTGCTAACGCCATAATTAAATCCAATAGAAGTCTAGATGGCTAAGGATTGTGATAAAACTTGAGTGCAAAAGCAAGCCTCAAGCTGGAATATTTATCATGGGAAATTCTTAGGGAATGTCCTAAGAATTTAACAATCAGCTTAGTTGAATGTCATTCCGCTTAAAACTGGGTCCTACGGCAATAAATGTCTGAGAACAGCACTAAAAACATGTGTTAGTATTGAAGCCGTTTTTTAGGTGCGAGTGAGATTAACCGCGGTGAGATAAATGCTTAAGTGGTTATTACTGCCTGTACTTATGCTATTGCGCCAATACTGTTACACATCATTATAAGGAGAATTCTGTGTTACAAGCTCTGTTAGATTCAAAGGATTTTTTAGCGCTCACCTTAGCCCATCCTGAACAGTTCGATGGCGAATTTTCATTTAACTTAGGCGATCATACTCAAGTGGAAGTGTGGGATACCGGTGTTATTGTTTTCGAACCAATACAGAATGAAGGAAAAGATATTGTGCTTTCCTGCGGTGTTCACGGTAACGAGACCGCGCCCATTGAACTCTGCAATGGCTTAATTAAGCAGCTTTTACAGCAAAAGATCATCGCGAAACAGCGCACTTTATTCCTGATTGGTAATCCATTAGCGATTAATAACGGCACGCGGATTATCGATGAGAATATGAATCGTCTCTTTAGTGGTGAGCATTCCAATCCACCAGGGTTAGTGAACCCTGAGCGAGTACGCGCCAAAAAACTCGAAGCCTATGTCGACCGTTTTTATACCGCGGTTGCCGATGGTCGTCAGCGCATTCATTATGATCTGCACACGGCGATGCGCGCCTCGAAGCATGAAAAGTTCGCTATTTATCCCTATCGTCCAGGGCGCGCCTTTAGCGGCGAGCAAATCATGTTTCTAGCCGCAAGCGGCGTTGATACGGTACTTTTTCACCACGAACCGACCACGACCTTTAGCTATTTTTCCTCCGAACACTACGGCGCCGATGCCTTTACCATTGAGCTTGGCAAGGTGTATCCCATGGGCCAGAACGACATGACGCGTTTTATCGCCACCCATGAAATGTTCATGCGCTTGATCACCGCTAAGCCGTTGGCGCTGGATGAATTTGATGCCGATTTGGTTAACTTGTACCAAGTGTGCCGCGTCATCAATAAACATTTCGATGATTTTGAATTTACCTTCGCAACTGATGTCGAAAACTTCAGAGCTTTCCCGAAGGGCTTTGTTTTAGCGCGGGAAGGTGGGCAAGAAATTAAAGTGGAGCACGAGTTTGAGTCTGTCGTGTTCCCTAATGCCAAAGTGCCTATTGGCAATCGCACTGTGATTTGCCTGATCCCTGCGGTGAATGCGGACGTGCGTTAGGCTTGTAAAGCAATATATACATGCGTGGCAGGGATAACTTGTGGTTTGAGCTATGCCAATGGTTGATAGGTAGTTTACGTTAACGTAATGTCCGTCGGGCATATTCGTATAAACAGACGCATCAAAACGCTTTGATGCGTAATGAGATAACAAGAGCACAATATGAGCAAAGCAACACTCAACACTGATACAGTGCACCGTGTCGGCTTCTTGGATAAGGCATCGCTACACATTCCTATCCTTCGAATTCTACAAGCCGACGGCACCACTTATGAAACCGCGGTTTTGCCTGTGATAGATGAAACCTTAGCCACTAAAATTTACGATACCTGTGTATTCACTCGGGTACTTGATGAACGTATGCTTGGCGCCCAGCGTCAAGGGCGCATCAGCTTCTACATGACCTGTACGGGTGAAGAAGCGGCTATTGTCGGCAGTGTGGCCGCACTCGATCAAGAAGATGTGATCCTCGCGCAATATCGCGAGCATGCGGCGCTGCGTTATCGTGGCTTTACTACTGAACAGTTTATGAATCAGATGTTCAGTAACGAGAAAGATCTTGGTAAAGGTCGCCAAATGCCAATCCATTACGGCAGTGCGGCATTGCATTATCAAACGATTTCTTCACCTTTAGCCACGCAAATCCCGCAGGCGACTGGTGTGGGCTACAGCTTAAAAATGCAAGGTAAGCGCAAAGTCGCGGTTTGTTATTTTGGCGAAGGCGCTGCATCGGAAGGGGACTTCCATGCCGGTCTAAACATGGCCGCGGTACTGAAATGCCCAGTGATTTTCTTCTGTCGTAACAATGGCTACGCGATTTCTACCCCCACTGAAGAGCAGTTTGCCGGTAACGGTATTGCCAGCCGTGGTGTCGGTTATGGCATGCACACCATTCGTGTTGATGGTAATGACATGTTGGCCGTGTTAGCGGCAACCCAGCAAGCCCGTGCCTATGCGATTGAGCATAATGCCCCAGTGCTGATTGAAGCCATGACTTACCGTCTCGGCGCACACTCTTCTTCAGACGATCCCTCAGGTTATCGCTCGAAAGATGAAGAAGCCAAGTGGCAGCAACACGATCCGGTTAAACGCTTCAAATTATGGCTTATCAACAAAGGTTGGTTGGCTGAAGCGGATGATGTGAAACTGCATGAAAAATATCGTGAAGAAGTATTGGCTGCGGTAAAAGTGGCTGAAAAAATTCCTGTGCCTATGCTGGATGAAATTATTGAAGATGTGTACGACAAGCCGACGCCAGTGCTGAAAAAGCAACTCGCCGATCTTAAAGAACATATCAAGAAATATCCGCAAGCCTATCCAAAAAGTGCAGGGAGACTATAAGCCGTGGCTGAAATGAATATGTTACAGGCCGTCAATGAGGCCTTGTCGATTGCCATGCAAGCCGATGAACGCATGGTGGTTTTTGGTGAAGATGTGGGCCACTTTGGCGGGGTATTTCGCGCCACCTCCGGTCTTCAAGAAAAATTCGGTCGCGCTCGCTGCTTTAATACGCCGCTGACAGAGCAAGGTATTGCCGGTTTTGCCAATGGTTTAGCCTCAAATGGCATGACCGCCGTGGCTGAAATTCAATTCGCCGATTATATCTTTCCGGCGTTTGATCAAATCGTTAACGAGTCGGCTAAGTTCCGTTACCGTAGCGGTAATGAGTTCGATGTCGGTGGATTAGTGTTCCGTACGCCCTATGGCGGCGGTATCGCGGGCGGCCATTATCACTCTCAATCACCCGAAGCTTATTTTACCCAGACACCGGGATTAAAAGTGGTGGTGCCACGTAACCCTGAGCAAGCCAAAGGTCTGCTGTTGGCGTCAATCCGTGACAAAAATCCGGTGATCTTCTTTGAGCCTAAGCGTTTATATCGTGCATCGGTTGGCGAAGTGCCAGCGGGCGATTATGAAATTGAACTGGGTAAGGCTGAAGTGGTTCGCGAAGGTAAAGACATCACCTTAGTGGCGTGGGGCGCGCAAATGGAAATCCTTGAAAAAGCCGCCGACATGGCCGCTAAAGAAGGGATCTCCTGTGAAGTTATCGATTTACGCACCTTGTCACCCTGGGATATCGATACCGTTGCCGATTCAGTCAAAAAGACCGGACGTTTACTGGTTAACCATGAAGCGCCATTAACCGGTGGTTTTGCTGGTGAGATAGCGGCGACGATTCAGCAAGAATGCTTCTTGTATTTAGAGTCACCCATCAGCCGCGTTTGTGGTTTAGATACCCCGTACCCACTCATTCATGAAAAAGAATACATGCCAGATGCATTCAAAACGTTTGAAGCCATCAAAGCATCAGTGACCTTCTAGGAGTCCGGTATGATTAAAGATTTTATTTTGCCGGATATTGGCGAAGGTGTTGTGGAGTGTGAGTTGGTTGAATGGTTGGTCAAAGAAGGCGACACAGTCGTTGAAGATCAGCCGATTGCCGATGTCATGACAGACAAAGCACTTGTTCAAATCCCAGCGCCTTTTGCGGGCGTAGTCACTAAGCTGTATTACGCCAAGGGCGATATTGCGAAAGTGCATGCGCCGCTCTATGCCGTAAAAATTGAAGATGCCGTTGAAATCGCGGGCGAAGAATCTGTTGCGGCTGCAGCTGCGACAATCGCAAAAGCTGCTGAGCCAGTGGCAGTCACAAACGCGACCACGTCATCCAGTTCGTCTGTCAGCATTGAAGAATTCTTGCTACCAGATATCGGCGAAGGCATAGTTGAATGTGAGCTAGTCGAATGGTTGGTGAGTGAAGGTGATTGGGTTGAGGAAGATCAACCGATTGCCGACGTGATGACAGATAAAGCGCTGGTGCAAATTCCTGCCATTAAAGCGGGTAAAATAGCCAAACTGCATTATCGCAAAGGTCAGCTAGCTAAAGTACATGCGCCTTTATTTGCCATTGAAGTTGAGCAGATGGCTTCTGCACCTGCGACGACAATAAATACAGATACTGTGGCCAATGCCGCACCTGCAGCGCAGGCTGTGAGTGCAGAGCCTGCTCGCCAAGGTAAAGCCTTAGCCAGCCCCGCAGTTCGTCGCATGGCGCGTTCCTTAGATATCGACTTGAGCCAAGTACTTGGCACAGGAAAGCACGGCCGTGTGTATAAGGAAGATATCACTCGCTTCCAACAAGGCGCGAGCAATGTTTCTGCATCAAGTGCGACTCAGGTAAAAGAGGCGCCAGTTCAAGCGACTCAAGCATCTCAAACCCAAGTTCCAACATCTACAGTGACTCAACGCGCTGACACGGTTGAGCCGATTCGCGGCGTAAAAGCTGTGATGGCACGCATGATGGTGGAATCTGTGTCGAGCATTCCGCACTTTACCTATTGCGAAGAGTTTGATTTAACAGACTTAGTTGCACTGCGTGAAAGCATGAAAGTGAAGTATTCGTCAGATGAAGTGAAGCTGACCATGATGCCTTTCTTCATGAAGTCAATGTCGCTCGCGTTAGGTCAGTTCCCTGTGATGAACAGTCAAGTGAATGCTGATTGCACTGAACTAACTTACAAGGCGCGTCACAATATCGGCATGGCGGTGGATTCTAAAGTCGGTCTTTTAGTGCCTAACATCAAAGACGTGCAGGACAAGAGTATTTTAGAAGTGGCGGCAGAAATCACCCGCCTGACCCAAGCTGCCCGCAGCGGCCGCGTGGCGCCAGCGGATCTGAAAGACGGCACGATTTCCATATCGAACATTGGCGCCTTAGGTGGCACAGTGGCGACGCCTATCATCAACAAACCTGAGGTGGCGATTGTGGCCTTAGGTAAGTTGCAAACCCTACCGCGCTTTAACGTGAAAGGGGAAGTCGAAGCTCGCCAAATCATGCAAGTGAGCTGGTCAGGTGACCATAGAGTGATCGATGGAGGTACGATTGCTCGCTTCTGTAATCTGTGGAAACAGTATCTTGAGCAGCCTCAAGAGATGTTATTAGCGATGCGCTAAGCCGCTGGCACGAATAACTGACACTAAAAGGACGCTAAAAGCGTCCTTTTTTATTTGCTTTGCACAAATGGGTTAATCTTTTGATCCCGATTACGTATAATTCCCGAACGTAGTTATCCTGATGGATGTGTTATGAGTCAGTTAGCCCCCAGCCCATTTGCTCCAACAATAGAAACCATTGATTACCCGTTTCCGCCTAAACCAGTGCCTTTGTCCGATGCGCAAAAAGCCGATTACAAGGCGCGTATCAAGCAACTGCTCATTGAAAAAGATGCCGTTCTGGTTGCCCACTATTATACCGATCCTGAAATCCAAGCCCTTGCCGAAGAGACTGGCGGCTGCGTTTCAGACTCCTTAGAAATGGCGCGCTTTGGCCGCGATCACCCAGCAAAAACCTTAATCGTTGCTGGGGTCAAGTTTATGGGCGAAACCGCCAAGATTTTAAGCCCAGAAAAAACCATTTTAATGCCGACCTTAGAAGCCACTTGTTCATTGGACTTAGGTTGCCCAATCGATAAGTTCAGCGCTTTCTGCGACGCGCACCCAGATCATACTGTGGTGGTTTACGCCAATACTTCGGCTGCGGTTAAAGCGCGCGCCGATTGGGTGGTGACATCGAGCATTGCCCTTGAAATCGTTGAGCACTTAGACAGCGAAGGCAAAAAGATCATTTGGGGACCAGATCGTCATTTAGGCAGCTATATTGCCAAGCAGACGGGCGCCGACATGTTGATGTGGCAGGGCGATTGTATCGTTCACGACGAGTTTAAATCGAACGCGTTGCGCGATATGAAAAGCGTTTACCCAGATGCGGCGATTCTTGTGCACCCTGAGTCGCCAGCCAGTGTGGTGGCAATGGCCGATGCAGTTGGCTCGACCAGTCAACTGATTAAAGCAGCGCAGACCATGCCGAATGAGCGTTTTATCGTGGCAACCGATCGCGGCATTTTTTATAAAATGCAGCAGGCGGCGCCAGGTAAAATTTTAATTGAAGCTCCAACGGGCGGAAATGGCGCAACCTGTAAGAGCTGTGCCCACTGTCCTTGGATGGCGATGAACGGTTTGCAGGCCATTGAAGCGTCACTCGCCGACAGCGATAAAACCACCCATGAGATTTTTGTGGATGAAGACTTAAGAGTTAAAGCGCTGATCCCGCTGACGCGCATGCTTGATTTTGCCAAGACACTGAATATGAAAGTGAAGGGTAATGCCTAAGCCCATTATTTAGCTTTTCTTCAGCCTAATAAAAATCCCTACCATAGCGTGGGGATTTTTTATGTCTGTTGTTTCATCAAATTTAAGACAATAAAAAGCCCCGCAAATGCGAGGCTTAATTGAGTAACGCGGAATCTAGTGACTAGATTACTTTACGCTTACTTACTTGGCGTTCATCAGTGCAACCGCGTTATCTAACATACGGTTACTGAATCCCCACTCGTTATCATACCAAGACATCACTTTCACTAAACGACCGTTTACACGGGTTTGAGTGGCGTCAAAGTTCGAAGAAAACGCATTGTGGTTAAAGTCGATAGACACCAATGGCTCTTTGTTTACCGCTAACACTTCGCTCAATGGCGCAACGCTGGCAGCACGTTCAATAATGGCATTCACTTCTTCAACTGTAGTGTCACGGGCAGCGATGAAAGATAAATCCACGAGTGATACGTTAACTGTAGGTACACGAACCGCTAAACCGTCGAACTTACCTTGTAATTCAGGTACAACCAAACCTACAGCAGCAGCTGCGCCAGTTTTAGTTGGGATCATTGACAGTGCCGCAGCACGGGCACGACGTAAATCTGTATGGTACACGTCAGATAAACGTTGATCGTTGGTATAAGCGTGAATGGTGGTCATCAGGCCTGATTCGATACCAATCTCGTCATTTAACGGCTTAGCAAAAGGGGCTAAACAGTTTGTTGTACAAGAAGCATTTGAAATCACTGTCATGTCTGACGTCAGCACGTTGTTGTTCACACCGTAAACAACTGTGGCATCCACATTTTTACCTGGAGCAGAAATAATCACTTTCTTCGCGCCAGCGGTTAAATGTGGTTGAACGGTTTCTTTAGAAGTGAAGATACCGGTACATTCGAAAACCACGTCAACCTGTAGCTCTGCCCATGGCAGTTTTGCAGGATCACGTTCTTGGAAAGTGAGGATCTTATCGCCATTCACATAAATAGCTTCGGCATCATGGTCAACTTTCGCATTGAAACGACCATGAACAGAATCGTATTTTGTCAGGTGAGCGTTGATTGAAGCGTCGCCTAAATCATTAATAGCGACAATCTTGATTGGATAAGCTTTTTCGCTTTCGTACAAGGCGCGTAATACGTTTCTACCGATACGGCCATAGCCATTTATTGCTACACGGATAGTCATCTCATATCCCTCTGGTGATTATAAAATTTAACTGGTAGTAAAATTACCAAACTGACAGCTATCGTCAAGTTAAATCGGCATTTTTCCGCTGTCTTGATTAACAAATTAGGTATTTTTTTACATCGGTCGCGAAATCGCCATTTTTTACGCGTTAATTGGGTAAAAAATTACAAGATGGCAAACATTTTGCCATCAGTTGCTTAGTTTACTTTTTCGACAGGCGCAGGCGGCACCACCTCAGTTACAGTTGGCGCTTGGGCAACCGCTTGAGGATCAAGCCATTGTCTTACTGGGCTCATAGAATAAGTGCCCTTTTTTAGCGCATCGATAAGGGTTTGGGCTTTTAAATCGAGTTCAGTCGCCAGCGTTTTATTGCCACCGAGCAAGGCTAGCATTTTTTCTTCAGAATACTTCTGCTGCGTAAGTAGTAAATTTGCTTTTGTTAGCATATAGGATTTATCTAAAACCTGTTGCTGGCGATAGGCAGATGCGAGCCCAAGTAACCAGTTAACGTCGAAATCATCGTATTGGATCTCCGCAAAGACTTTAAGATAGAGTTGTTGCGCTTTGATGGCATTTCGATTGCTGTAATAGGTTGCGACTTGGGCAAGTAGAAAGGGGTCAGTCACTTCGCCGGCGTTTTCCTGTTCTAATAATCTATTTAACGCAGCGGTATCGCCAAAGCGAGTCCATTGGTAATAGGACATAAAAGGGTCTTGCCGTTCACGGGTTTGATCTTGTAGTAAACTTAAATTTTGAGTGCTTAGTCTAAAGGCTCTGGCTCTATCTGCTGTGCGATTGGTGTGGATGATATGCTGAACGCCAGAGGCGAGTTCAATGCAACGGCTGTAATCCTCAAGGTAGGTTAATTGTGAGTAGAGCTGCTTACCTGTGAGGTTTTCGTTGTCTTTTAACATGTAGCGGTTTTGGATAAGCTTGGTCTTTTCAGTCAAACACCAGCTGTCCTTATGCAAATCGGCACAAATTTCAGGATTATTTTTACAAATTGCTGAGATATTTCGGTCATTATCACAACCGAAAAGACCGAAAAAGCTCATCCCTAAGGTAAATGATGTAATTATTACTAGATTTTGTCTCAAAACACTCTCCAAACGATAATTTTTCTAATAAAATTACAGATTTACAGAAAATATCTTACTGGCAACAAAGCGCGACTTTCATTACAATGGCGCCGACCAAAACAGGGTTTTCCCTAAAACCCGCATTAGATTATTGGTCTTTTCGTCATGTTACTCAAACCTTTCAGTACATTTTATTGAAAAGTGGGATAAAGGATCTGTAAATGAGCGCTGATAAACACCTACAAAGTTGGCAAGAACGTTTTGAAATGGCAGAGGCGATGCAGCCTTTGTTAGGCAAGTTGTACCGTAACCAAGGCGTTGAAGTCGTGGTCTACGGCAAGCCGTTACTCAATGCTTCTACGATTGAAATCATTAAAGCGCACCGTTTAGTTCGTCGTCATGTCGGTGAAAAATTACGTTTACGCGAGAGTTTCCCCTTCGTTCAAGCTTTGAGCAAACTCGCAGTTAAACAATGTAAAGTGGATATTGGTAAACTCGCTGTCAATTACTGGCGCGACCATACTGATGTCAGCGAAATTGAAAGCTATATGGCAAAAGAATTGGCCGATGCTATCGACCATGCCGATGATGTCGCGCCGCGTGACGTCGTGCTTTATGGTTTTGGCCGTATCGGTCGCTTATTGGCACGCTTGCTGATTGAACGCACAGGTCGCAGCAATAAGTTAAGGTTACGCGCTATCGTTTTACGTGGCGGTAAGAAAGGCGATTTAGAAAAACGCGCGAGTTTACTGCGTCGTGACTCAGTTCATGGTCCTTTCAATGGTTCTGTTGAAGTTGACGAAGAGAACAACGCCATCATAGCCAACGGCACTTATATCCAAGTGATCTATGCTAATTCACCCGACGAAGTGGATTACACTAAATACGACATCAATGATGCATTGATTGTTGATAACACGGGTATTTGGAAAGATGAAGCGGGTCTTGGTTTACACCTTAAGAGCCCTGGTGCCAGCAAAGTATTACTGACGGCTCCTGCAAAAGGCGCGATTAAGAATATCGTTTACGGTGTAAACGAAGGCGATATTACCCCTGAAGACATTATCGTTTCAGCGGCGAGTTGTACCACCAATGCTATTACGCCAGTACTGAAAGCTGTGAATGATAAATATGGTATCGAGAATGGTCACGTTGAAACGATTCATTCTTATACCAACGATCAAAACCTGATTGATAACTATCATACCGCTGACCGTCGTGGCCGTAGTGCACCATTAAACATGGTGATCACTGAAACGGGTGCAGCAAAAGCGGTTGCTAAAGCTTTGCCTGCATTAGCTGGTAAGTTAACAGGTAACGCGATTCGTGTGCCGACGCCTAACGTCTCTATGGCGATCATCAGCATGAACCTGAATGCTGAAACCAGTAAAGATGAGCTTAACGAGTATCTGAAAGATACGGCGTTACAATCACCACTGCAAAATCAAATTGATTACACAGACTCTACTGAGATTGTATCGAGCGATTTAGTGGGTTCTCGCTACGCGGGTGTGGTTGATTCACAAGCGACTATTGCAGAAGGCAAGCGTGCCATTCTTTATGTATGGTATGACAACGAATTTGGTTACAGTTGCCAAGTGGTTGGCGTAATGCAAACTATGTTAGGTTTAACGACGCTATCACTACCTGCGTAAATTGCCCGCGTAGTTTTTGCTCGAGTGATTAATGACTTTGCCTAACCTTTGAATAAAGCGCCCAATAGGGCGCTTTTGTTTTTCTATACTTCTACAATTTTATTGGACTCGACTCCATGATCCCCTGTTTATCTGCCGCGTTTAATTAGCGGTAGCATCGGCATCAGTATCGGTACAAAGCCTAAATTGATGAATGAAACATCAACTTTACTGAGGTGTGGCGGTTTATTGGGCAAACGATGCGGCTTAGATCATTTTTTAAAAATTGTTGATTGACTCTGAGGTCTAAATCGGTAGAATGCCAATCCGCAGTCAGGGGAAAGCATGCCGAGCATGAGTTCAAATGATTAAGCGCAATGATAGGCGACATTAGCTCAGTTGGTAGAGCGATACCTTGCCAAGGTATAGGTCATCGGTTCGAACCCGATATGTCGCTCCAAATTTTAATAAATTTGGCAGTTTGGGCGCGATGGCAGAATGGCTATGCTGCGGATTGCAAATCCGTCGATCTCGGTTCGACTCCGGGTCGCGCCTCCATAGATTAAAGTATTAATGACATGATTCCCGTTGTTAATATAAAGAGTTTGCCCGAGTGGTGGAATCGGTAGACACAAGGGATTTAAAATCCCTCGCTGGTAACAGCGTGCCAGTTCAAGTCTGGCCTCGGGTACCAAAAAACAAAAAAGCCCTGACTGATGTCAGGGCTTTTTTGCTTTGTAACTTCTACATCTACATCTACATCTACATTTCATGATTCTTAATCTAGTATCACTACAGCTATAGATTGGTTAGGCCCAAGCCCACTATTTTACTCATTCAGTATTGCGACTTCTGACCTGTTTCTTTTCTACAATACAAAACTGAGTGATTTTGTGATCTAGATGTTGTAAATGGCTTTATTTAAGTAATGTCACTATTTGGATAATAATTGCGTAATAAAATGTACTTTTTATTATTGAATCGACAATAGTGTAATAATTTCCCTAAGAAGGGGCTTAAGTCGCTATTACCCCCTTAAAGACAGTGGTATAAATAAGCCGAAATTTCCCCTACACGCGCATATTAGGATACGTAGTCATGATTTTCTCTCAAGTATTACTCGCACCCGCTGATCCAATTCTTGGTTTAACCGATACCTTTAAAGCTGATCCGCGTCAGGATAAAGTTAATCTTGGTGTTGGCATTTATAAGGATGAGGCAGGACAGACTCCCGTTCTGGCTTCAGTGAAAAAAGCCGAGGCCATTTTACTTGAGCAAGAGAAGACCAAAAACTACTTAGGCATTGAAGGCGTTCAAGCTTATAACCGTGTAGTACAAACCTTGTTGTTCGGCGAAGGCAGTGCATTAATTTCTTCTGGCCGTGCTGCCACAGCGCAAGCTCCTGGTGGTACAGGAGCACTGCGTATTGCTGCTGAGTTTTTACTGCGTAATACCGATTCGCACACTATTTGGGTGAGCAATCCAACGTGGGCCAACCATCAAAATATTTTTGAAACGGCGGGTTTAACGGTTAAAGAGTACGGTTATTACAAAGCAGAAGCCCATGACATCGATTTCGATACCATGATGACTGACTTGTCTCACGCCAATGCGGGCGATGTCGTGCTGCTACACGGTTGCTGCCATAACCCAACGGGTATCGATTTAACGTTGGCGCAATGGGAACTTGTTGCTCAATTGTGTGCTGATAAGAAACTCGTGCCACTGTTTGACTTTGCTTATCAGGGTTTTGGTGCTGGCATTGAAGAAGATGCGGCAGGTCTGCGTTTAGTCGCGTCTAAAGTGTCTGAGTTACTGGTCGCTAACTCTTTCTCTAAAAACTTTGGTCTATACAACGAGCGTATTGGCGCCGTGACTGTGGTGGCTGAAGATGCTGATGCTGCCGTACGTGCTTTTAGCCAAGTGAAACGTACCATACGCGCCAACTATTCTAATCCGCCAGCCCACGGCGCACTGATCGTCAGCACGATATTAAATGATGCAGCTCTGAAAGCCATGTGGGTGCAGGAAGTCAAAGAGATGCGTGAACGTATCGCCGAAATGCGTACTCTGTTTGTTGATAGCTTAAAGGCTGAGGGTGTGACTCAGGACTTCAGTTTTATTTCTCGCCAAAATGGCATGTTCAGTTTCTCAGGTTTAAACAAAGCCCAAGTGGCACGTTTGAAAGACGAATTTGGTGTTTATATTGTCGGCTCTGGACGCATTAGCGTTGCAGGCATGACTAAGACGAATATGCCTGTTATCTGTAAAGCCATAGCACAAGTGTTGTAATGGTTATTGCAGCCTTATAGACAGACTAAAGGGACATTCCTTTTAGCTTTACAATATAAAGGACAGCACTTGCTGTCCTTTATTATTTCGATTGAATGATTAACAGGTAAGCGTTAGCAGGCAAGCGGTTGTTGAGTGAGATCATTGATCCGCAGCAGGGCGCTTAATGCATCTAATAAGTTCGCTTGATCATGTAGATTGGGATTATGGCGGTTCTTCAACGGAAAATAGTTGATCAGTGGCCCTAAACGCGTTTGTTCACCGTGGCGAAGTACTTTGTGAATAATGGGCTTGCCAATCACTTGGTGACACCAAGCGATACGTTGCTCAATGCTAAACCGACCCGCGGGTGAGGCCTCTTCGGCCAGGTTATCGATAAAGATCACCTGTGCTTTAGTAGCGGCGAGGCTTTTCGCGAACTTAGGTAACAGCAGCGGCGGCATGATACTGGTTAAGAAACTCCCAGGGCCTAGGATAACTAAATCTGCGTGCCGAACGGCCTCACAGGCTTCAAAGGTGGCATCGACCTGTGGCTCAAGGCAGAGCGCGATAGGCGCTTCATCCATACTGTCGACATTGATCTCCCCAAAGACTTTACTGCCACAGGCTTGCAGGGCCACTAAGTGAGTGGGCTGCTCTGACATGGGAATAAGTTGGGTTTCTATCTTAAGTAAGTTACGGATGAGATTAACTGCTTCTAATGGACGAACGCAGAGTTGATCAAGAGCCAGTAAAATTAAATTACCTAAATTATGGCCACTGAGTTCAGTGGCACCTTGGAAACGATATTCGAACAATTGCGAGCCAACGGAAGGACGATTAGCTAAATGGGATAAGCAGTTACGTAAATCACCCCAAGCAATACAGTCTTGCTCGGCTCTCAGTCGACCAGTAGAACCGCCATTATCAGTGGTGGCGACAATCCCTGTAAGGCGGTTGCCTAAAAAATCGAGCGAGGATAATACTCGGCCTAAACCATGGCCTCCGCCAATGGCGACGACACGTTCAAATTGATTTAACATCAAATGCTGCATCTGGGTTTTTCCTTCCTGAATACCCGAAAATTTAATGTCATAGCCATCCATTGTCGCTATAAGCGGGATGACTCATGAGCCGTTGTGCAATGGTGATAACGCTAAGGAACCTTAGTATAAATACTCAGTCAAATGCTTGCATCTATAAATGACGGCGTAATAGCAAGCTCGACTCGATAATGGTGCCTCAGGCGTAATATTGTACCTGAGTTCGTGATCATGATGATGGGCAAATTTCGTGAAATCTGACAAATAGCTTATAATCCGGCCTTTATTTGCCCAATAAGGGCGTTACACCTAAGGTGAATGATTGAAAACGGGTAGAATCGGTTCGTTTACATTGGCATTAGCCATGGTCATAGTGGCGATTTTTGCATTACGAGTTTGGATCATTCCTCACTCGAATGACTCATCCGCTATTGCGCCCCAATTCGTTAGCGATGTCGATCCTGTTACGCAAGTCCCTGACTTTTCAGCGATCAGCGACATTACCGAAAAGAAGAAAGCTTTTTTTGATTTCCTGCGGCCGATTGTTCAGCAACAGAATGCCATTATCTTGATGGAGCGTGGCTTTATCAATGAGATGCTTGCCTTAGTCGATAATGGTGAGAGTTTATCTGATACCGAATTAGCGCAGATCAATGCGTTATTCGATAAATACCAATATGCGGCGCGTAACGTAGATGCTAAGTCATTAGCAAGCTTACTTAAACGTGTAGATATCGTGCCGGAATCTATGGTGTTAATTCAAGCCGCGAATGAATCGGGTTGGGGGAGTTCACGTTTTGCTAGAGAAGGTTTTAACTTTTTTGGTGAATGGTGTTTTACTTCTGGCTGCGGCATAGTGCCGTCCTCACGTGGTTCGGGTAAAAGTCATGAGGTGAAAGTGTTTTCATCGGTCGATGAATCGGTTTCATCCTATATGCGTAATTTAAATTCTAATACTGCCTATGCGTTATTTCGCTCTATTCGAGCTGATTTACGTTCACAGGAGCTAGAGCCAACAGCGGATCAATTGATTTACGGTTTAGTGAATTATTCTGAAAGACAAGAAGCTTATATTGATGAGCTGCTTGATATGTTACGTCATAATGAAAAATATTTGGTGAATGTCGATGTATAAAAAACTGTTGTTTAGTAGCCTGTTCTTTTTGGCAACTAGCGCCGCTGCAGAAACCGTATCCCTTGAATATAAAGGCTTTTATGATAGGTTAAAACAAGTCAATAAAGGCGGTTATCAACTCGTGGAAGTGGCTTTTAGTGTTCCAATGCAAAAGAATTGTTTGATCCAAAGTGGTTCTATTTCCAGTGAAAAAACCTCAACGCCACTGACGTATACTGATGCTCAGCGGTTATTTATTCCCTTAGATGATGATTTAAAAGATCAGCGAGCTTTGGTTAATCTGAATTTCGCTGGCAGCGCTGAGGGATGTGGTATTGCAATGCAAGTTAGAGCAAAACAGACATTAGCCGAGTACGATAAAACGCGCTTACAACAAATCATGACTGAGATGGACACGCTGCTCGGTGCTATGCAAGGCTTCCCGATGCGTTATTTTAGGGAATCCATTACTGGCTTAAACTTTGAATTCTCACCTGAACAAGAAGTCTATGTACGCCTTAATGGCCGTGAAAAAGCGATAAAAGGCAGTTATAAATTAGCCGCTAATGAACTTGAAAGCATCACCACGCTCAGCTTCAGTGCCCAGCCATTAGTGTTGAGTCCTTGGGTGAAGTAATCATCTTTGTATCTTGAATAGGTGTCTTGAGATAAGCGATTCAGAAGCGCTGGCTCAAAGATAAACTTATTCTGTAGCCATAAAAATGCCCACATTAAGTGGGCATTTTTGTTGTGTTAATTTATCTTGTTTACTTTCGTTGCGTTAACTTGAGGGTCCGCCGGGATTCTGGAAATTTCCGCCAAAATCAGATTAAGCAATTGTTATTAATAGAAAAGCCTTGATTTTTTAATATTGCTACTCTTTAGTCCAAGGAACGATCTATGCATCATGTCTTTTTGCACATTGGGACGAGATTTCAGTGACTGTAGTTCTGTTCTATGCAGTATTTTTATCTATCCGCAGTGTAGTGCTGTCTCTAGCGACGTATGTGAGATGCAGCTATAGATATTAATTTTCCC
>NZ_JAKKRZ010000028.1:0-50093 GCF_025653725.1 Shewanella sp. SM74 | reverse complement strand
AAACTACATTGGGTGCTTGATGTCAGCATGGACGAAGACGATAACCAAATCTTCCGCGGTCATGCCGCCGCCAACATGGCAGCCATGCGGCATCTTGGGCTCAATATGCTTCGCGCAGAGACCAGTAAAGCGATGAGCGTGCCACGTAAACAGCGCCGAGCCCATATAAATGAAGACTATCTTGAGCTGGTTTTACTGGCTGGATTAAGCATGAATGAAAAATGAGCACTCACGCTCTTGCCCTGGGGGGGCAACCAAATCATATTCAGAGGCCATAGTATGGCTAGATACCAGCATTAGTGTGGCAGACAACAATGGTTTTAGCATTTAACTTCCTTATTAATATAGTGATTTTATTTGATAATTCCAAAAGTAATCCATAAGGGAATTTTGGATTTAATTAAAACTAGATTATTCATATTTCATCTTCTTAAAAAAGGCATTAGCCAAGAGTGCTATAACCACTTACTAACTTATCCTCGACGCCATTGCCATCAGCATCTCGATCTAAAAAATTTGGAATGGCGTCATTATCTAAATCATTACTTCCCTCAAATTTATCGCTAAATCCATCGCCATTAGAGTCAGAATCTAACCAATTTGGAATAGAGTCGTTATCAATATCTATATTTTTATTAATAGTGCCGAAGATAAACTCGAGTCCATCTAAAATTTTATCCTTGTCCATATCATTTTCTAGTAGGTCAGAACCCACTGCTCGTTCTTTCATACCATCAAATGAATCAACGTCAGTATCGTTAAAAAATACAATTTCGTAGGAAAGATCTGGCCCGCCGGCAAAGTTTTCATCAATTAAACTTAATTGATATGTACCCGGGTCATATATTGAAAAGTTCACTACGTAGATATTCGGTTTTGCGTATTGATATAAAAATATGTCATTAATAACAAGACCATCTTCATTTGAAATATACACTTGTGGTTTAAATCGAGCTGATGATGTTTTGAAGACAGCTGTGTATTGTTTAAGCTCGGTTGTTACAAACTTAAACAGATCTCCTTTGTCCAATTCAGAGCTTATAACCCCTCGTACTATGACTCCTTGATCTATTTCGATTGGTGTGGCCACTGATGGGTTGTCATTCGGTTCCTGCTCTATAAATACTGGATATTTATTTCTGCTTGCATCAAACGGATAATCATCTAATTCGTCGGGCACGCCATCGCCATCTTCATCTTTGTTTGCCCAAGTGCCTTGGTTTTCTAAGGGAGCAACCGTTGTTGCTTGCGTGAATAGTGGCATAGCTAGAAAGGTGATTAAGGATAGAGCACGGGTAAAGTGGGGCAGTCGCAAAATAAACGTCCTTGTGATGTAAGCAGGGTTTGGCTAACTGACTAAGTAATTGACATCATTACCAGTCTGCCGCTTTTTTAGTCAGTTATTTTTGCTTTTAGAGTCCATAATCACAATCACGCTAAAGTATTAACTTGTTTCTGATTTGTTATTTGATACCGCATTTAGTGTTAACTTGCTCACCAGTATTTCTATGGAGGGTAAATATTAATGCGTGTTTTCAGTTCAGGTTGCTTAGTGGGTTTATTGGCGTTATCGATTGGTACTTTTACGTCGTTGCCGTTACAGGCGGCCGATGAGGAATTATTTACACTGTTTCCTACGGCAAAGTTAAAAGAAGAGCTGACTCGCCACTATGTTGAGTATCCTTTTATTATCAGCGTTGGCGAGAGTAGAGCGGACTTTAGCTTTAAGCCAATATTTGGCCAGTTACAGCAGCAAACATACGAATTAGCACCTGAATATAGTCCTAACCATATACTCGATAATTATCGGGCTCAATTGAAAAAGCTTGGCGGTGAAGTATTATTCGAGTGTCGTCTTGAAACGTGCGGTAATACTCGTCTATTGCAAGAGAATATTGCCTTGTTGGATGGCGTGATTGGTGTCGATAATGGTTATTTATTCGCTCGAGTTAAGCATGAGCAGAAAGAGTTTTATACTGCGATACAAACTGCAAGCACGACAAATTCTTATGCAACTATCCATATCACGACCTTAGAAGTTGTGCCTGAACCTTTAGGTTTGGTCACTGCTAATGCGGCATTTTTACAACAAGCACCTAAGCAGATTGAGTTTAATGACAATGTACAAAAGGACACTGAAGGTGCTGAAGATCATCCGTTGCTAAGTCGCTTAAAGGGCGCTGTGATTCATGAATATAAACGTCAGGGTTTTGCTAGCACAGCTTTCGTATCTGCTATGGATGCTACCAACAAACCTGTGGTGGTGGAGCGTGCAGGTAAGCTGACTCAGAATGGTTATCAGTTGCCAAAGGAATACTCAAGTTATGAGGTGTTTAGCAACTATAAAGCAGCACTGACTAAGCTCGGTTTCGAGGCGCAATTTGAGTGTAAGGGAGAGGCCTGTGGCCCTGAAAGAAAATTTGTCGAGGCAATTGATTCTTTAGTCAATATTGGTAATGAAGAGAGCCAGTTTTATGGCTGGTATACCTTAACTCGCGCCGAGGGCAATGTGCATGTAAGTACTTATACCATTGGCTTTATTGGCGGCTTATGGACAGAGTTACGGGTATTGGAAGAAACTCAACTTAAGGATGACCGTGTCGGTATCAACCTTGCGGCTTTGACTGATCAAATTGAAGCTAAAGGACATGTCACCCTAGAAGGGCTGTTATTTGAGTACGATAGCGACAAGTTATTACCAGAAGCTCTGCCCGTTGTGGAAGTGCTGGCGAGTTATTTAAGCGCTAACCCAAGCCGCGCATTTTATGTGGTTGGCCACACTGATGACAAAGGCAATCAAGCTTATAACCAAGGTTTGTCACAACGTCGTGCTGTTGCAGTCGTCAAGTTGCTTACCGCAAGTCATGGTATTAAAGCTCAACAGCTTGAAGCTGTGGGTATTGGCGAGCATGCGCCCATTGCCAGCAATAATGATGAGGCGGGGCAACAACAGAATCGTCGAGTAGAGTTAGTGCTGAGATCGGATACTAAGTAAACACAATAGATTGATTCAATAGATATAAAAATGGCGCTCACAGTTAACTAAGTTGGCGCCATTTTTGTTTATCTGTGATCGCTCAGCCGAAAATCTCAGCCAAGCGATATTCACACTAAGATAGTGCAGGGAAGGAGAGCGAGCTGCCAATCCCTAGAGGCAAACCTAAGGCCCAATATGCCAGTAAGAAACCGCTCCAAAGTAAAAGAAAACTGATTGAAAACGGTAACATCAGTGCCACTAAGGTGCCGATGCCTGATTCCTTAACGTATTTTTGGCAAAACACCACAATTAACGGAAAGTAAGGCATCAGTGGGGTGATGATATTAGTGGATGAGTCGCCCACTCGGTAAGCGGCTTGAGTCAAATCCGGTGACACACCTAGTTCCATTAACATGGGCACCATAATGGCACCAATTAATGCCCATTTGGCTGAAGCGGAACCCACTAATAGATTGACGAACGCAGTGAGAAACACAATGCCTACCAGTGTCACACCCATAGGAAGGGCTAATTCCTTTAACGCCAATGCTCCTTTAATGGCCATTAATGCGCCTAAATTGGATTGACCAAAAGCATAAATAAACTGGGCGCAGAAGAAGGCCATGACGATGTAATAACCCATGCCGCTCATGGATTTGCTCATGCCTTGAATAATGGCTCTGTGGTTGTTTGCCGTGCCAGCGGCATAGCCATACACGATGCCGGGGATGAGGAAGAACACAAAAATAATCGCCACAATGGAGCGCATTAATGGCGCTGAAGCACTGGTTAAGGCGCCATCGGTACTACGCCAAGCAGAGTTGTCCCCATAGGCAGTAAACACCAGTCCTAAGGCACACAACAACATGGCGGCCATGGCGAATTTGAGTCCGCGGCGCTCATGGGGTTGCAGTTCATCTAGGGTTGGGAGCGTGCTGGGATCGCCATTCACCGCAGTGTTTTTTAGGCGCGGCTCGATAACTTTATCCGTTAAGAACCAGCCAACTAAGATAATTAAAATGGCAGAAGCCGAAGTAAAAAAGATGTTATTCAGTGGATTAATCGTTAATGTGGCGGCCGCGGGATCGGCCGATAATCTTGCCGCTGCCTGAGTTAAGCCCGCTAACATAGGATCAAGACTCGATGGCACGCCAACGGTTGCAGAAAAACCGCCGGATACGCCAGCGAAAGCGGCGGCAATACCGGCTAAGGGATGGCGACCAGCGGCATAAAAGATCACCGCGCCGAGCGGGATAACGAGTACATAACCCGCATCAACCGCGACATGGCTCAGGATACCCACGGCGATCAATACCGGGGTGAGTAACATCTTGGGGGTAACAGATAAAATCGAGCGCAGGCCAGTATTAATAAAGCCAGTATGCTCAGCAACGCCAAGCCCCAGCATAGCAACCAGCACGACACCGAGCGGCGGGAAAGTCACAAAGGTGGAGACTATGTTCGAGGTAAATGCAGTCAGTGCGCCGCCTTCGAGCATATTCACGACTTGAATCGGGTTTCCAGTACGAGGGTCGATTTCATCAAAACTGACACCCGATAATCCCCAAGAGATCAACCAGACTAAGCCCAGAAACATCGCAAATAATACTGCGGGGTCGGGCAGTTTGTTGCCGATGACTTCGACGCCATTGAGAAATCGCTGGAATCCAGTGACAGGTTTATGATTTTCCATTTGGGTGCCGCTTCCTAAAAATGATGATTGTTATCGGCGATTATAAAAACGCAGCATTAATTTAAGCTTGGTTTAACTAATCGATAAGAAATAAAACACATAAAAATCTATCGCAGTGGCTTTAGTGCGGGTGGATTTAATCATCACTAAATCAATTTAGCCGCAAATAAAAAGCGCGGGTTCATGACTGAACCCGCGCTTTTTTATGAAACGATATTTTGACTAAATAATCGTACCGAACAGAGCCGCTACGCGCTTATGCCTTTGGGCCAGCGTTACGGATAGCGTCTGACACTTGATACTTAGCGAAGTTTTTAGTGAAAGCTTCGGCCAGCTTCTGGGCGTATTCGGCATATAGCGCTTTATCGCCCCAAGTGTTGATTGGGTTGAGTAAATTGCTGTCTACGCCTGTGACTGCCACAGGAACGGCGAGGTTCAAGGTGTCTAAGTGGACAGTTTCCACATCTTTCAATTCACCGCTGACAATCGCATCGACGATGGCGCGGGTGGTTGGGATGTCAAAACGTTTACCTACACCGTGTGGACCGCCAGTCCAGCCTGTGTTGACTAAGTACACTTGGCTACCGAATGACTCAATGCGCTTCATCAACAGTTCTGCGTACACGCCAGCAGGGCGAGGGAAGAAAGGTGCGCCGAAGCACGTTGAGAAGGTGGATTGAATCGCCGAGGTTGAGCCGATTTCAGTCGAGCCCACTTTGGCGGTATAGCCAGATAAAAAGTGGTATGCCGCTTGTTCTTTGGTCAGGATAGAAACCGGTGGTAATACGCCAGATACGTCGCAGGTTAAGAATACAACCGCATGTGGCTCAGCGCCGCAGTTGTCTTCTTTACGTTGGGCGATGTGCTCCAGCGGATAGGCTGCGCGAGTATTTTCCGTTAGGCTGCTGTCTTTGTAGTTAGGTACGCGGTGTTCGTCCATAACGACGTTTTCAAGTACAGTGCCGAAACGAATCGCATCCCAAATCACGGGCTCATTCTTCTGGCTTAAATCGATACATTTGGCGTAGCAACCGCCTTCAATATTGAATACGCCGCCAGGTGCCCAGCCGTGTTCATCGTCACCAATCAGGAAGCGTTTTGGATCGGCAGAGAGTGTGGTTTTACCTGTGCCAGATAAACCGAAAAACAGCGTAGTGTCGCCATTTTTACCTACGTTGGCCGAACAGTGCATAGGTAGCACGCCTTGGGCTGGCAGTAGGAAGTTTTGCACTGAGAACATAGACTTTTTCATTTCGCCGGCGTATTTCAGGCCAGCGAGCAGCACTTTACGTTCGGCGAAGTTTAAAATCACGGTCGCATCTGAGTTAGTGCCATCACGTTCTGGTACGCAAACAAAGTCAGGGGCATTGATGATCTGCCACACTGGTTTGTCTTTACGATTAAATTCTTCAGGAATGATAAATAGATTGCGGGCGAACAGTTGGTGCCAAGCGTATTGCGTAGTAACACGTACTGGTTGGTAATGTTCAGTGTCGGCACCGACTTCGAGATCAGATACAAACAGTTCTTTATCGGCTAGGTAAGCTTCAACCCGTGCCCATAAACCTTCAAAAGCACCTGGATCGAAAGCCTGATTGACTGGGCCCCATTCGATATCAGCTTCTGAACTGGGTTCTCTTACAATGAAACGATCGCCAGGTGAGCGACCGCTGCGAGCGCCTGTTTTAGCAACTAATGCGCCATTGGCTGTCAATTCACCTTCGCCGCGTAGCAGGGCAAATTCGACAAGTTGTGCTGTTGAGGGGTTAAAGTGAACGCGGTTTAATCCATCCGCCATAGTGAGGTCTCCATTTGATTTGTAAGGTTATTTTAATATCGATCGTCTGCCGATTTAATTTTATTTATCGCCTGAGTCGTGCTAGGTGACAAAGTGAGGGCGATTGTAGCCTAAGCCGAGTGCAATGTGTGAGGGGATTATAGGTATGAATAAAAAATGGGCGCCAAATAGGGCGCCCATTTTTTAGCGGGAGTCGTTTTACTGCTGGGTTGTTGATGTTTGACCGTTAGCAAATAAGGTTGCTACGTCTATGGCATCAAAGGTGTATTTAGCGTGGCAATATTCGCAACCCATTTCTATCTTGCCATCTTCGGCGAGTATGGCTTCGATTTCTGCTTGATCTAAGGTCTTGATCGCGCCGGCACTGCGTTCATAGGAACAAGTGCATTTAAAGCTCACATCGATAGGATCAAATAAGCGTACTTCTTCCTGATGATAGAGGCGATGTAACACGCTTTCTGCATCAAGAGTAAATAGCTCTTCGGCCTTGATGGTCGACGTCAGTTGGCTCAAGTGTTCGAAGTCGGCGTTGTGATCTTGCTGGCTTGGCAGAATTTGTAGGAACATGCCCGCCGCTTGTTTGCCGTCGGCAAATAACCAAATTCCAGTAGGTAACTGCTCAGATTGATTGAAGTATTCTTCAACACAGGCAGCAAGCGTTGGCTTGTCTAGTGCAACGACACCTTGGTAGCGTTCACCTTCGTCGGGTGTTAAGGTGATGACCATATAGCCTTGGCCGAAGAGTTCTGTGAGGCTAGCATCATCGGCGAGTTCAGCATTCCAGCGAGCCACACCGCGTAACTCTTGTAAATTGTTACCGTTGATCACCGCTAAAGAAACAGGGCCGTTGCCTTGTAACTGTACGCTGATATCACCGCTAAATTTCAATGTAGCGGTTAATAGTGAGGTGGCTGCCATTAATTCACCCAGTAGCACTTGCAGTACGGCTGGGTATTCTTGGGCGCTGATCACTTGTTGATAGCTGTCTTGTAACTGTACCAGTTCACCGCGCACATCGGCATTATCGAACAAGTAGCGGTGTAAAGTATCTTGGTTCATCGTGTATCTCACTGTTAAAGGTCTTTAAAGCGCATGAGCTGGCGTCGTTGCTTTTTATCTGGTTTCTGATCGGGTATCGGGTTATTGAGCATGTGGAGGCGTCGTTGCTCAGCATTAATGGCCCGTTTAGCCAGACTTGTCGCGGTTTCTTCGTACAATTCTTGTGCAATCGAACCACTTTGGCGTAATTGCGATAATTTTTTTATGACGATCTCTTTATCGTCATATCCTTGGCGTATCTTAAGGACGGCGCCTATCTCGGCATTCCTACTAGATTTGGCACGCTGGCCGTTGTAATGTACTTTGCCGCCGTTAATCATTTCTTTGGCGATGGCACGGGTTTTATAAAAACGTGCAGCCCAAAGCCACTTATCGAGTCGAATGTCTGTTTTATCGCTTTGACCTTGAGTCATAGTGTCTCCAGCTAAAAGATCGATGAGTTCACATGCCGAGCAAGAAAATGCGTCAAGAGCATTTCTATTATGTTAAAGGGTGGCGTGCTTCACACCCTTTTATGGCGGGCAAAGTTAGCATAATTGGCCTATTTTCGCCAATTTGAATGCTGTTATGGGCTTGTTGCCAAATGCTGCCTAGGTTAGCATGAGACGGTAATCGCCTAATTATTATAATCAGAACAGAGACCTGTATCGAGGGTCCACATAAAATATGGATTTATTAGATAAAGTTATCGCAAAAGCCATTGGCATGCCCCATAAGCCCTTAAGCCGGATAGTCTTCTGGTTGGGTTTTATTGTGATCATGTTGTTAGCCGCGCAAATTACATGGAAATTAGTGCCTACTAGCTCATCACCCAGTGCTTGGTCGCCAACGCCCGTTAACCTGACGGGTAAAGGTGCTGGGCAGGTTGATCTTGCGGGTTTGCAGCAGCTTGGTCTCTTTGGTAAGGCAGATGCTAAATCTGAAAAGCCAAAAACTGAGGTTGTTGAGACTGTGACCGACGCGCCTAAGACCACGCTATCTATTCAGCTCACTGGCGTTGTTGCATCGACAGCAGATCAGAAAGGCTTAGCAATCATTGAGTCAAACGGCAGCCAAGAGACTTACAGCTTAGGCGATAAAATCAAGGGCACTTCGGCATCACTGAAAGAAGTCTATGCCGACCGTATTATCATTACTAACGCTGGCCGTTACGAGACATTAATGCTCGATGGCTTAGTTTACACTAGCCAAAGCCCAGCCAATCAACAGTTACAACAAGCTAAGACTAATAAGACTGGCTCGGCAGTGAGCCGTATCGATCAACGTAAAAATGCTGAAATCTCCCAAGAACTCGCCGAATCCCGCACCGAATTGTTAGCCGACCCCAGTAAGATCACCGATTATATTGCCATTTCACCTGTCAGACAGGGTGACGCTGTGTCGGGATATCGCTTGAATCCAGGGAAAGACGCCAATTTGTTTAAGCAGGCGGGTTTTAAAGCTAACGATTTAGCCAAATCGATTAATGGATACGACTTGACCGTAATGAGTCAAGCGTTAGAAATGATGAGCCAATTACCCGAGTTAACCGAAGTTTCTATTATGGTTGAGCGGGAAGGACAATTGGTTGAAATCATGTTTAGTTTGCCGCAATAACACGCGTTAGAGGAAAGAAAAAGAATGAATAACAAAAGGATTCGACGCAAGCTGATTGCTGGGGTTGTTGCGGGTGCAGCCATGTTCTCCTCCCAATTTGCTTGGTCTGAACAGTATGCGGCCAACTTTAAAGGCACGGATATTCAAGAATTTATCAATATCGTTGGTAAAAACCTGAATAAGACCATCATAGTTGACCCGACAATTCGCGGCAAAATCAACGTTCGCAGTTATGATCTGTTGAACGATGAACAGTATTACCAGTTTTTCCTCAACGTCTTACAAGTTTACGGTTATGCCATCGTTGAGATGGAAAATAACGTTATTAAAGTCATTAAAGACAAAGATGCCAAAACCGCTGCAATTCGAGTCGCTAACGATAACGACCCCGGCCTTGGTGACGAAATGGTGACGCGTATCGTGGCCTTGTATAACACTGAGGCTAAGCAATTAGCGCCGTTATTGCGTCAACTTAATGATAATGCGGGTGGCGGCAACGTAGTGAACTACGATCCCTCCAATGTCTTGATGTTGTCTGGCCGTGCTGCGGTAGTGAACAAGTTAGTCGAAATTATCCGTCGAGTGGATAAGCAAGGCGATACCTCGGTGCAAGTGGTGCCGTTAGAATTTGCCTCCGCGGGTGAAATGGTACGAATCATAGATACCCTTTATCGTGCTACTGCTAACCAATCCCAATTGCCAGGCCAAGCGCCAAAAGTGGTTGCTGACGAACGTATCAATGCCGTAGTCGTGAGCGGTGATGAGAAGAGCCGCCAACGTGTGGTCGAGCTTATCCGTCGTCTCGATGCCGAACAAGCCAGCACAGGTAACACAAAAGTTCGTTATCTACGTTATGCCAAAGCAGAAGATTTAGTTGAAGTGCTGACCGGTTTTGCCCAAAAGTTGGAAGGCGAGAAAGATCCGAGCGCTCAGGCTGCAGGTGGTAAACGCCGTAATGAAATTAATATCATGGCGCATACTGAAACCAACGCCTTAGTGATCAGTGCTGAACCCGATCAGATGCGCACTATCGAGAGCGTGATTAATCAACTCGACATCCGCCGTGCTCAAGTGTTAGTTGAAGCGATTATCGTGGAAGTGGCTGAGGGCGATAACGTTGGCTTCGGGGTGCAATGGGCGGCTAAAGCGGGCGGCGGCACTCAGTTTAATAACTTAGGCCCAACCATAGGTGAGATTGGCGCGGGTGTATGGCAGGCGCAGGATGTGAAAGCTTCCCAAACTTGTACAGGTTCGGGTGATAATCAGACCTGTACAGATAACCCTGACACTAAAGGCGATGTTACTTTACTCGCCCAAGCCTTAGGAAAAGTAAATGGGATGGCTTGGGGCGTGGCCATGGGCGACTTTGGCGCCTTAATTCAAGCCGTGTCGAGTGACACTAACTCAAACGTACTGGCAACGCCTTCTATTACGACCTTAGATAACCAAGAAGCCTCGTTTATTGTGGGTGACGAAGTGCCTATTCTGACAGGTTCTACCGCCAGCTCGAGCAACAGCAATCCATTCCAAACCGTTGAGCGTAAAGAGGTTGGGGTTAAACTGAAAGTGGTGCCGCAGATCAACGAAGGCAGCTCTGTTAAGCTGACGATTGAACAGGAAGTTTCTGGGGTTAACGGTAACACAGGCGTGGATATTTCCTTCGCGACTCGTCGTTTAACCACTACCGTTATGGCGGATTCTGGTCAAATTGTGGTACTCGGTGGTTTGATCAACGAAGAAGTACAAGAAAGTATACAAAAAGTACCATTCTTGGGTGATATCCCTATTCTAGGACATTTGTTTAAATCTTCTTCGAGCAAAAAAACGAAGAAAAACCTCATGATCTTCATCAAGCCAACGATCATACGTGATGGCATCACGATGGAAGGGATTGCTGGGCGTAAATATAATTATTTCAGAGCATTACAGCTTGAGCAGCAAGAGCGTGGCGTGAACTTAATGCCAAATACTCAAGTGCCAGTGTTGGAAGAATGGAATCAGTCTGAGTATTTACCTCCTGAAGTTAACGAGATTTTAGAGCGTTATAAAGAAGGTAAAGGCTTAGATACTCAGATGCGTAAAACGGATCCAACGCTCAAAACGCTCGATGAAAACAAAAACAAAGATAAAACCAATGAGTGAAATTCAACTATCCCAAGTCGATGACCTCAGCCAAGTCTCTAATGAGCTAGGCCTTGAAGCTGAAGGTGATGAGGTATTTCGTTCGAGCAGTAAAGAGCGTTTACCTTTTGCCTTCGCACACCGCCACGATGTGGTGCTCGCGCTGGGTGAAACGGGCGCGTTAAGCTTGTTCTATACGAGTAAAACACCCTTAACGGCTATGCTCGAAGCACGGCGTTATTCGGGTGTTGATTTGCCTTTGGTTAAGCTCGAAGTGGCAAAGTTTGAGGCCAAACTCACTCAAGCATATCAGGCGAACTCGTCTGAAGCGCAGCAGTTGATGGAAGACATAGGCAACGAGATGGATTTATTCACCCTTGCCGAAGAGCTGCCGCAGACCGAAGACTTACTTGAAGGTGATGATGATGCGCCTATCATCAAACTGATTAATGCCTTGTTATCTGAAGCGATTAAAGAAGAAGCGTCGGATATCCATATCGAAACCTACGAGAAACAGCTTGTGGTGCGTTTCCGCATCGATGGTGTGCTCAAGGAAGTCCTCAAGCCAAACCGTAAACTGTCGTCGCTGTTAGTGTCGCGGATTAAGGTTATGGCTCGCCTCGATATCGCCGAAAAACGTGTGCCACAGGATGGCCGTATTTCGCTGCGAATCGCAGGTCGTGCGGTAGATGTGCGGGTATCGACCATGCCATCGAGCCACGGTGAACGTGTTGTACTGCGTCTGCTGGATAAAAATACTGGCAACCTCGATTTAGAACAATTGGGGATGACAGACAGTATTCGCGTTAAGTTTGAAGATCTTATTCGTCGTCCTCACGGGATCATTTTGGTGACTGGCCCAACGGGCTCGGGTAAAAGTACCACTTTGTATGCGGGTTTGACGGAGATCAACTCCAAAGACACCAACATACTCACAGTAGAAGACCCTATCGAATACGAGTTAGACGGCATCGGTCAGACCCAAGTAAACACTAAGGCTGATATGACCTTCGCCCGTGGTCTGCGCGCTATTTTGCGTCAAGACCCCGATGTCGTGATGATAGGCGAGATCCGCGACCTCGAAACCGCGCAAATTGCGGTACAAGCGTCACTCACTGGTCACATGGTAATTTCAACCCTACATACCAACACAGCCTCTGGCGCGATTACACGTTTGCAAGACATGGGCGTAGAGCCATTCCTCGTGTCTTCAAGTTTGCTCGGCGTGTTGGCTCAACGTTTGATCCGAACCCTTTGTCCTAAATGTAAAATCGAGCATGTGCCCGATGCGCGTGAGCGTGAGTTGCTGGGCATAGCCGCCGATGACGACAGACGTATTTTCCGTGCCAATGGCTGTAAATCCTGTGGTAACAATGGCTACCGTGGTCGAACCGGTATTCATGAGCTTTTACTGGTTGACGATAATGTGCGTGAATTGATCCATGGCGGCCGCGGTGAGTTAGCCATCGAAAAGTATATTCGTCAGTTTGTACCGAGCATTCGTCACGATGGCATGAGCAAAGTGCTCGCGGGCATCACCACTCTCGAAGAAGTGCTACGTGTGACTCGCGAGGAGTAATTTATGCCAGCATTTGAATATAAGGCACTGGATGCCAAGGGAAAGCAGCTTAAGGGCGTGATTGAGGCGGATACCGCCAGACACGCCCGCAGCCAACTGCGCGATCAGCGCATGATGCCCTTGGAAATACTGCCTGTTACTGAAAAAGAAGCCAAAGCTAAGAGCAGCAGTTTTTCGTTTTTCAAACGTGGTATTTCAGTTGCTGAATTAGCTTTGATCACCCGCCAAATTGCGACCTTAGTGGCCGCGGGTTTACCGATTGAAGAATCCCTTAAAGCCGTTGGTCAGCAGTGCGAGAAAGATCGTCTCGCGAGCATGATTATGGCGGTACGTTCTCGGGTGGTGGAAGGTTATAGTCTGGCCGATTCCTTGGCTGAATTTCCGCATATTTTCGATGATTTATACCGTGCCATGGTGGCCTCGGGTGAAAAGTCCGGTCACTTAGAAGTGGTGCTTAATCGTCTGGCGGATTATACCGAGCGACGCCAACAGCTTAAATCTAAGCTGACCCAAGCCATGATTTATCCCGCGGTTTTGACCACAGTAGCGATAGGGGTGATTTCAATCCTGCTAGCAGCGGTTGTGCCTAAAGTGGTCGGACAGTTTGAGCACATGGGCGCTGAGCTTCCCGCCTCGACCCGATTTTTGATCTCGGCCTCTGACTTTGTTCAAAACTATGGTGTGTTTGTGGTCATCGCCTTAGTGCTGCTGTTCGCACTCTTTCGGCGCATGTTAAAGTCACCTGCGTTTCGGATGAAGTACGATAATTTTTTATTGAGCATGCCAGTTGTTGGCCGCGTGAGTAAGGGGCTAAATACGGCGCGTTTTGCGCGGACGTTAAGTATCTTATCTGCCAGTTCAGTACCTTTGCTCGATGGTATGCGTATCGCCAGTGAAGTGTTGCAGAATATGCGAGTGCGGGCCGCAGTGGACGATGCGACCGCACGCGTGCGGGAAGGAACTAGCTTAGGTGCAGCGTTGACTAATACTAAGTTGTTTCCGGCTATGATGTTATACATGATTGCGTCGGGCGAGAAGAGTGGTCAACTTGAGCAGATGTTAGAGCGGGCCGCCGATAACCAAGACAGGGAATTCGAAGGTAACGTCAACATAGCATTGGGTGTATTCGAGCCTATGCTGGTGGTCAGTATGGCGTGTGTTGTGCTCTTTATCGTGATGGCAATTTTGCAGCCAATTTTAGCCTTGAATAACTTGATTAGCGGTTAATTTTTGAATTTATGGATTATGACCAAGTCGATTGGCATAGATTTTTTTAGGAGAAGTAGTCGATGCAAATGAACAAGAAACATCAAGGTTTTACCTTACTCGAAGTGATGGTTGTTATCGTGATTTTAGGGATTTTAGCCTCTATGGTTGTGCCTAACTTGATGGGTAACAAAGATAAGGCTGACCAACAAAAAGCCGTGTCTGACATAGTTGCACTCGAAAATGCCTTAGATATGTATAAGTTAGATAACGGTGTCTATCCATCGACCGAACAAGGCTTAGAAGCATTAGTGCAAAAGCCTACGATTTCGCCTGAGCCACGTAACTACCGTGAAGATGGTTATGTAAAACGTTTGCCAGAAGATCCATGGCGCAATAACTACCTGTTGTTAAGCCCTGGCGAAAACGGCAAGTTAGATATTTTCAGTGCAGGCCCCGATGGTCAACCAGGTACCGAAGATGACATCGGTAACTGGAATTTACAGAATTTCCAATAAGATGCTAAAGCTGCGTCACGCTGGTTTCACCTTAATGGAGGTGATGCTAGTTATTTTGTTGATGGGGCTCACGGCTGCGGCCGTGACTATGTCTATCGGCAATTCTGGGCCGCAACAGGCCTTAGATAGAACGGCGCGGCAGTTTATTGCGGCCACTGAAATGGTGCTTGATGAAACTGTTTTAAGTGGCCAGTTTATTGGTATTGTGATTGAGAAAAGCAGTTATCAGTTTGTTTTTTATAAAGACGGTAAGTGGGAGCCTTTGGATAAAGACAGACTCTTATCTGAAAAGCAAATGAAGCCAGGGGTTGTACTGAACTTAGTGCTCGATGGTTTACCTTTGGTACAAGAGGATGAGAAAGACGATTCTTGGGTCGAAGAACCGCTGATTGAACCCTCTGCCGATGATAAGAAGAAACACCCTGAGCCACAGGTCATGCTATTCCCGAGCGGTGAAATGAGCGCTTTTGAGCTGACGTTTATCGCTAAAACTAACAAAGGCCAGCAGGCCGAAACGTTAGTGGTCGGTGATGCGCTGGGTAGATTAACCATAGGGCGCCCCGATGAAACGCGTTAAGGGCATGACCCTACTCGAAGTGATTGTGGCCCTTGCCGTATTTTCGATTGCGGCCGTGTCTATCACTAAAAGTTTGGGCGAGCAGATGGCAAACATGCCGATTCTGGAATCGCGCACTTTAGCACAGTGGGTGGCTGATAATCAGATGGTCGATGCCAGACTTGATCCACAGTTTCCTGAAATCGGTAAAAAAGAAGGTCAAGTTGAGCTCGCAGGAAAGGATTGGTATTGGCGTAAAGAAGTGGTGAAAACGACGGACGATAATTTTCGTATGATCCGCATAAGTGTGAGTGAAGACGAACGCTATCAGCGTATTGCCGCACAAGTGAGCAGTTATGTCCTTAAAACTAACTAGTGCGCAGCGGGGATTCACCCTGCTGGAAATGCTGATCGCCATCGCGATTTTCGCCATGATAGGTTTGGCTTCTAATGCGGTACTCAGCACAGTGCTGACTAACGATGAAGTGACGCGCGCGTTTTCAACTCGGCTTAAAGCTCTACAGCAAGGTTTTGGTGCGATTGAGCGTGATCTCGCCCAAATGGTGGCGCGCACGCCAAGATTACTCGAAGGTGGTCGAGGTTCGACCGTCTTCCAAACGGGCAATGATATCTTAGATTCGGAATCAGAAGCCTTAGTGTTTTACCGTTTAGGCTGGTTAAATCCCGACGGTTTATTACCGCGAGGCAGCTTACAGTCGGTGGCGTATGTGGTGCATGAAGGGCGGCTGGAACGTTGGTATTTTCCTTATCCTGAGCCTGAATTTGGCGCCGAGCCGATTAAGACAGTGATTATCGACAAAGTGCTGTCGGTGGAATATTCCTTCTTCATGGAAGACAAGTGGGAGCGTAAAGTCGAGGCGACTAAGTTGCCTAAAGCGATCGCCATGGAGATTGAGATTGAAGGTTTAGGCAAGATCCAACGTAAGTTCTTGTTGCCGCTGGGTGCTGTTGCACCAGAAAAGTCTAAGGATGACGATAATAAAGACGAAAATCCGGACGATACGAACAAAGATAAAGACAAAGATGGAGTCGATGATGGCTCGGGGAACGATCCAGGTGATGGTTCTGGTGATCCAGGTGATGGCGACCCTGAAGATGAGGGCCGCGAATGAGAACCCAATCTCGGTCTAAACAGCGCGGTGTCGCACTGATAGTTGTGCTCTTGATAGTTGCCATGGTGGTGATCATCGCAACAAATATCACAGGCCGTAATCAGTTATCCATGCGTCGAACGTTGAACTTGGCCCAGTACGATCAAGCCTATTGGTACGCGATTTCTGCTGAAGAACTGGCGAAGAAGATTTTAAAACAAGATTTAGACGACTCGGAAGGTCGGGTCCACAGGCAACAATATTGGGCCATGGCCGATGTAGTCTTTCCGGCGGAATACGGTGAAATTGCTGGCAAGATCACTGATATGCGCGCCTGTTTTAACTTAAATGCCTTGTCTGTGACCACGAAAGAGGTGGAAAACAGTCAACCTAAGCTGCCGCTGGCGGCGAAGCAATATAAGGCCTTGTTGGTGAGTTTAGGGATGGACGACTTTAGTGCGGACCGTCTGACCCAGACCTTAAAAGATTATATCGACGAAGACACCACTGCTAGCCCTTATGGTGCCGAAGATGCGGAATATGAAGCGCGAAATGTGCCTTACCGTGCAGCCAATACGCTGATGAATCATCGCAGTGAATTACGGGCAGTGATGGGATACACCCAAGATATCTATTTGAAACTCTTGCCCTATGTATGCGTTATCCCTGGCAATGACAGGCAATTACTGAATGTGAATACCTTGGAAGTTGAGCAAGCGGCACTGTTGGCTGGCATGCTCGAAAATCAGATTTCGGTAGGCGAAGCAGAAAGTATCATCAACCAACGCCCCGGTGATGGCTTTGCCAAGATAGATGATTTTTATGAAAGCTCATCCATGGGATCGATCAAGTGGGAAGGTGCCATGAAGTCGAGCTTTGTCATCGATAGCCAATATTTTTTATTGGCCTCGGGGGCGAAGGTTGATAACGCCGTATTTAGAATGGAAAGTGTGCTCAAAAAGAGCGGCGGCAATAAAATGGAAGTGCTCACCCGTCAGTTTGGTGGACAAAAATAATGGCAGTGCTCACCCGTCAGGGTTTGATGTTGGTGGCCAAAAATAATGGAAGTGCTCACCCGGCAGAATCTGGTGGACAAAAATAATAGCAACGAGCTCAGTCACGCTTTCTTGACTGGGACTGGTGGAGAAAAACTGTGAGTGAACGGCTATTTATTCGCTTAGGCAGAACAGCAGAGCAAGCGTGCTCTTGGCTCGTTTGGTCGGAGCAAGAACAGGAAATTATCGCCTCTGGCGAGCTCGCCAATGCTCAAGGTTTGTCGACCTTAACTGAGCGTGCGGGCAATCGTCCCGTCGATGTGTTAGTGCCCGCCGCGGCAATGACGCTCACTAGTGTGCATTTGCCCGAAAAAGGTCAACGCCAAGCCTTGAAAGCCTTGCCTTTTATGCTCGAAGAAGCCTTAGCCGATGATGTCGATGCCATGCATTTTACTGTTGGTCCACGTGATGGTGATGCCTTAAGTGTGGTCGCAGTGGCCCATGAGCAAATGCAGACTTGGCTGAGTTGTTTGACTGAAGCGGGTTTAAAAGTGAAGCGTATTGTGCCTGATTGTTTAGCCTTGCCATTGCAAGAGTGCCAATGGGCGGCAATGAATTTTGGCAATGAGCTATTGCTGCGTACCGGATTAGCTTCAGGCCAGAGCTTACCTCTGCCTTGGTTGCCAATTGCGTTAGAACAACTTAAGCCAGTGCAAGGTGAGGTCTCTGTCGCCAGTTATACCGAGATGGAACTCGAGGGTGTCGAGCTTAAGCCGCAGTCACTCGAGCTACCTATGTTAGTGTTAGCCCGCGGTATTTTGCATGCGCCAGTGAACTTACTGAGCGGCGTTTACACGCCGAAGCGTGAATACAGCAAACAGTTGATGATGTGGAAAAGTGCAGCCATCGTTATTGCCATCGCTTGTGTGCTGGCCTTAGTGAATAAAGGGCTGACTATACATCAAGTCAATGGTCAGGTTGCCGATCTTAAAGCCCAGAGTGAATCCATTTATCAGCAAGTGATCCCGGGAAATTCGCGCATTGTTAACCTACGTTCGCAGATGGAAAGTCAGTTACGTGCATTGCAGGGACAGGGTAGTGGTGCCGAGTTTTTTGCCATGCTCGATGGTTTACAGGATGCCTTTAAGCAAGTGCCTGAACTTAAACCTAATAGCTTAAGATTCGAAAGCGCTCGTAACGAGATCCGCATGCAAGTGAGTGCGAAAAATTACGCGCAGATCGAGAAGTTTAAAGAGATTGTCGGTCGTCGTTTTCAACTCGATGGCGGCACTATGAATAGCGGTGAAGAGCAAGTCACCAGTACCTTAACTTTGAGGAGCAAATAAGATGGATAATTTGCGGACTTGGTGGCAAGGGCTCGCATCGCGCGAGCAGCAGTTAGTAGGCTTTTGCTCGGTATTTTTAGTCATTGGTATTTTTTATTGGGGTGTTTGGACGCCGATTGCCAATGCTGAAGCCGATGCATTACGTAACCTCAATGCACAACAACAGACGTTGAACTATGTAAAACAAACGGCGAATAAAATAGCGAGTCTTAAGCAGAACGGTGCTAAGCCAACTACGTCGGGCAGTTTAAGCTCAGTGGTTAACCAAACTGCGGGCAATTATGGGTTAGTGATTACTCGCATGCAGCCCCAAGGCGATAAGATCCAAGTGTGGATGGACGATGTTCCTTTTGATGCCTTGTTAGGTTATTTGAGTGAGTTAGTACAGAAGAAAGGACTTTCACTCGAAAGTGTTGATTTGGCTGAGGCCGATGTACCTGGCTATGTCAAAGTGAGACGTATCCAATTAGCGCAATAAATTAAGGTGTAGCTGTGAGTTTGATAAAAAAAGTCATCATAGGCGTACTGATTTATTTAATATTTTTAGTCGTTCTATTCCCCGCTAAGATTGCGATAGCGTTAGCCCCATTGCCCGCGAATATCAGTGTTTCGGGTGTGAGTGGCAGTATTTGGTCTGGCAGCATAGAAACCTTAAGTATGCCGCAGCGTCAGGTAGAGCAAGTGCGTTGGGATCTGAGTCCTTGGGCGCTATTTTTAGGTAAAGTGAAAGTTGATTTTCAAGTGGGCAGCCGCGCAACACCTGTCAGTGCTAAGGGATTAATTTCTTGGTCTATGGGAGGCTTAAGTGCGCAGGGGCTACGTTTCGAAGCGCCGGATAGTTTTTTACTCGGCAATGCAAAACTGCCCTTTAGAACCGAAATTACCGGTGAAGTCAGTTTGTTGGTTGAGACGCTAGAGCAAGGTAAGCCTTGGTGTGAACAGTTGTCTGGTAAGCTGTTTTTGAATCAAACCAATGTTAAGAATCAGTTTGGTAACTATCCTCTAGGTAATATTGAACTCGGACTGAGTTGTGTCGAAGGCAAAGCGCAATTGGCCACAGATGAAACCAAGAACCAGCTTGGTATTGTTGGTACCTTACAGTTAGATGAAGGCAATATGGTGAAGGTTGAGGCTAAGATTAAAGAAACGGCAGAGCAACCGGAAGATATGCGTGAGTCGCTGAATATTTTAGGTAAGCGTGGTGCGGATGGTTATTTCCCTGTGGTATATCAGGGGCGGATCCCTGGGTTATAGCGCTGTTTTAGATGAGCATTTAAACTTAATGTGAGTGCTCAGATGTGAAGGCCGTAATGCGAGAGTTGCGATTAAATGTCCGATCATAAAACAATGCGATGAATAGAAACGAAGGCACCTTAGGTGCCTTTTTTATAGCCTTTTTATCGCGTTAGATCAGTCAGTAGTGAGTGATAGTCGGTAATCGCGGGGAAATCTTGAAAGACTTTGATTGGTTTTTTACTGTCTGGGTTAGCAATCCCTAATTGATGACCCACACCGGCAAGTTTTGCGGCCTTGAGTATGGGTTCGCTATCGTCGATGAAGAGACAGCGGCTTGGTTCAAGGTTGAATTGTTTAAACAAGGTCAGCCAGAATTGTGGGTGTTCCTTAGGGTAACCCGTCTCGTGGCTAGAAATCATGGCATCGAGCCCTGCTGCTAGGTCGGTATGTTCAAGCTTTAGGGCAAGACTCTTGGGATGCGCATTGGTCACTAAGATGCGCCGTTTACCCGCAGAGGCCAAGGCCGTTAAAAATGGCATGCTGTCTTGGCGCAGTTGAATACGATCCACTAAAGTGCGGTGCAAGCCCATAATGTCGAGCTGCAGTTGCTCCTGCCAATAATCGAGACAGTACCAATCGAGCGTGCCGACGACTTTCTCATAGGCGTTCACAACTAATTGCTGCGCTTCGTTGTGGCTCACACCTTGCTGTCGACTCAATTCCTGCGGTACTAAATTCAGCCAAAAATGATTGTCGAAGTGCAAATCCAATAGGGTGCCATCCATATCGAGCAGAACCGTATCGATAGTCTTCCAGTTAAACATGGGTATTTCCTATTTTTGCAAAACTGAATCACGCTTAGCATTGATTGTTGCACTGCGTAATACTCAGTGATGACGATGATTCGAGTCACTTGTATGCTCAAATCTTTGTGCTAGTCTTGGATGATTAATTATTTTTAGTCTGAAAATTAAGCGGTTGGATATGGATATCTGTTCTTTTGCCCTATTAGCTCAAGTTTCAAACTCCCTTAGTTTACAGCAAGAGTTGAATGCTTTGCTGCAACAAGACTGGTTACCCCATGTAAATCAGCGTGATTATATGGGGGGTTGGGATGTTCTCGTCTTACGCTGTGCTGCAGAGTATCGCGGTGCTCATCCTATCTTGCAAGCCTTCTCAATTTCTACTGGTCAGCACTGGCAAGATTTGCCTCAACTCGAATCGAGCCCTGCGTTATGCCATTTTCTGCAATCCTTAACCTGCCCAGTGAAATCCGTGCGTTTGATGCGCTTACATGCGGGGGCAGAAATCAAACCCCATAGAGATCAAGGACTCTGCCTAGAACAAGGCGAGGCAAGATTACATTTGCCACTGCAAACGAATGAGCAACTCAACTTTTACGTGGACGATAAACGTGTACCCATGCAGGCCGGAGAGCTTTGGTATATCAATGCCGACCAAGTCCATTGGGTTGAAAATAAAGGGCAGGATGCGCGGATCAATTTAGTGATTGATTGCGAGGTCAATACTTGGTTAAGGGAGTTAATCGATGCTGCAAAGATCAGAGCTTGAATTAGGGCATAGTTTGGATGTAGCTGTATTAACTCAGTTTGCTAATGCGCTACTGCTGTCAACCTCAGCAGGGGAGTCTAAACGGCTCATTGATCCCATGCTGAAGCAGTTATGCCAAATAGCGGCAGTGGAGTTACACCCCGAGTCTTTTTTGGATACTGAGGCGAGCCATACGCCTTTTGGTAAGGCAGTTTCACTCACTACCGCGGCGCAGTGTGCCGAAGATCCCGAGCGGGGCCGAGTCTTTATACAAGGGATTTATCAAGCAATACAAGATCGTCTAAAGGCTCATCCCGGGCAGACTGTGAACATCTTATATGCGGGGACTGGGCCTTTTGCTTGGTTATTATTACCTCTGCTGCCGTTATTTTCTGCGAGTCAAATTCAAGTGACCTTGCTCGACATTCATCAAGCCTCGTTAGATAAAGTCACTAAGCTTATTGAACACTTTGATTTAGCTGATCGTGTGGTGGAGAGTGTCTGTGCGGATGCCACGCTTTGGCAGCCAAATACAGTCGTAAAGTTTGATGTGATTCTTTCCGAAACCATGAAGCACTTGTTGCAACAGGAGCCGCAAGTGCAAATTTTTACCCATTTACAGGCGTATCTTGCAGATGATGGCGTGCTCATCCCGCAAAATATTGAGTTAGACGCTTGGCTTGAGTGTCGTACTGTGCAGGATTTTATGGAGACGCATTATTTAGGGCCTTTGCTTGCACTCAACCTGCAAACTGCGCGCTTACTTGCCAGTGGAGACCGCAGCTTCTTGGCTGGTACTTTACTGCTCCCCGATTTCAACCCGAGTGCAGTAACGCTTAAGTTCACGACTTCCATTCAAGTTTATGGTAATTCCACGCTGAACGAATACCAATCTCAACTCACTCTGCCTCGATATCGACGTGAACATTGGCTTAAGCCACTCTCATGCCTTGCTTTCCGATATGAACAGGGTACTCATCCCGATTTTGTGTTTGATGTTATAGAGCAAAAACCTGTGCTGGTGTCGAGTGACGATCTGAGCTGCTTAGGCATTTATCATTTGCAGCGGCTTTGGCAAAAGATACAGCTACGCAAACGGGGAGTGTCATTCACTGAACTGGCTAATGAATGGCACTTAGATAAAACCTTGCTGGATCTTTGTGGAATAGGGCTAGAGCCGGGTCTAAGAGCTTTATATCAAAACGATCATCAGTCAGCTTTTGTCGCTTACATTCAGCAAATCGCCAAGCTAACAGCCGCGGATATTGCTGGGATTAATCAGCAATTAGGCGCTATTTCCCATGGATTAACGCCATCGGTCACTGTACCAGAAGTCGAAGACTTCAATTTAGCGGAGGTAGAAGACTCAAATCCGGCTGCAGTACTCAGTGAGTCACAACTCAATTTTTGGCAAAGTGAAGGCTACTTAGTGATCCCGCAAGTACTCACGGCAGAGCAATGCGCCGCAACTCGAGATTTTATTTGGCAGCAGTTAGGAGCCAATGAACAAGATCCCACCACTTGGTATCAACCTCATGAGTTTATGCAGAAAATCATGCTACAACTGTTTCGCCATCCGCAACTGGACGCGAATCGACAAGTCCCCAAAATCCGTCAAGTGTTTGAACGGTTGTGGCAGCGAACTGATTTAGTTATGACAACCGATAGAGTCAGTTTTAATCCACCTGAAACGCCAACTTGGCATTTCCCCGGTCCGGATATGCACTGGGATATGCCACTACAGCTACCCGTTAAGTTTGCGACGCAAGGGTTAATTTATTTAACCGACACCAGTGCGGAACAAGGCGCATTCTGTTGTGTCCCCGGATTTCATCTCAAGATAGAGGAGTGGCTTCTCGAACAGAGCAAGCCTGATATTGAGCTTCAGCAACAGGATTGGCATCGCTGGCAAGTAAAACCTATAGCGGCTAAAGCAGGCGATTTAATCATTTGGCACCATGCCTTGCCCCACGGCGCCAGTCCTAATCGTGGGACGTTACCGCGTATGGTGCAATACATTAACTTTTACCCTATGGCTTCCTAATGGTTGATTTTAAAGAACAACAGCAACGCTATTGGCAATTGTTGCATCAACCAGAGTCATTGTTTTTACTGCATCAAGCGAATGATGTTGAGCATTTTATTGCGCTGATGATGGATTTTCTTGCTTGGCCAGAGCTTAATTTGGAACACATGCTCGCATTTATTGCTTTGCAGCAAGATAGCTTTATTCCAGATTTAGATCGCTTCAGTCAAGCCTGGTTCCCTTGTCGTTATCACTCACAACATAAAACGGTGAGTTGGGTTCCGGCATTTCATAGGTTATCTAAACCCTTCTTAGAGGACGATATCAGTGATGCTCGTCGTTGTTTGCTCGCCAGTTTTATCCAACCTAAAACTTTGCTCGAACCCCTATTATCCCAACGCGAAAGTTTGCCTATCGTAAATCCAAGTTTGATGATTTTTCACTGGTCCCGTTGTGGTTCGACACTAGTGTCGAGCAGCTTTGCTCTGCTAGAAACTTGCCGAGTGCTCTCTGAACCTATGCTATGCAGCGATGTTATGCATGATAACCATTGGCCTTTGGAACTAAAACCTCAGCTCGTCGATTTATGCTTAAGACTACAGGGGCGATTGAGGCTGGGAGAACGTGAGTTAGTGATCAAGTGGAATGCATGGGATCTGGCCTGCTGGCCCATGTTACTCGAACTTTACCCTAAGAGCCGAGTGTTATGCTTGATACGCAATCCTAAGGATATTATGTTTTCTCATCAACGAGTTGCAGGGAGACATATGGCTGGAGGGAAAAGTTTACTTCCAACTGAACTGCATACTCAACAGATGAAAAATACGGATGCTGAGCCTAGTTTAGATGAATTTCGTACCACCGTCTTACAGCATTTTGCGCAATTATCTGCCGCTTTATACCAATCTTCTCGAGCTATTCTACTTGATTATCATCAATTAAAAGATTTTAAACCCACAACATTCTCTACCATCTTAGGATGGCCATTATCTGAAGGTGAGATTGAGCGCTGGCAACACCATTGGCGTTTTGATGCAAAACAGCAGGGGCAACTATTTACACCTGTTGTGTCAAATGAGCTCGTCCCACTCCGTGAATTTCAAAGCCCATCGTGGCAGCAATTATTAATGATCTATAACCAACTTTTACAGCGTTTATATTGGGATAAAAAGGCATGATGCTAGGTGAGTTAAATCTACCAATAGGCTTGAGTGTTAAAGCCGCTAATACAAACGATAGCCTATTTATGGCGCAGCTTTTTTATTCCACAAAAACGTTCTTTTATGAACTTGGTTTGCCCAGTGAAGTCGTTGAAACCATGCTGGATCAACAATATCGACTGCAGGAGGCCTCTTATCGGGAACAATATCCAAATGCCAACACTTATATCTTGTTTTATCACCAGCAAGCCGTAGGGAAAGTGATGCTCGATATCAGTGAGTATAAAATCCATATTGTTGATTTAATTATTATACCTGGCATGAGAGGACAAGGTTTTGGCTCGGTCATTTTAGAGGCCATTAAGCAAGAAGCGCTGAAACGCCATTTGCTTATTGGTTTATCCGTGGAGAGCGAAAATACTCAAGCTAAAAAGCTTTATCTACAGCATGGGTTTGAGCTCGAGAGTTGTTCTGGCATCTACGAGTCGATGTTATGGCGTTAAGTGGAGAATGAAAATTCACACTGATATATTTTTGTGCAATTGTGTTTGTTGATTTTTAATGTATGTTTAATTGTAATCAACTTGTTTTATTTTTGGTTTATGGTTATCTAGATAGTCCTCTCATCGTGTGATGTGGATGATGTTGCAATCAGCTAAAGGAACTCGCTGTCGATTAAATGTCGTGAGTAATCATTTCGTTGAAAAACGTTAAATAGACAAAATCGTTATTTTAAGGAGAAAAACAATGTCAGATCCATTTATCGGTCAAATTTCTATGTTCGCTGGGAATTTCGCTCCCCGTGGTTGGGCCTTTTGTAATGGCCAGTTGCTGGCAATTTCCAGCAACTCTGCTTTGTTCTCATTATTGGGGACTAATTATGGTGGTGATGGGGTGACAACCTTTGCACTACCTAACCTGCAAAGCCGCAGCCCTGTAGGTACGGGTACAGGTGGTGGTTTAACTCACATCACATTGGGTCAAGTGTCAGGCACAGAGAACGTCTCCCTCACAACTGGCCAATTACCTAGCCATGCACCAACAGTGGCTGTGAATGTGGCGATCCCTGCCATTGCGGCCAGCACAGCAGCAGTGGGTGTACCAGCTGCAAATCTCAACCTTGGGCCGGTGGCGGCTGCGGGACGTGCAGGTACTTTATACGCTGCGGATACTCCCGATGTAACGCTCAAACCTTTTGCAGCGGCTGTTACTGTCACTCCGGTAGGTAGTAACTTGCCCGTTCCAATTCGCAATCCTTATTTGGGTATGAATTTTATTATCGCGCTTGAAGGGATTTATCCATCACGTAATTAGTTTTGCATGAGTAATACCAAGCGATGTAGATCATAAGTTCGAAATGAAATGGGCGCGCAAGGGAAGCGCCCCATTTGAGGTAGAAATTTGGATTCAGTGCCTAATAAATCATTAATAAATTTAAACACCTCTAACGATTACCGGGGAAATATCATGTGGTGGATCACCTCCAACAGCGTAAAACAAATAAAAGCGGCCTTCGCCAAAACAAATCTCTTGAAATGGCGCTCACTGCTTTTTGGTGCTGCATTGGCAATGGTGATTCCCTGTGCTTATGCCGTTACCCCAATAGATCAAAATTTTAATGCCCAATCAGTTGGTAACAAGGGAAGCAACTCCGTCACTATTGATGGGATTACCTACAGCAACAACGACGTTGCCCAAATTCAGATAGTTAATGATGGCGATATTGCCACTGGTGCAGAATTTGCCTTGGGTTACCGGAGTTCGGGCCCAAATTCTTCAACGGTTGTTGGCTTTAAAACCAGCGACGGTGATGAGTTTAAGCTCAACACTTTTGCGGTATCTACTGGCCTTGGTGGTACTACTAATCTCACTATAAAAGGTTACCGTGATAACTCGGAAGTGATTAGCACTACGTATAATTTGGGTGGCACCTTTTTCGGTACCTTTAATGTGTCCGCTAATACCAGTTGGGAATACATTGATGAGGTCCGTATTTCTGGATCAGATTTAGATATTGATATTGATGATATTGATTTCAGTCCAGCAGTAATTCCCGCACCCACCATCACCTCTGCCACCTACGACGCCTCCACTGGCGCTTTGGTAGTTACTGGCGCTAATTTCACCGTAACTGGCGGTGCAACCAATGATGTAGTTGCCAACAAACTTACCCTCACCGGCGAAGGAGGCATTACCTACACGCTAACTGATACGGCCGATGTAGAGATTTCTTCTGTTACCAGTTTCACTCTGACACTCAGCGCGACTGATCGCGCGGCAGCGAATTTAATCGTCAATAAAAATGGCACCAGCTCCACTGGTGGTTCTACGTATAACCTCGCTGGTGCGGCGGGTTTTATTGCAGACTCGGCGGCCACTGCGGATCTAACAGGTAACGGCATAACGGCGACTGTTTTTGCACCCACAGTTACATCCGCTACCTACGATGCCAGTACAGGCACATTAGTCATTACTGGCACTAACCTGAAATCACGCAGTGGTGCAACCAACGATATTATTGCCAATAAATTTACGCTGACTGGCGAAGGTGGCAGCACTTGGACTCTGACTGATACAGCGAATGTGGAAGTGACTTCCGGCACCAGTTTTACAATGATACTGAGTGCTACAGATAGAGCGGGTGCCAACCTGATTATGAATAAAAATGGCACCATTTCTACGGATATATCCACCTATAACCTGGCTGCCGCTGAAGATTGGAATGCCGGCGCCGATGCGGCAGTTACGATTGCCGATACAACGGGCAATGGTATTACAGTGAGCAATGTGGCCGTACCCGCCATTACCAGTGCCACGTACAACGCATCGACTGGTGCGCTGGTGGTAACGAGTACCGGATTGTTGAAATCAAATGGTGCCACCAACGACATAGTTGCCAATAAATTCACGCTGACTGGCCAAGGTGGAAGCACTCATACTCTGACCGATACCGGCAATGTGGAAATCACCTCGGGCACCAGCTTTACATTGGCACTCAGTGCGACCGACCGGAACGCGATCAACTTGCTATTGAATAAGAATGGCACCAGCTCAATCGGTGGTACAACTTATAATCTTGCCGCTGCCGAAGACTGGGCGGCAGGTGCAGATGCTGCCGTTGTTGTGGCGGATTTAACGGGGAATGGTATAACTGCAAGCAATGCCGTTTCTGCTCCCGATGCTCCAACCATAGGCACAGCCACAGCGGGTAATGCCCAGGCAAGTGTAACCTTTAGCGCTCCGGCTAATAACGGCGGTTCGGCGATTACCACCTATACCGCTACGGCAAGCCCAGATGGCGCATTTGGTACCTGTGCTGGACCTGCGGCCTGTACTGCAACAGTAACAGGATTGGATAACGGCACTGCTTATACTTTTACAGTGACTGCAACGAACGGAGTGGGCACCAGCGTTGCTTCCGGCGCTTCCAACTCTGCAACTCCTAAAGGCAATCAAACCATTACTTTTCCTAACCCCGGTGCACAAAACTTTGGTACTACGCCAACCCTTACAGCGACAGCAGACTCTGCCACAGGAACTGATAATTTAACTGTCACTTTCAGCTCGTCCACCACTGGTGTTTGTACTATCACCAGCGGCGGTGCACTGACCTTCGTAACAGCGGGTAGCTGTACCATTGATGCAGATCAGGCGGGTGACTCGGCTACCAATGCAGCCACTACTGCAACCGAAACTTTTACTGTGAATGCGATAGTTCCCGGTGCCCCAACGATTGGTTCTGCAACTGCTGGTGATACTCAGGCCACTGTGACCTTTTCGGCACCGGTAAGCACTGGCGGCGCACCGATCCTTGCCGGAGGCTACACAGTCACCGCTAACTCCGGCGGTGCAACTGGTACAGGATCAAGTTCGCCGATTACTGTAACGGGGTTGACTAACGGAGTGGCCTATACCTTTACAGTGACCGCGACCAACTCGGCGGGGACGGGTGCAGCATCGGCAGCTTCCAACTCGATCATTCCGGCATCACCACAGACGATTACCTTTGCTAATCCAGGAACACGGAACTTTGGTACTTCGCCAACGCTGACCGCAAGCTCATCGGCAGGTGGTGGTTATGTTGTCACTTTCACCTCATCTACCACCAGTGTTTGTACTATTACCAGTGGCGGTGTGTTGACCTTTATAACGACAGGAACCTGTACGGTCAATGCGGATCAGGCGGGCGATTTGTCTTTCCTGGCTGCACCGCAGGTGAGCCAATCTTTCAGCGTTAGCCCCGTAGTTCCCGGTGCACCAACCATAGGGACTGCAATCGCCGGTGATACCCAGGCCAGTGTTGCCTTTGTTGCCCCAGTGAATATTGGTGGCTCGGCGATTACCGGTTATACCGTGACGGTAAACCCGGCGGATGTCGTTCCAGTACACGGTGGTTCATCTCCGATTGTGGTGACAGGTTTAACCAATGGTGTGGCTTACACCTTTACCGTCACTGCCGATAATGTGGCGGGTACTGGCTCTGCATCGGCCGCATCCAACTCGATTACTCCGGCTGCCATTCAGACCATCACTTTTGCGAATCCGAATGCACAAACTTTTGGTACCAGCCCAACGCTGACGGCAACGTCAGATTCAGGCTTAACACCTGTCTTTACTTCATCCACTACGGGCGTTTGTACTATTACCTCCGGTGGTGCGCTGACCTTTGTGACGGCAGGTAGCTGTACTATTAATGCAGATCAAGCAGGTAATAGTAGCTATTTACCTGCTACACAGGTGAGCAGAACCTTTGCGGTTAATCCTGTACAGCCTGGCTCGCCCACCGCTGTTACTGCGGTCGCGGGTGAGAGTTCAGCGTCTGTTTCGTTTACAGCTCCAATTTCTAACGGTGGTTCTGCAATTACGAGCTATGCCGTGATAGCGAGTCCTGGGGGCGCAACAGTGAGTGGAGCTGCTTCGCCTATCACGTTTTCAGGCTTGACGAATGGTACTGCATACACCTTTACCGTTACAGCAACTAATGCTGTAGGGACAAGTGTTGTTTCTGCGGCATCAAACAGTGTGACACCTCAACCGTCCAATTCTGTGCCCACGATTGCAGGCTCACCCATATTAACCATTAACCAAGGTGCTTCGTATCTGTTTACGCCTACAGCGTCTGATTCCCCCGGAGATACACTAAGCTTTAGCATCCTTAATAAACCAGTATGGGCGACGTTTAATGCTACAACAGGCACTCTGTCAGGTACACCGTCTAATCAAGATGTGGGTATGACAAACGGTATTATCATTAGTGTTTCAGATGGAACGTTGTCTGCGAGTTTACCCGCATTTAATTTAAGTGTGGTGGACGTCAATGATGCACCGACGATTAGCTCAACAGCCATAACAGTAGCGACTGAGGCTGTGGCTTATAGCTACACTTTTACTGCCAGCGATGCGGATGTGGACGACGTACTGACATTTAGTGCGGTGACGATACCAAGCTGGTTGAGTTTCAATGCGGTGACGGGGTTACTCAGTGGCACGCCTGGCAATGCTGATGTGGGCAGTCACGCGGTCACCTTACGTGTGACGGACACGGATGGCTTAACGGCTGAGCAGTCTTTTAGCATTACAGTGACTAACGTTAACGATGCGCCTGTTGCGACGAGTGCAAGTGTGACCTTAGAGGAAGATAGCTCTGTGATGATCACGCTTACTGGGGAGGATGCAGATAGTGATCCTCTTACCTATGAAGTGGTGAGCCAACCTGAGTCGGGCACTTTGGAGCAGCATGGAACTGTGTGGTTATACACACCGGAGAAAGATTTCAACGGTGCAGATCAGATAAGCTTTATTGCTAAGGATGCTGAACTGAGTTCTGAGCCTGCAACTATCACCATGAATGTCACGCCAGTGAATGATGACCCACAAGCTGTCGATGATAATTACACTCTAGCCAGCACCGCGGATGATAAATACACACTACCTGCGCTAGAGAATGATGTTGATGTGGACGGTGATACTTTGACTATCGATGGCGCGGCGGCAGACATAGGTAGTGTGCAGATTACTGCTGATGGACTCATATTTACTGCCCCTGCAGCTTATGTTGGTCCGGTCGCACTTCGTTATACCATTAGTGATGGTCAGAAAGGGCGCGCAAGTGCAAAAGTCAACTTACTGGTAGAAGGTGGGGAGGCTGACAATTTACCTGTTATTACTGTACCTAGTGATGTTGAAGTTAATGCAACAGGCTTGTTCACTCGAGTGGATCTAGGGTTTGCGAAGGCCGTTGATCGTAATGGTCATCCACTGCCCGTTTCTTTGGTCGATAAGCGTTTATTCTTTGCCCCTGGTAGTTATCTTGCTTACTGGCAAGCCGTAGATCGTGATGGCAACAAAGCGACTAAGGCTCAGAAAGTAAAAGTGCATCCATTAATTTCCTTGAGTAAAGATCAAGTCGTGGGTGAGGGTAATGAGGTTGTTGTTAGTATTCACTTAAACGGTGTAGCGCCTGAGTATCCAATATCAGTTCCTTATACGGTTGCAGGTTCCGCGGACAGCAATGATCATGACTTAGTCGATGCGGTAGTGGAGATTACTTCAGGTACATTGGCCCATATTCACTTTAGAACCATAGAGGATGGGGAAGTTGAGGCTGAAGAAGAGGTGTTGATCAGCCTAGATCCAAGTTTGAATTTAGGCAGTAAGAAGCAAACACAAGTGTCGATCACTGAGGCTAACATTGCCCCGAGTGTGACTCTTGAGGTGACTCAAGCGGGTGAACGTCAGTTGATCGTGGCACAAAATGGTGGCGAGGTTCATATTCATGCGCAGATTAGCGATGCCAACATGAACGATACTTTGACATCTGTATGGTCGAGTGGCGCGCTGAACTTGCAGTCCGATGATGCTGGGATGTTCTTCTTGCCGACAGAGGTCTTGCCGGGCATTTATCCTGTAAGCCTGACTGTGACGGATAGCGGTTTACCCGCGCTGTCTACCACAGAGAAAGTTTATATTGTTGTGCGCCCATCTCTGCCGGCTCTGACTGGGACTGATACCGACGGTGATTTGGTCCCTGATAACCAAGAGGGATTTACCGATACAGACCGCGATGGCATTCCAGATTACTTGGATGCAATCAATGAGTGTAACGTGATGCCTGAAGATGAGTTGCAGCCTGTATACTTCTTGGCAGAGGGGCAAGCGGGCGTGTGCTTACGCTTAGGTAATATTGCACTGATGCAAGAGCAAAGTGGTATTCAACTATTACCTAATCTGGTTCCTGAAGACAGTATCGCGGCTAATGTGGGGGGGGTTTTTGACTTCATTGCTACAGGGCTACCGCAACAAGGGCAGAGTTACAGTCTGGTGATACCACAACGTTCGCCAGTTCCTGCCAATGCGGTATATCGTAAGTATCAAGCCCAAAATGGTTGGAAGGATTTTGTGATTGATGCGCGCAATAGTGTCGCCAGTAGTGAAGGCGAACGTGGTTTCTGCCCCCCTCCTGGAGATAATCGTTGGACTTCTGGATTAACTGAAGGCCATTGGTGTGTGCAGTTAACCATAGAAGATGGTGGACCAAACGATGACGATGGCGTCGCTAACCGAACCATTGTCGACCCAAGTGGCGTGTCAGTGATACTCAATGGTAACCATTTACCTGTGGCGAACTCAGATACGGCATCTTTACCTTGGAATCAGAGTCTCGATGTCGATGTGCTCGCCAATGATACGGATAGCGATGGTGATGCCTTGACGGTAACGCAAGTCACCAGCGAGTTCGGAACTGTAGTTATCTTGGCTAATCAGCAGTTAAGTTACACGCCAGCAACCGATTTCATCGGTACAGATGTGCTGGTGTATAGTATTACCGATGGTAAAGGTGGTACTGCGAGTAGTGAGTTGACTGTGATTGTTAATGGCAATACAGCACCTACGACAGTGAACGATAGTGCTGCCATAGATGACAGAACGAGCTTGTTACTCGATGTGTTGAGTAATGACAGTGATCCCGATGGCAACGTTTTAACCTTAGTCAGCGCAACCGCGCAGCAAGGAATGGTTTCTGTTGAGTCTAATAAACTACGTTATATCCCTAAAACTGGATTTGATGGAGTAGATACTGTGAGTTATCAGATTAGTGATGGATTGGGCGGCGAAGCAACTGGGCAAGCGTTAATCACAGTTAAGGCATACCAAGATGTGGTGATAGATAACAAGTCGGGTGGAGGCAGTATGTCCTTATGGGCATTAGGTTTGATTCTTACAATGGGGTTAATTCGCCGTAAGGAATTACATAAATTAGTCTTGGGCGCTTTGTTGCTCGCAGGCTCCGTTAATCAAGCAAATGCGGCTGATAACTGGTATGTCGAGGGATTTGTCGGGCAAGCTCAGGTTGATAGCAGCAGGCGAGATCTACAGCCACAAGCGGGGACAGGCTTTGTAACATCGGTTGATGATAACGATACTGCTTTGGGTGTGAGTATCGGTTATCAATGGACTCCCTATTTTGCCATCGAATTAGGCTATGCCGACTTTGGTAATGGGACTGCGAGGATTGAGGGCGCAAGTCTCACCCCTGAGCAATATCATGAGCAGGTCAAAGCCGTGACGCCAGTTCTGGCCGATGGTGTCATGCTGGGATTACGTTTCACTTTACTCCAACATGAATCTTGGCGGTTTGAAGTACCCATCGGGTTGTTTAGGTGGCAAGCGGATATCAGTAGCACTATGGGCAATAGCCGTTTAACTACAGAGCTTGATGGTACAGATTGGTATGCGGGCGTGCGTTTTAGCTATCAATTTAGTGAGTCATGGTCTGTAGGTTTGGGATATCAATATGTGGATATCGAGCCTAATGATTTCCTCAGTTACCAGCTCAATCTACGATATCAATTTTAAGCGTTAGCATATCAAAAGGGGCATTCGCCCCTTTTTACTATCCAATAAAACATCGTATTTGAGAATATTTTGAAGGTGTTCACTTAAGGCTGAGCTGGGTTTGTGATGCATATCGCAAAGGATTTGTGGCTTACCATTAGGAGCATATAATAAATTCAGGTTGTAGATTAAAGACAGGATAGTAAGATTGTCACTTACCTTATTTAATTTATCGCTTTTTTATCCAGAGGCAGTTATGTCGCAACGGCAGAATAAGCCGGAAATATTGCATACCGAAGTTGTCGCGAGAAGCCGATTATTTCAAATTGAGCAAGTGCATCTTAAGTTCTCCAATGGTGTAGAGCGCCAATATGAGCGCATGAAAGGCGGTAGTCGTGGCGCTGTGATGATAGTGCCTATTCATCAAGGGAAAATGCTACTGGCACGCGAATATGCTGCAGGAACTGATAATTACGAACTCGGTTTCCCAAAAGGTTTGATCGATCCCGGTGAGACAGCAATAGAAGCTGCTAACCGTGAATTACAGGAAGAAATTGGCTTTGGATCGAATAAGCTCACCTTACTGAAAGAACTCAGCCTAGCTCCGGGTTATTTCTCTAGTAAGATGCAAATTTTTCTTGCAGAAGATCTGTATGAGAGTCGCCTTGAAGGTGATGAGCCTGAGCCAATTGATGTGGTGCCTTGGGCGCTCGCCGATTGGGAAGCCTTGCTCGATGATGTCGATTTTTCTGAATCCCGTAGTGTGAGCGCGTTGTTTTTGGCGCAAAAATATTTATACCCAAACAACCTGAAGATGCAGGATTCAGCGGGAGTTTAACGCACTTTAGGCAAGGCGGTTATTTGCAGACCTAGCGGGCTAAGTTAAAAATAACCAACACAGCATAAAGTGCGTTAAAACCCGCCGGGACGGAGCGCCTAGGGCACTCCACTTCGGTGTTGCATCAATTTAAAAGGTGGCCGACATTCTGTCATTGATGCGCCTTGAATTGAAGCACCCAAGGCGCTCTGAAACTCGTATCTTCAGGTAGCTTGGGTATATAACTTAAATAATCTTTTTCCTTTTAAGCGTTCAGAGTTTGCACGCTTGCAAAACATTCGCTCAGCAGGCGATTGGAGTTGTTATGAAGCCAGAAGAGTTGATCGACGAAGTTATTGCGATTGCGACCGATGCAGGGATAACTATCCGTGACATTTATCTCAAAGGTAATTTTGAGCGAGAAATGAAGTCTGACAATACCCCTGTCACTTCCGCAGATTTAGCGGCGAACAAGATCATTTGTGACCGATTAACCGCCTTAACGCCTGATATTCCTGTGTTATCTGAAGAAGCCGCTGACATTCCGTTGAGTGTGCGTGAATCTTGGAAGCGCTATTGGTTGGTGGATCCGCTCGATGGTACGGGGGAGTTTATCGCCGGCAGTGGTGATTTTTCAGTCATTATTGCGCTGGTGGAACACAATCGTCCCGTGATGGGTATAGTTTATGTGCCGATGACGCAAGTGTGTTATTACGCTATTGCTGGTTTAGGGGCGTACAAACGCACGGATAAACAAGAAGTGCGTATTAGCAGTCGCCAAATTGAGCACCGTGAAAAGGTATCCCTAAGATTGGCCGTAAGTCGCCGTCAGGACCCTCAATCTGTGTTGACCCTATTCAACCATCCCAAACACTGCGAGTTAGTCGTTATGGGGGGCGCAGCGTTGAAGAGCTGCCTCGTCGCGGAAGGTCGTGCTGATTGTTATGTACGAGTCGGACCAACGGGTGAGTGGGACACGGGAGCTGCGCAAATTATCGTCGAGGAAGCGGGTGGACAGTTGATGGATACTGAGCTGCAACCGTTAACCTACAATGAGCGCGAGAGCTTAGAGAACCCTAACTTCATCGTAGTTGGCGCACCCAACTTAGAGTGGGATAAGATTTTAATAGGTGAATGATTTTCAAATGCAGTCTATACGTCCGGTATTAAAGTCAGAGTTATTAGCAGTTTATCAGCTCGAACAGGCCATTTTTGGCGAGCACAGCTATCCCGATTTTTTCTTCCGTCAGGGATTTGATTGTTGGCCAGAGCAATTTTTAGTGGCCGTGGATGCTGATAATCAGCTACAAGGCTATTTGCTCAGTGCCCAGAGTAGTGATCCTAACTGCATGTGGATATTATCTGTCGCAGTGAGTGAAAATGCTCGCGGGAAGGGATTCGGCAAGCGTTTGATGCAACAATGTTTAGCCGAGTTGCCCGTGTCAGTTGAGCGGGTGTGTTTAACCGTTGATCCGAGTAACCCTGCCCATGGCTTATATCAGCATTTAGGTTTCATTGATTCAACTTTTGAGGCCGATTATTTGGGCGATGGCGCAGATAGGGTTGTGATGACTTATCGCAGGCCTTAAATCGCGGGCTTATCTTTGAACCAAAGATTATCCTCAAATAAAAATCACCTTTGAATTAAGAATGATTTTTAAATCAAAATAATGGACGGTGTGCTGACTGAGCGCGCCGTTTTTTATGCTCTTTTAGGTGATGTCATCCCACGGATCCAGTTCGGCTTGCTGAGGGAGTCTAATTCGAGTGCCTATCTTTATCCATCATCTTCAATAATATCCTTCATTATTTACCCTCTTCTGTACGTAAAATAAACTTATTTTGAACGTTGTTTTTTATTTTAACTGCTGTTAGTCTCTTGCTATTCAACAGGGGATGAGACCTATGGCCAGACGAAAAGAACACAGCCATGATGAAATTCGCGCGATGGCAATACAAGCGGCAACTGAGTTACTGATAGATCAAGGTGCCATAGGGCTCAGCTTACGCAAAGTGGCCAGCCAAATTGGTTATGTCCCTAGTACCTTGATCAATATTTTCGGTAGCTACAACTATTTATTACTGGCGGTTTCTGAGTCAACGCTTAGGACTTTGCACGACCGATTGACGTGTGTTCGTGCGGCCGACAGTTTAGGTAAAATTATTGCAATGGCGTGGGAGTATAGTCAATTCGCCCATGAGCAGCGCCAAGCTTTCAAGCTGGTTTTTGAGCTGCAATTACTCGATTCTGAACCCTTGCCTGAATCGCAAGGGCAATTGATAGCGGGGTTATTTACTCTGATTGAGTGTGAATTGGCGCAACTATTTCCCGAAGTTACGCAGACACAGCATCTCAGTATGAGCCGGGTATTATGGGGGGGAATTCATGGGCTGACCTCTCTGTCACTCGATAATAAGCTCTTCGCTGAGTCATTATCACTGCAGGATTTACTCGAGAGTCACGTACAAGCGTATTTACAAGGAATGGGTTACCAGAAGGAACTATCATGCTGCTAACAAAACGTTTTTTACCCTATTTTGCGACTCAGTGCTTAGGCGCATTGAATGACAACATCTATAAAAATGTGTTGCTGTTATTAGTGACCTTTAGCCAAGTGAAAGACCTACCCATAAGTGTCGATATGTTTGTGAACTTGGCGGCTGGGGTGTTCATTTTGCCATTTTTCCTCTTTTCGGCCCATGCGGGTGTTGTCGCCGATAATATGGATAAGGCTAAACTCATTCGTCGATTGAAACTACTCGAAGTCATCATCATGTTTAGCGCCGCGATTGCGATTCTGAGCGAGAGCTACATGATGATGTTATTACTGTTATTTTTAACGGGTAGTCAGTCTGCATACTTCGGTCCTGTTAAATATTCCTTGTTACCCCAAGCGTTGAAAGAGGACGAGTTAGTCACAGGCAACGCTTGGGTTGAAATGGGCACTTTTCTCTCTATTCTGGTGGGCACTTTGAGTGCGGGGATCTTGGTTTCTGATGAAAACGGTACGCTTTGGTCGGCGATTACTGTTGCTGTATTAGCCTTTGCAGGATATTTATCGAGCCGAGCGATTCCTGCATTACCCCCGCAGGGCGTCATTGAAAAAATACGTTTCAGGCCGTTATCGGGCACTTGGCGTAGCATCAAAAAAGCCCGTCAAACGCCTTCAATCTGGATGGCTATCCTCGCGATCAGTTGGTTTTGGTTTTTAGGTGCGACCTATCTGACTCAGTTTCCTAACTTTGCTAAGCTGCATTTGCATTCTGGTGCGACTGTGGTGTCATTATTATTAGGCATGTTTTCCATCGGGATTGCTGTTGGCTCCTTCGTTTGTGAACGTTTCTCCTACGGCCATGTGGAACTCGGTTTGCTGCCATTTGGGGTATTGGGATTAACTATCTTTGGTGTCGATTTGCTTTGGGCTATTCCACCTGCGCCAGTGGATGCTGGTTTTGTCTATGGATTAAAGGCCTTTATTGCCGAGTCGCAACATTATCGGGTGATGCTGGATTTCTTTATGATTGGCGTTAGCGGTGGCTTGTTTATCGTCCCCCTGTATGCGTTTATTCAATCTCGTTCGCCTAAGGGCGAATGTGCTCAGGCGATTGCTGCCAATAACATTATGAACTCATTGTTTATGGTGGTTTCGGCACTGTTATCTATGCTGTTGCTGGGCGTTGCAGGTTGGACTATTCCACAGCTATTTCTGCTACTCGCCGTGATGAATGCTGTAGTCGCGCTCTATGTTTATTCACAAGTACCAGAATTTACACAACGATTTATCAGTTACTTACTCAGTCATGTTATGTATCGAGTGACAGTTACAGGCCGAGAGAAAATTCCAAAGGAAGGGGCTGGCATCATAGTCTGTAACCATGTGAGTTATGTGGATGCATTGATTATTATGGGAGCGTCGACACGGCCAATCCGCTTTGTGATGGATAAATCCATCAGCGAAATTCCTCTGTTGAAGTATTTGTTCCGCCATGCAGGTGTGATCCCTATCTGTTCGCCTAAGCAAAGTGAAGAGACCTATAATCGTGCCTTCGAGGCGATTCATGAAGCGCTCGCCAATGACGAGTTGGTATGTATTTTCCCTGAGGGTCGACTCACACCTGACGGTGAGCTTGGCGATTTTCGTCCCGGAATTGATAAGATTTTGGCCAGAGATCCTGTGCCAGTCATTCCTATGGCATTGCACGGATTATGGGGTTCTTACTTTAGTCACAAGGGCGGACATGCCTTGGCTAAAATGCCCAAGCGTTTTTGGTCAAGGGTGTCGGTGGATTTAACGGATGCCGTCGATGGTAAGCTTGCGAATAAGGAATCTTTGAGAGTCCAAGTGGCGAGCCTGCTGGGCAAGTCATAAATTCGTTAAGGTATGAAATAAAGTGAAGTGATAACCGCGAAGCAAATGTTCGCGGTTATTTTATTTTAGGGTGGCGATTTATCGTGTTTGATAGCTATCCAGCCACTCATGCATCGCTTGGTGCGAACCTTTAAAGAGTACACGTTCAGACTTTTTCTGTAATTGGTATTGATACATAGGATCGTAATACTTGTGCAATAACAGGTTTATCCAGACTAAGTGCAGCGAAGTATCATTCTGGTTGATTTGTTGATCGAGGGCTTGTTGCATCAAATCTTGCAGTTCTTGATGTTGTTTTCCGCCTAGACGTTTGCGAATGCTCACTAAACTCTGTAATAGATATTCACTGAAAGCCGCAAAACCTGCTTCCGGCCCTAGGCGCTCACAGAAGCCGCTATACATTTTATGCACATATTCATAGCGTAAGCGTTCGAGCCTCGCATCATCCGACTCTTCTAGCACTAAAACATTAGCGGCTTGCATGGCATTGTAAAATGTCTGCGGCAGCGCCGAACGCCCAATCAGGAAGCTTTCATCTTCGAGCAGTAAACACGCCGTGCCACTTGTTTGGTGCTGTAGCAAGGCAATGGCGAGTTGATTTTCAAAGTTAATCTGCGTTGGCTGTGGGTCGATATTCTTTCCAAAACTAGAGCCTCTGTGATTAGCGATTCCTTCAAGATCAACCGCTTCTTTACGCTGTAGTAGAAAATCGGTTTTACCGCAGCCCGTCATCCCGCTCAAACTCAATAACGGCTGTTGAGTCGGTGCCGCTTCAATCACGCCAATCAGATATTGGCGCATGGCCTTATAGCCACCCTGAATATAAGGGACTTCGATACCCGCTTCTTTAAGCCATTGCTGAGTGAGTTGTGAGCGCAGGCCGCCGCGAAAGCAATAAAGGTAAGCATTAGGATTGGCTTTAACATAGCTAGCCCAAGCCTCGATTCTCTGTTGCTTGATGGAACCATTCACCAGTGAGTGGCCTAGTGCAATCGCGGCTTGCTGACCAAATTGCTTATAACAAGTACCGACTTTTTCCCTTTCACTATCCAGCATCAAGGGTAAGTTGGTCGAGTTGGGAAACGCGCCCCGAGTGAACTCTATGGGCGCTCGCACATCCATCATCGGATGTTGATTGAGAAAGATCTCCCTATATTGCTCTGCGGCTACAATAGCGCTTGGCATCAGCACAACACCACATTCGCTGCAGTGGTCGGTGTTTCCAGTGACCCAATGCAGATTGGGGTTATGTGGTTCGCATCGAGTAGGGCGATTAATTCCGCTTCAGCTGCGGCCGAGACGGCAACTAACAGGCCACCACTGGTTTGCGGATCGCACAGTATCGCTTTTTGATGCTCGCTGAGTTCAGGGAGATGCTCGCCATAACTATCGTAATTACGGTGAGTCCCACCAGGAACACAACCTAAAGCCAAATAATCTAAGGCGCGTGGTAACAATGGCACTGCATCAAATTTAAGCTTCGCAGTGAGGTTGGCGCCTTGGCACATTTCGAGTAAGTGTCCCGCCAGTCCAAAACTTGTGACATCGGTCAGGGCATTTACACCGCTAATTTTTGCAATGGTCGCGCCTATAGTATTGAGTTGACACATAGCATTGACCGCAATGAGACTATCTTCATCGCGGAGTTTTTTCTGTTTTTGCGCTGTGGTTAAAATACCAATGCCGATAGGTTTAGTGAGATATAAACGATCGCCGGCTTTAGCGGTATCATTCTGTTTTAAATCACTTAAGGCAATTTGTCCGGTAACCGCGAGGCCAAAAATAGGTTCGGGTGCGTCTATGCTATGACCACCGGCTAGCATGATCCCCGCTTCCATGCAGGCTTGTCTGCCGCCATCGACCACTTGCTGTGCGATTTCTGCGGGTAGTTTATTGATTGGCCAACCTAAAATTGCAATCGCCATAATAGGCGTGCCGCCCATGGCATAAATATCGCTGATCGCATTGGTTGCTGCGATACGACCGAAGGTGAATGGATCGTCAACAATTGGCATAAAAAAATCGGTAGTGCTAATGATGCCTATGTCATCATTGAGTTTGTACACTGCAGCATCGTCGCGGCTCTGATTGCCAACCAGCAGATTTGGATCGGTAAATACAGGTAATTGCGAGGCTAAGATAGTGCTGAGCACTTTAGGGGATATTTTGCAGCCACAACCTGCGCCATGACTATATTCTGTTAGCTTGATTGATTCTGGGAGTGTAACTGGGGAATCTGACATGATCTCAACAGCCTATTTAAGTGATTAAGGCATCATCATAATCAGATACGGCCACCATGCAAGGTGGCCGTATGACTTTCGGGCAGAATTGTGGCTTAGCTATAAGTTGCGGTCAGGCTGCGCCAATGTTTTTGCTGGACTAAGAAACGCGCCTTTAGCTCTTCAACTTGTTGCAATAGTTGCTGATCGACAAGTTGTTTACGCTTGGCATCAAGCAAGGTTTTCTGTGCTTGATAGTAATCCATTAAGTGCAGCTTTAATAACTCATACTCTGCTTGGATTTTTTCAATAATTTCATCGGCATTAGGCAGGTTATTAACCTTCCGCTTGGTACGTAATAACTGCATCTGTAAGCGTGCGCTCTCGATACGTTCCTGTGGACTCGTACGCAAATCCTTAGCTAATCCCAACCAAGATAATGACTTAATCAACCATTTGGTTGGATCGTAGTGCCACCATTTAATGCCATTACGATAGTCATTTTCGAAAATATGATGGAAATTATGATAGCCCTCACCGTAGGTCAACATGGCCAAGAAGCCATTATCGCGGGCGGTATTCTTATCGGTATAAGGCTGGCTGCCCCACACGTGGGCTAAAGAGTTGATAAAGAAAGTGCAGTGATGCACCACCACTAAACGCAGTAAACCCGCCATCAATAACATAGATAGCACGTCACCATTGAGCCAACCAAGCAGTGCAGGCAGCCCAATGTTCATTAGCAACACGAGTGCGAGGTAATGTTTGTGTTGCCACATGACAATACGGTCATTTTGCAGATCACGCACATTTTGATAATCGTGATAGCGTTGCGACTGATACTCACGCAGCATCCAACCGATATGGCTGTACCAGAATCCCATTTTGGCTGAGTAAGGGTCCTTGTCGTTATCATCTACGTGCTTGTGGTGGACTCTGTGATCAGATGCCCAGTGCAATGCACTGTTTTGTAATGCTAAAGCACCACCAAGGGCATATATAAAACGCACCGCCGGATGGGCTTTATAGGCCTTGTGTGACCAGAGTCTGTGATAACCTGCGGTGATTGACAGGCCACTGGCAAAGGCTAAAACAATAAAAGCGATCCATTCACTGGCACCATAGCCATGAACAATACCGCGCCATGGAACTAAAATTACCGCACTGAGGAAAGTGATGGCAAACAGACTGACATTAAGCCAGATGATAGGGGGTTTTTTCATTATAGGTTTCCAAAATTCGCTTTTGAGCGTACATCTGTAAGCTAATTTAGCTTAGCTATATTGTTTGGTCAAGGACGATGGGGCTGTGTTTAATGCCTAAAAGCGGTATTATCGCGTTATTACATTCAGTTAGCGGATTTAAGAATGGGTATTCGAGCACAGCAAAAAGAGAAAACTCGCAGAGCTTTAGTCGATGCGGCCTTTAATCAGCTAAGTGCTGAGCGCAGTTTCTCAAGTCTGAGTTTGCGAGAGGTTGCTCGGGAAGCTAATATCGCGCCGACATCTTTTTATCGCCATTTTAAAGATATGAACGAACTCGGTCTTACTATGGTGGACGAGGGCGGGTTAACCCTAAGGCAGATGATGCGTAAAGGCCGTCAGCGAGCTGAAGTGGGTGGCAGTGTGATCCGTATTTCCGTTGATACATTTATGGAAGTACTTGATTCTAATCCAAACGTATTCCGTATTTTATTGCATGAACGCTCTGGAACCTCGGCAGCATTCCGTGCGGCAGTTGCCCGCGAAATTGAGCATTTTATTTCTGAATTGGCTCATTATACCGAAGCCAAAGCGGGGCGAACCCCCTTGCTAGCCCGTGCACAGGCTGAAGCGTTAGTGACACTGGTGTTTAATGCCGGCGCTTCAGCATTAGATATGAAACGGGCTGACCGCAAAATTCTTGCCGATCAATTAGTCATGCAATTGCGCATGGTCGCCAAGGGCGCTGAAGCATTACAACATAAAGTTGAACATCGGTAGTTTGGATATGGTTTAACTAAAAAATCGCCCTAGGCTAATGCCGAAAATTCTTGCTCAAAAGATCAAAATCCGATGACCTCGTGTCATCGGATTTTTTTATACAACTCTCATAAACATTCTTATTGCTCGCTTAATCGAATTCACCTGTTTAGCTGATGTGTTACACCTGAGTTAATGCCATTCTGTTTAGGCTTATAAGGCGTATCCATATTTAACGCTATGTAAAATATAGAAAGATGCCATAATCTTGGCTAAATAAAACCCTGTTTAACCTTTCAACATTTGAGACCGCCGCCAAAACCGGCCAGCATCTGCATCGAGAGTATTTTAATGACTTTATTCACAGCAAAAAAAGAATAGTAGCAATTGATAAATATACGATGACCCCAAGCTGGCGCTTTTTGGACTTTAAAACCTACCCGCCCAAGCATGCCAAAGGCGAGGCGGGCAAGTCGCAATCAGGCCCGGACGCTGCCGCTATTAAAGGGGTTAAGGATGAGCTTTGTGCCACACCAACGGGTACTCCAGAAAGGGTAATACAGGATTACACCGGTGATTTATCGAATAGCAAGCTTCGGGCACTTTGTGAAGCTGAATATGGTGGAGTGACCGCCCTGCATAACGAATGGTCCATATTAAAAGAGTTTAAAGATAATGCACTTTTTGACGATATTAGAGAACTTATGGAAGGGGCTGCCAATGTCAACTAAAAATCTACTGACGAAAGAAATGCGAAGCGAGTGGCACCCTAAAAATCCTGACTGGATGGCCGCCAGGCAACTTAAATGGCAGCGGGTTGAAAATTACATCAATTGCACGAGCTGGTTCACCAAGGCAGAATTTAAGCGTGCACAGGAATACTTTTTCACAGGTAAATTAACATTAGTAGACGATGATGAGCTTTCGGTAGATTTATTGCTACAGTTGGGGTGGCACCCAAGTAATGACCCTGAAGTCTGGCGTAAACAATTTGACCACGTAGTCTCACAACTAGCCGATTGGATAGTCAAAGAAGAAATTTATAATGCTATAAGTAGAATGGATAGCAAGTTTGAATTAACCTTTGTTGGCTTTAATCCAGAGATTGCGGATCCCAGCTTTTTTATGGGAAGGGAACCTGAGTTATTCAATTTCTTCTACCGTAAGCCAATGCCTGATGTACTCGAAGCGGAATATGTTAAGCGACGATACTCACTATGCCAAGACGTATACTTTACCTTTCAAAGCGATGTTTATAATTTGCCTGCGCACATTGTTGAAGGTCTATTTTATACTCATGGCGTAAAGCAGCAGGGTCTTCCTTATTTAAGTGGTATGCTGACAGAGGATAAATATTCTTGGATTTTTAGTCAAAGCTGGAATATTACGAGAACGCGATTATCATTACGAGATCCGATAATCTTCGCGCAACGAGTCTTGAAAGGAGAAAGCCAAGTCTCCCCTGATGACTTCCAAAGGATTCTGCTTTGGTGTGAGCAGTTTTCTCAAGGCTCGCCAAGCTGGCAGGCATTGTGGCAGGAGGCAGAGCGCGACCCTGTGACCCTCCGTGAATGGGATGCACAGCAAGAAGCCGCCAATCCCGAGGAGGAGCACGAGCCTAAGCCGAAAGAGCCTTGGCCCGAGGAGCTTGTGGCCCTGCTTTCGCAATTGGCAGCACTCGGTTATGCCTGCCCAGAGGACACTGACCGAGACCTGTGCTCAGTACTGCGCGCACTGCCCGGCAGCGCCGAGGTTGGCTTTGGCACCTTTGTCTACGATGAATACACCGACGATGATTTAGAAGAGCCCTACGAGTACTTTGCCGCGCCGCTGGAGCAGCTGTGTGAGTTAGCCAAGCTCAGGTTCAGTTACAAAACCCGTCGTGGTTTTGCTGAGTTTTATGCCGATGATAACAGGGTAGGCAGGGTACAACTCATTGACCCTGCTGAGCGATACACCGCCAACTATTACCGTGACATTGTGCGCTTGGCCGAGCAGCATTTCCCAGAGCAAGTTTTTTGCTTTGGCGAGGATTTTTTTATGCTCTACATCTTACCCAAGCCAGTGATAGCCGTGCTCCAAGCCGCAGGCTTTGAATCCAAACGGGATTATTTTGGGCAGTAACATCGCCTCATATTGCAAGGGAATGAAGCATGTCGAGTAAAAACATAATGACCAAAGCGTTGTTAAAGGCCTGGCAGCCGAAGGACCCTGTGTGGTTGGCCATGCGCAAGCAGCAGTGGCAGCGCTTGCAACACTACCTCAACCTCCAAGGGCTTAATAAGGCCAAATACAAACGTCTAGAAGCGTATTTTTTTGACGGTAAGCTTAGCTACGACGACGGGTTTTCGGTTGACTTATCATTACAGTTAGCTTGGCACCCCAGTAACGACCTTGCGCTCTGGCGCCAGCATTTTAATGGGATATTTTCCCAGATACCGCCAGAGGAATGTCCGTCAGCGCTTAAAGCCGCCTGGGGAGAGGCTTGGTTTCAGATGGACACTAGGTTCTATTTTAACAAAAAGGGTTACGACCCGGCCACCTGCGACATTAATTTGTTTATGGGGCGTGAGCCCGAGCTATTTCGCTTTTTCCATTGTCCCCCGCTGCCACCACTGTTGGAGGCATTCTATATCAATAGGGGCCTAAAGCTTTACCAGGGGGCCTATGTGTGGTTTTCTTGGGATGCATATGAGCTCCCCTCACATTTAGCGAACAAAAACCGCTATACCCATGGGGTTTACCATCAATACCTGCCCTATTTGGGCGGTTTTTTGACCGAGGAATTCTTCTCACAAAGGATACAAAATGCAGATAATCCTCTCAGAATGCGAGTTGCACGCCGTGCCCCTATGGTTTACGCCCAGCGGATTTTACAGGGCGAGCTCCAAGTCTCCCCCGAGGATCTTAAACGGGTCGAATTATGGCGCGAACAACTTGCCATGGCGTCACCCAGTTGGCAGGCATTGTGGCAGGAGGCAGAGCGCGACCCAGTGACCCTGGATGAATGGGATGCACAGCAAGAAGCCGCCAATCCCGAGGAGGAGCCCGAGCCTAAGCCGAAAGAGCCTTGGCCCGAGGAGCTTGTGGCCCTGCTTTCGCAATTGGCAGCACTCGGTTATACATGCCCAGAGGACGCTGACCGCGACCTATGCTCAGTACTGCGAGCACTGCCTAGCAGCGCTGAGGTTGGCTTTGGCACCTTTGTCTACGATGAATACACCGACGATGATTTAGAAGAGCCCTACGAGTACTTTGCCGCGCCGCTGGAGCAGCTGTGTGAGTTAGCCAAGCTCAGGTTCAGTTACAAAACCCGTCGTGGTTTTGCCGAGTTTTATGCCGATGATAACAGGGTAGGCAGGGTACAACTCATTGACCCTGCTGAGCGCTATACCGCCAACTATTACCGTGACATTGTGCGCTTGGCCGAGCAGCATTTCCCAGAGCAAGTTTTTTGCTTTGGCGAGGATTTTTTTATGCTCTACATCTTACCCAAGCCGGTGATAGCTGTGCTCCAAGCCGCAGGCTTTGAATCTAAACGGGATTATTTTGGGCAGTAACACCGCCTCATAATGCAAGGGGAACAAGCATGTCGAGTAAAAATGTAATGACCAAAGCGCTGTTAAAGGCCTGGCAGCCAAAGGACCCTGAGTGTGACTGTTTATCGGCCCACTAGGCACTTCAAATAAATTCCTTAAAAGGCATTCCATGGTCTTTGGCAGTAGAATACTTTTGTCGAAGCTAAAAGGTCGAAGCTAAAAGTAAGGGGTAGCCATTTGGCTGCCCTTTACTTATTTTAAGCTGCTAAAAACTACTTCATTGCTCTGTAGCCGTATCAATAGAAGTCAGCTTATGGGGCATAAAAACTCTTCCCGTACCCAGAGAGATTTTCTCGGGTGTCTGTAATGAAATAAATCCTTACTTAATGCGCTCTAGCAGTACACCCGTTTCCATGTGATCTGTGTAAGGGAACTGATCAAACAAGGCAAAGCGGGTCACCTTATGGGTTTCGTTCAGTTGTTGCAGGTTATCTTTTAAGGTTTCTGGGTTGCAGGATATATACAAAATCCGCTCATAACCTTGGACTAACGCCAGCGTATCAGGATCAATCCCCGCGCGTGGTGGGTCGACAAAAATGGTGTTGCAAACGTAGCTGTCAAGATCGATACCTTCTAAACGTCTAAAGCTGCGTTTCTTCGCCATGGCATCGCTAAAGTCTTCGGCTGACATACGAATAATCTGCAGATTATCAATACCATTCACTTCGATATTGTATTGCGCCGCATCGACTGAAGGCTTAGCGAGTTCGGTGGCCAATACGCGATTAAAGTTTTGCGCCAGTGCGATAGAGAAGTTGCCATTACCACAGTAGAGCTCGAGTAAGTCTCCCTTACTGTTTTGAGTCGCATCGATAGCCCACTCCAGCATTTTTACGGAAACTTTGGCATTGGGTTGAGTAAAGCTGTTTTCGATTTGCTTATATAAGAAGGTTTTATCATTTACTTGTAATGACTCAACCACAAAGTCTTTATCTAAATCGATTTTTTGCTTACGGGCACGGCCGATGATATTGACGTTAAACTGGCTACTTAACTTGGCTTTCAGTGCAGTCGCATCGGCGCGCCATTGGTCATCAAGCTGCCTGTGATAAAGCAAAGACACTAAGATCTCGCCGCTTAAAGTCGACAAAAAATCCACTTGGAACAGTTTGTGCCTTAGACTCGGATTCGGTTTCAGCTCGGCGATTAAGGCCGACATCATTTGATTGATGAGCACGCTAGCTGGTAAGTATTGATCGCAACGTACTTTCTCATTCAATACTTTATCGAACATGTAATAGTATAAGTCGTCACCATCATGCCAGATGCGGAATTCGGCGCGCATACGGTAGTTAGCTGGCTCTGAGGCAAAAACTTCAACACTCGGTGTTTCAAATTGGGCAAAGGCTTGTTCTAGCTTGATACGCTTGTGTTCTAACTGCGCATCATAAGTCTGAGGGTCCATTGCTGCTAAGTTCATTGTTTGATTCACCGTTGCTGTAAATTGGGGCGCAAATATTATACTAGGTGACACGAATGTCCAGTATCTTGCTTTTGCTGTTTTCGCAAAGCTATGGGAAAATCCGCGCACTTGAATATGGTTCTATGGTATTTGGCTGGATTCCGCCAGTAAAGCAGCCATCGAATCGTTAATGCGTCCAATCTGTATAGTTTATTTATATATCCGAAACTGGAGATTCGCTTGTCGCGACCTATATTAGTGTTTGATTCTGGGATTGGTGGCCTATCTGTATTGGCTGAAATCCGTAAGAGTTTGCCCCATAGCGACTATTGCTATCTTTTCGACAACGCTAGGTTGCCCTATGGTGAGTTGGAAGAGCAGGTATTAATTTCTGGCTGTGTCGAATTAGTATGCGATCTCGTGGCTCGTACCAATGCAATGATAGTGGTCGTTGCCTGCAATACTGCAAGTACTGTTGTATTACCGGCATTACGTGCACATCTTACTGTCCCTGTCGTAGGTGTTGTCCCTGCCATTAAACCCGCCGCTCTAATGTCTAAGAGCAAACGTATTGGACTCTTGGCTACACCTGGCACAGTTAAGCGTCATTATACCCATGAACTCATCAGCCAATTTGCTGATGATTGCCATGTCGAACTCTTTGGTTGTTCTGAATTAGTGATGATGGCAGAACAAAAAGTGGCGACTGGAATGTTGGATATGCATAGATTGGCACAGTTACTGGCACCAGTCGTTGCCGCACAATTGGATGTTCTCGTACTAGGTTGCACTCATTTCCCTATGATCAAAGCTGAATTACAACAAGTGCTCGGTGCGGGCGTAAAACTAATGGATTCTGGCGCTGCTATTGCTAAGCGAGTTGTCACTCTTTTAACGCAACAGAATCTTATTGTGGAAGAGCACAGAGTAACAGATGAGAGAGAAGCTGTAAGGGAGTCAGTTATGCAAGCTTTCTATACTAAGGTGGGGATCAGCGAAGGGTTAACAACAACATTAATTGATTGTGGCTTTTCAACTATCGAACGAATCACCACAACCAACTAAATTACAAAATAAAGCAAAACAGTTTAAGCGGTAATGCTACTCGTCTGTCCCTGTACGGTCGGCAGCTTCCGAATCTTGTGTTTTTGCTTCTCTTACTTTTAAGGTTCTTTCTTGGAAACTATAGTCATTCAGTTTAACCATGGCTTTCTGAGCGCCTGATTCTGACATCTCCACAAAACCAAAACCTTTACGACGACCCGTCTTACGATCTCTGACTAAACGCACAGAGTTTACTGGACCAAATTCGCCAAATAATACTTTTACTTCACCTTCATGAACACGATAAGGCAGGTTACCTACATATAAGGTCATAGTAGGGCCAACATATTGTTCTTCTGAAGCATGAGATGATGAAGTCTCTGGAACAAATTTAAAAACAAGACTTGCAATGATAGCGCCAGCGACAAAAGCAATAGCTGATAATGGCGTTGCGAACTGAGATAGTGCTACTGCGCCAATAATGGCGACAATCAAGACAATAAGAAATGACTTTTGCATAAGAATGCTCTCTGATGAATGGGAAATTGATAAATAACTGTTAACAGCAAGTATATGGTAATGAATTATTTACTTTTACACTAGACCATTGCTGAAATATTGAGCGTGAATTATCAATTATTAGATAAAAAACCTTACTTATCTCCTCAATCTCCCTATAATGCGCATCCACTGACACGGCAGACAGCGTAACGCAAGTTAAGCAAAGAAAGCCATGCAGTTCATCGGTTAGCAAGCTAAACGATGAGTGTTGAGAAAGTTGAAAAAACTACTTGACGCACTAACGGGAATGCGTAGAATACGCAGCCCTGACCCGCTGAAAACTCAGTGTGTGGTCAACGCTCTTTAACAATTTATCAAGCAAATCTGTGTGGACACTCACAGGTGTTGAGTTAATCGAAACTGCTTAACCTTCGGGTTGGCAGTCAAAAATTTAAATCAATGTAACAATGAGTGTTCATAGCAATATGTACAGTTTGTTTCTTTAGTTAGAAACAAAAAATCAGAATTCATTGAGCCGCTGAAGTCGCAAGACGGAAGCACCAAAACTTTAATTGAAGAGTTTGATCATGGCTCAGATTGAACGCTGGCGGCAGGCCTAACACATGCAAGTCGAGCGGCAGCACAAGGGAGTTTACTYCTGAGGTGGCGAGCGGCGGACGGGTGAGTAATGCCTAGGGATCTGCCCAGTCGAGGGGGATAACAGTTGGAAACGACTGCTAATACCGCATACGCCCTACGGGGGAAAGGAGGGGACCTTCGGGCCTTCCGCGATTGGATGAACCTAGGTGGTGG